>NZ_JBMMKT010000007.1:0-163110 GCF_057626615.1 Marinomonas sp. HM11-D | reverse complement strand
ATCTACCTACTTTATCACTGATAAATTTACATCTGCCCACGATTGTTTAACTCAGCGTATAAAACCAGTTCTTCATGAAACTGGTTTGTTTTTGAGACTTAGAAAGGCTTAGTGAATGGTCTCTTTTTAAGTTAGGTGGCTTATTACCACTTCACTGACAGCTATGCCCTGCCATCAACGCAATCCCATTCTTTGCCTTAGTTCGCCTGTTTGGCTGGAGCAGATTTGAGTACACTCCTAAAAAAAAGTACTTAGTTCAACTTTCAAGGAGAAAAGCAGCAATGACGCAAACCATAATTCCAGATAGAGATTGGTACATTCAGAAAAGCGAAGAAGCTGGCGTACCAGCTAAATGCCCTTATGCACACCATAAAAAATGCCCAAGGTATTGGGAAACAACTTCTTTGCTTATGGAGGCTCGTATGATTGCAGGAATCTCGAAGGAGGAAGATCAGGCGGCCTTACAATATTGGACTGATAATCAGATGCTAGCTGAATTGGAAGAAGATAAAACCACTGCAATGCTAGGAGAGTTTGGTGGTATTGATAGCATGTACAGGGCTTGCCCTGAAGTTGTATTTAAGTTTATGCATTACTATTCGGATAACTTGCTCAAATATATTGATGATGGTGATCGTGAGCATGGACATAGACTGATGGAAAGAGAAGGGCTTCAAAATAGCTGGAGGTCTAGATGGATGTATCTTCACGAAACTCATTATTTAGACTGTGAAGTCTTCAAAGATGTTCAGGCTTTCAATAAACAAAATACAACATCTTTTACTGATAGATTTCACTCCAGCATTAAACTCCAAATTAACCGTATGGATCGAGCAATGGAGGAGCGAGATGTTGGCGCAGCACTTCACGCAGTGGGATCTGCAGTCGAAGTTCTAGGCAAAGTTATTACTCAAAGTCCTGAAAAAAGAGGTAAATCTACCTTTCATTTTCGTGACTTCGAACAGTCAAGCAATCTTCCAAAAGAGATTAAGGAAGCCTGTAAAAAGCTATTCGTATTACGAGGTAATGAAAATAACGCAGGTCATGGCCATCTTGAAGAAACAAAGACAACCTTTGAAGAGGCGGCAGTTTTAGTTGCCTTGACTAAAGCAGTTATTGAAATGGAATATAGGCTAATGGTTGACTAGGCTGTTTCTGGAGCCTAGTTTCACATTCTAAATTATTGGACTTTGACAAATATTGCACCAAATGATGCCAAAAATCGTGACGCGTTACATTTACGCTATTAAACAATTTTTCAAAGTCTAGTCGTAACTCCCTATTTCTAGATTAAATGCTTTCTAAGAAAGCAAATTTTGGTCTAACGGAATAGACCAGCCTATGCTTAGAATACAATGAATAATTTATTGTTTTAAAAATTCTTCATGCTTCATTCCATGAGTTTGATTTGCGCTGACGGTCGAAGGGAGGAACGACCGGAGATGTGCGCAATCAAAGCTGGAAAGCCCGCAACCTCTGCGATCTACTTCAAATATGCGAGACCAATCGCCGAATACAATCGGCTCGTACAAATTAAGCTAGCTCAATTTTAAGTGTTTTGCCCAAGGCTTTTGCAGCGTTATCAAGGGTATGTAATGTCACCGAGGTGTTGTTCGGATCAAGCAGGCGATCTAATGCTGAACGGCTTGTGTTCATGCGCTTAGCCATGGTGCTTTTAGATATGTGCTCAAGTTCAATCTTTTTCTGGATTTCCCAAGCAATCACGCGTTTTATCGCAACGGCATTGGTTTCCGCTAATGCGCCTGTTTCTTCTAAAAAATCATCGAATGATGAACCAATATGTACATTGGGCATTTTCCACCTCTCACCTTAAGTACCAATATTGGTACAGATTCATTTTATTGCATGCTCAGAATTTGAGCAAATATTAGGCCTTACTATTTAGCTCAATCCCATGCGTTTGATTTGCGCTGACGGTCGAAGGGAGGAACGACCGGAGATGTGCGCAAGCAAATTGAATTGCATGGGAGGGAGCCGCAAAGCGGGTTGGGAGGCCGAGGTTGGAAGACCTGCAGCCCTGACGATCTATTTCAAAACTGCGATATCCATTCCCGCGGGAACCGCGGTCCTACAAAACTGCGATTTGCTTCAGATATGCAAATCCCAAACCGATGAAATCGGGGCAAGGATGCCCCTCCCACAAGGGCTAGTTTGCTGGAGAATAGCAGCTTCGGCAGTTAAGGGGTCAGAGCCCTTTTACACCGATATTGTTGGCGACGATCAGCTGATCTTTATAAGCAAGGGGTCTGACCCCTTGTCTATCGGCAATAAAAAAGGAGCACCGAGGTGCTCCTTTTAGGAAGTTAACGCGAAGTTAAGATTAGCCAGCTACGAATGCTGCTTTTTCTTCTTCTGTTACTTCTTTGATAGATAGCTTGATACGACCACGAGCGTCTACGTCAAGAACCTTAACGATTACGTCTTGGCCTTCTTCTAGTACGTCAGCTACTGCACGGATGCGCTCTTCAGCGATCTGAGAGATGTGTACTAGGCCGTCTTTGCCTGGAAGGATGTTCACGAAGGCACCGAATTCAGCTAGGCGAACAACTTTACCTTGGTAAAGTTTGTCTACTTCTGCTTCTGCAGTGATTTCATGGATACGTAGCATTGCCGCATCAGATGCTGATTTATCTGGCGCGTAGATACGTACAGTACCGTCGTCGTCTAGGTCGATAGAAGCGCCAGTGTCTTCAGTGATAGAACGGATTGTTGCACCGCCTTTACCGATAACTTCACGGATCTTCTCAGGATCAATCTTGAATGTCGCCATAGATGGTGCATTCGGAGATACTTCTGGACGAGCGTAGCCAATGACTTGAGCCATTTCACGTAGGATGTGCTTACGTGCTTCCATCGCTTGAGTTAGGGCGATGTCCATGATCTCTTCGTTGATACCTTCGATCTTGATGTCCATCTGTAGCGCTGTGATACCTTCTTCAGTACCCGCTACTTTGAAGTCCATGTCACCTAGGTGGTCTTCGTCACCTAGGATGTCAGTTAGGACTGCGAAGCCGTCGTCTTCTTTAACAAGACCCATTGCGATACCCGCAACTGGCGCTTTAAGAGGAACACCAGCGTCCATCATAGATAGAGACGCACCACACACAGACGCCATTGAGCTTGAACCGTTCGATTCAGTGATCTCAGATACTACGCGGATTGTGTATGGGAATTCGTCTTCTGAAGGAAGCACCGCTTGTACACCACGGCGTGCTAGACGACCGTGACCGATTTCACGACGACCTACACCGCCCATACGACCACACTCACCTACAGAGTAAGGAGGGAAGTTGTAGTGCAGCATGAAGCTGTCTTTCGATTCGCCCGCTAGACCGTCAGCGATCTGAGCGTCACGGCTTGTACCTAGTGTACAAGTAGCGATGGCTTGTGTTTCACCACGTGTGAACAAAGCAGAACCGTGAGTTTTCTTCAACATGCCTACTTCAACCGCGATTGGACGAACAGTGCTGTTGTCACGGCCGTCGATACGTGGCTTGCCGTCGATGACGCGACGACGAACGATGTTTTTCTCAAGCTTACCGAATGCACCGGCTACGTCAGCTTCAGAGAAAGCACCTTCTTCTGTTACTAGCGCTGCGATCGCTGCGGCACGAACTTCACCTAGTTTCGCGTAACGAGCCATCTTGTCAGAGATCGTGTACGCTTCTTCGATTTGCGCTGCGAAGCCAGAAGCTACCGCTGCTTTCAGTTCTTCGTTAGTCGCTTCTGGCGCCCAGTCCCAACGTGGTTTGCCAGCTTCTGCGGCAAATTCGTTGATCGCTTGAACAGCAGTTTGCATTTCTTTGTGTGCGTAAAGCACCGCACCTAGCATTTCGTCTTCAGTCAGCTCTTGTGCTTCAGACTCAACCATTAGTACGGCGTCTTTAGTACCCGCAACCACCATGTCTAGTAGAGATTCTGCTAGCTCAGAGTTTAGTGGGTTAAGAACGTAGCCAGACTCATCGTTGAAGCCAACACGTGCTGCACCGATTGGGCCGTTGAATGGGATACCAGAGATCGCCAGTGCTGCAGAAGTCGCAAGCATTGCTGGGATGTCAGCGTCTAGGTTAGTGTTCGTCGACATTACAGTACAAACAACTTGTACTTCGTTCATGAAGCCTTTCGGGAACAGTGGACGAATTGGACGGTCGATTAGACGAGACGTTAGGGTTTCTTTTTCTGAAGGACGGCCTTCACGTTTTAGGAAACCACCTGGGATTTTACCAACCGCGTAAGTACGCTCTTGGTAGTGTACAGACAGTGGGAAGAAGTCTTGACCAGCGTTTGCGCTCTTCGCGCCTACTACTGTTGCAAGAACCTGTGCATCGCCCATTGTACATAGAACAGCACCTGTCGCTTGACGTGCGATACGGCCTGTTTCTAGGGTAACTTCTTGATTTCCGTATTGGAAAGTTTTAGTCGTAATACTCACTCGTATTCCTTTAACTTATTTTTTGTAACTTTCTCCCAAAGACAATCTTTAGTAGCCAGTACTCAAATGTATTCTTAACTCTTTCAGCTCTTGATCGGGCCGCAAAACACATTTGAAGTACAGGCTGTCCCTTGGGAGGCCTATAAAGAAAAAAGGGCCATATTATATGGCCCTTTCTCTGTCTTAGCGACGTAGACCTAGCTTTTTGATCAAGCTAGTGTAACGTGCAGCGTCTTTACGCTTTAGGTAGTCCAGCAATTTACGGCGCTGGTTTACCATGCGAATTAGACCGCGACGAGAATGGTGATCGCCTTTGTGATCTTTGAAGTGATCTTGTAGACCTTCGATGTTCTTAGTTAGCAATGCAACTTGAACTTCTGGTGAACCAGTATCGCCTTCTTTTACTTGAAACTCAGCAACCAATGCTGCTTTTTGTTCTGCAGACAATGCCATAATCTTTATCTCCAATTAATATGCTATGAAAATGTCCAGGATAGCCGAGCATATTTTCAGTTACCCTAGGGCCGAGTATTCTAGCACTATTTTTTCGCTAACTCACTCGTATTTACTATTCGATGTGGCTTAATTTTGCCTTTTTTCACTTCGCCTAAGCCCATGAAAGCACGTGTGCCTTCCACGTATAGGCGTAGCAATTGACCTTCGTCGAAACCACGTGTGTCGTTCAGCAATCTACCAAACACTATATCTTGGGATTCTTGCACTGACATGACAACTTCCGGCAAATGCAACACGGCGGTATCCGAGCCCATTAGCTGTTGATCGAGGATGTCTTCACCTTGTTCGGCAAGGGCTTCAAAATCTTCGATGGTCAGCATGTCCGCCGGATCGTAACCCGCCGTCGACACCCGATGCAGGGTTTTAAGATGCGCGCCACAGCCCATGGCTTCACCGATATCTTCACCAATGGTGCGGATATAAGTGCCTTTGGAACAGCTAATGTCCAAAGTTAGGGTGTTTTCTGTGCGCTCTAGTACCTGCAAGTTTGAGATAAACACTTTACGGCGTTTACGCTCAATGGTGATGCCTTGGCGTGCGTATTCGTACAAAGGCTTGCCTTCGTGTTTCAACGCAGAGTACATCGGTGGTACTTGCTCGATCTCGCCACGGAAACGGTTTAATAGCGTTTCTAATTCGTCATCAGAAAGCTGGGGCACGGTTTCGTTGGTGAGGATATCGCCTTCTTTATCGCCTGTGGTGGTACGAATACCCAGTTCAATACAGGTGATGTAGCGCTTATCAGCGTCGAGCAGGAATTGCGAGAATTTGGTCGCTTCGCCTAAACACAGCGGCAGCATGCCAGTGGCAAGTGGGTCAAGTGCCCCCGTGTGTCCGGCTTTGGCAGCACGGAACACACGGCGAACTTTTTGTAACGCTTGATTAGAGCTCAGACCCAGAGGTTTGTTTAAAAGCACGACGCCATCAATGGCGCGCCATTGCGTTTTACCCATGGTAATCGCTTACTCTTCGTTTGAGTCTTGTTTCTGGTCCTTGCGAACAGCTTCGTCAATCAACGCTGACATGCGAGCACCGTTTACTACGCTGTTATCGTAGTGGAAACGTAGGTGCGGCATGATGCGCAGCTTCACTTCTTTCGCAAGACGGGAACGCAAGAAGTTTTTCGCACTTTCCAGTGCCGCTTGGTTTTCAGCCAAGCGCTCCGCGTTGTCATCAAGGCCTAGCACGGTGTAGTAAACATCCGCATACCCTAGATCTTTTGCAACGCGTACTTCGTTGATCGTTACCATACCCAGACGTGGGTCTTTCACTTCAAATTGTATTAGGGATGCCAGCTCCTTTTGGAGCTGGTCACCGATACGACTAGTACGACTGAATTCGCCTGCCATTATGTATCCCTGTATTAAAGTGTACGAGCGACTTCGATAGTCTTGAAGACCTCGATCTTATCGCCTTCTTTCACGTCGTTGTAGTTCTTAACGCCGATACCACATTCCATACCTTGACGGACTTCGTTAACAGCGTCTTTGAAGCGACGTAGAGATTCTAGTTCACCTTCGAAGATTACCACGTTGTCACGTAGGACACGGATTTTCTCGTTACGGTAAACCGTACCTTCAAGCACCATACAACCTGCTACTAGACCGAACTTAGGCGAACGGAATACGTCACGTACTTCTGCCGTACCTACGATTTCTTCACGTAGATCTGGCGTCAACATACCTGAAAGCGCTTGTTTCACATCGTCGATGATGTTGTAGATGACGCTGTAGTAACGTAGGTCTACGTTTTCACGTTCGATGAACTGCTTCGCAGAGTTGTCCGCACGTACGTTGAAACCGAAGATTACCGCGTTTGAAGCAAGCGCTAGGGTCGCGTCAGTTTCAGTGATACCACCGACACCGCTCGATACTACGTTTACTTTTACTTCGTCAGTACTTAGGTCAGTCAAAGACTTAGTCAAGGCTTCCAAAGAACCACGAACGTCGGCTTTCAATACGATGTTCAGCGTGCCCACTTCTTCTTGGCCCATGCCAGAGAATAGGTTTTCAAGCTTAGCAGAGTGCTGACGTGCGAAACGTACTTCACGGTATTTACCTTGACGGAAGTTCGCAACTTCACGGGCTTTACGCTCGTCGGCAACTACGATGAACTCTTCACCCGCATCAGGCGTACCGTCAAGACCTAGGATCTCAACTGGGATAGATGGACCAGCAGACTCAACTGTCTTACCGTTCTCATCCAACAACGCACGAACACGGCCCATTTGTAGGCCCGCTAGTACGATGTCACCTTTCTTCAGGGTACCGTTCTGTACTAGAACCGTTGCCACTGAACCACGACCACGGTCTAGGCGAGATTCAACCACTACACCTTTACCTGGAGCGCTTGGTACCGCAGTTAGTTCAAGTACTTCTGCTTGCAGAAGCACCGCTTCTAGAAGCTCGTCGATACCTTGACCAGACTTAGCAGAAACACCTACGAATTGAACGTCACCGCCCCATTCTTCAGGCACGACTTCTTGTGCTACTAGTTCGTTCTTAACGCGGTCGATGTCAGCCGCTTCTTTATCAACCTTAGTGATCGCAACCACCATTGGTACGCCCGCTGCACGAGAGTGCTGGATCGCTTCAATGGTTTGCGGCATTACGCCGTCGTCTGCCGCACACACTAGGATTACGATGTCCGTCGCTTGCGCACCACGTGCACGCATTGCTGTAAACGCCGCGTGTCCAGGTGTGTCAAGGAAGCTGACCATACCGTGGTCAGTTTCTACATGGTAAGCACCAATGTGCTGCGTGATACCGCCAGACTCGCCAGCAGCAACGCGTGTTGTACGGATGTAGTCAAGTAGCGATGTTTTACCGTGGTCAACGTGACCCATTACCGTTACAACTGGTGCACGCTTGATCGCTTCACCTTCGTAATCGATAGAGTCGATCATGTCGTTCTCTAGGGCGTTTTCATCGATGTACTTAACTTTGTGACCCATTTCTTCAACCACTAGGGTTGCTGTGTCACGGTCGATCGTTTGGTTGATGGTCGCCATCGCGCCCATCTTGAACATCACCTTGATCACTTCAGCCGCTTTGATGGCCATTTTGTCAGCCAATTCTGCAACCGTGATACTTTCAGGCAATGCTACTTCGTGAATGATCGGAGCCGTTGGCTTCTGGAAGCCGTGCTCTTGTTTCGCTGGTTTCTTAAGCTTGCGCTTGCCACCGCGACGAGAAAACTCATCGTCGTCATTCATAGAAATACGGCCGGAACGCTTCTGGTCCGCACGGCCACGTGGCTTGTCATCTTTACGATCGTTTTGTTGCTTAGGTGCAGCTTTCTTACCTTTCGGTGCTGGTCCGCTTTTGGCTTCACCAGCTGCTTGAGAAACCTTACGATTGGTTTTGGTCTCTTTCGAATTTTCCACGAGTTTATCCGCTCCCATATCGGAGTCGTTTGGCTCCGTTTGCTGTGCTGCTCGGTCTGCTGCTGCACGCTCTTGTTGTTGGCGTTCAGCGTCTTTACGAGCTAGTTCTTCAGCTTCGGCTTTTGCCTTAGCTGCCTGTTCGGCTTCAAGTTTTGCCGCCTCTTCGCGAGCTTTCTCAGCCTCGATACGTGCTTGCTCTTCTGCCGCGCGCTGCTCTGCTAGCACTTCTTGCTGGCGTTGTAGCTCTTCATCGACATCTGTGCGCTTCACGTAAGTGCGTTTTTTCTTAACCGCAACGTTAACAGTCTTGTTACCAGCCCCTGCTGAAAGCGTGCTCTTAGTGCGACGCTGAAGGGTAATGCGTTGCTCACCTTCGGCTTCACCTGAGTCGCCATGCTGACGCTTAAGGTAGTTTAACAGTACTTGTTTCTCAACATCAGACACTTCTTGGTCTGCGCTCTTATGAGGCAGACCAGCATCTTTCATCTGAGTTAATAGTTTCTCGACTGGTGTGTTCACCAGTTCGGATAATATCTTAACGGTTTGAACTGTCATTAAGTTCCCCCTTTTTACTCAGATTTTATTCAGATTCAGCAAACCATGGTGCACGCGCTGTCAAAATTAGTGCTGCGGCACGCTCTTCATCCATGCCATCAATCTCAATTAACTCGTCAACTGATTGCTCTGCCAAATCTTCCATCGTTACAACGCCTTTCGACGCTAGAACCAAGGCTAGGTGGTTATCCATGCCTTCCATTTCCAACAAATCTTGTGCTGGCTTCGCACTTTCAAGCTGCTCTTCTGCTTGCAGTGCTTGGTTCAATAGCGCTTCTTTGGCACGAGTACGTAGTTCGTTTACCAAATCTTCATCAAATCCGTCGATGTCTAGCATCTCTTCCATCGGCACATATGCAACTTCTTCAATGGTTGCAAAGCCTTCTTCGGCTAGCTGGATTGCTAGGTCGTCGTCGATGTCCAAAGCAGTCACAAATAGATCAATCAGCTTTTGTGATTCTTCTTGTTGTTTCGCTTGCGCATCTTCCGCTGTCATTACGTTTAGAGTCCAGCCAGTTAGAGCTGACGCCAGACGAACGTTTTGACCGTTACGACCAATCGCTTGAGCAAGGTTGTCACTCTTCACTGCTACGTCCATAGAGTGAGAGTCTTCGTCAATTACGATTGAGTCTACTTCTGCAGGAGCCATTGCGTTGATTACTAGCTGTGCTGGGTTGTCATCCCAAAGCACGATATCAACACGCTCACCGTTCATTTCGTTAGAAACGGCTTGTACACGTGCGCCACGCATACCGACACAAGCACCGATAGGATCAATACGACGGTCGCTGGTTTTCACAGCAATCTTCGCACGTAAACCTGGATCACGGGCTGCGCCACGGATTTCGATCACTTCTTCTGCGATTTCAGGTACTTCAAGACGGAACAGTTCCACCATGAATTCTGGAGAAGTACGTGAAAGCACCAACTGTGAACCACGGTTGTCTTCACGAATTTCTTGTAGCAACGCACGAATACGATCGTTTAGACGGAAGGTTTCGCGGTTGATTAGGGCGTCTTTTGGCAAAGATGCTTCAGCGTTTTCACCTAGGTCGATGATTAGGCTGTCACGGGTCACTTTTTTCACTTGACCGTGAACTAGTTTGCCTACTTTGTCGCTGTACTGAGCAACCATTTTCGCACGCTCTGCTTCACGTACTTTTTGTACGATTACTTGCTTAGCAGTTTGCGCCGCGATACGGCCAAATTCTTCTGATTCGATTTCTTCTTCGTAGATCTCACCAGCCGCGATGTTTAGACCCATCTCTTCCATGTCATCAGTGGTTAATTCTGAATCTGGAGCAGAGTAATCTTCGTCTGCGACGATGTCCCACTGACGGTATGTTTTGTAATCACCTGTACGTTGATCGATGGATACACGTACTTTTACTTCGCCTTCAAAACGACGTTTTGCAGCGCTTGCTAATGCAGTTTCTACGGCCTCAAAAATTACCTGTTTTGGTACATCTTTTTCGTTGGATACCGCTTCTACTACCAAAAGAATTTCTTTGCTCATCCTTTTAGCCTCTCTCAAAGGTTGAATAAATTAAAACTGAGGAACAATGTTTGCTTTTTCAATCAACTCGATTGGCAGCAAGTACTCTTCGCTATCTACGAGCAGCACCACTTCATCACCTTCAATGCCGGTGAGCTGACCTTTAAATTTGCGGCGACCATCAAACGGCACACGCAGGCGTAATGACACAACAGAACCAATAAAACGTTGGTACTGACTGAGTTCAAATAATGGGCGATCCAAACCAGGTGATGACACCTCTAGGTGGTATTCGCCAGAAATAGGGTCTTCTACATCCATAATCGCGCTCACTTGGCGACTGACGGATGCACAATCTTCTACATCAATTCCTTTCTCGGCATCTGTTTCTATAAAGACACGTAGAACAGAATCCTTGCCTTGAGAAATGTATTCGAGCCCCCAAAATTCAAAGCCCAAACCTTCAACAACGGGCCTGATAAGCTCTTCTAGTTGTGTGAACTTAGTAGACAAATGACTTCTCCGATAAAAAGCGTAGAAACAAAAAACGGGCTCGCGGCCCATTTAACAGTAGTTCAGATAGCAAAAAACCCCATAAAGGGGCCATCCAAACTATAAGATCTTCTCAGACCTTAATCTCATTATGTGAACATAATAAGACTAGGTTGGTTGCGGGAGCCGGATTTGAACCGACGACCTTCGGGTTATGAGCCCGACGAGCTACCAGACTGCTCCATCCCGCGTCAACGAGGGGCACATTGTACTACAACAATGCGCCCTTCTCAAGAAATGGTGCCGATGGCCGGACTCGAACCGGCACAGCCGTAGGCCACCACCCCCTCAAGATGGCGTGTCTACCAATTCCACCACATCGGCATTTTTTTGTAGAGCGTTACTCTACTGTAGGGATATCCTGGTTCGCTGCAGATTCTTCAGCGGCTGTATCAATCGCTGGCATTTCCACAGTTTCTTCCACTTGTGACGCGCTTGGTACGAAATCCAAACCGCCGTTCACAGTTTTTGCTTGCTCGCTTGCGAAAAACGCTAAGCCAAAGCTAGTCAAAAAGAATACAAGGGCAAAAACAGCTGTTAATTTACCGAAGAAGCTACCGCCACCTTGGCTACCGAACACTGTTTGTGATGCGCCACCACCAAAGGAAGCACCTGCATCAGCGCCTTTACCTTGCTGAATCAATACCAACCCGATGATAGCAACAGCAGCTAATACATGAACAACTAAAACTAAAGCTTCCATTTTTCTACTTCGCAGATTCTATGATCGAATTAAATTCTTGAGCATCCAGTGATGCACCCCCAACAAGAGCGCCATCGATATCAGCCTGAGCAAATAGCTCTGCGCTGTTAGATGCTTTAACACTGCCGCCGTACAAAATAGCGATTTTTTGCGCAATTTCAGCCGACTGAGTGGCAATGTTATCTCGAATACCTTTATGTACTTCTTGAGCTTGTTCTGATGTTGCAGACTTACCCGTACCGATCGCCCAAACAGGCTCGTAGGCAACTACAACTTTCTCGAACAACTCTACGCCGATTTCGTTCAACACTGCATCAACCTGAGCATTACACACTTCAAGAGTGGTACCTGCTTCGCGTTGTTCTAGTGTTTCACCGACGCATAGGATTGGCGTTAGGCCAGCAGCGATAGTTGCTGCGACTTTCTTCGCCACCTGAGCATCTGTTTCTGCAAACAGAGCACGACGCTCAGAGTGTCCCAAAATCACATGAGACACGGAGAAGTCTTGTAACATAGACAAGCTTACTTCTCCGGTGTAAGCGCCTGACGTGTATTCCGACACGTTTTGCGCTGCCAACTTAATCGGTGAATCCACCAATTGTTGTGCGACTAACGGCAAGTATACGAATGTTGGCGCCACCACCACATCAACGGTATCACAGGCGTTTAGGCCTTTAACCAGTTCAACTACGGACTCAGCAGAGCCATTCATTTTCCAGTTACCTGCGACTATCTTGCGACGTGTCATAGTGATACCCCTAATTTAGAGGCGCTCATTTTAGGCAATTGTCCAGCCCATATCAAGCGCTAATTACTGATTTTTAAGTTAAGAATCAGCCAATTGCTGACTCTTCTGTAGCGCAACCTGCTCTACTTCGGCAGCCAAATAGTCGACTAATTCGTCCACCATTTCTTGATCACGGCCTTCGACCATCACGCGAATCAGTGGTTCCGTACCCGAAGCACGCAACAAAACTCGACCAAGACCGTTGAGCTTTTCATTGGCCATGGCGATGGCTTTTTGCAAAGCAGGCTCTTCTGCCGGTGCGAAACGCTGGGCTACACGAACGTTTTTCAACTTCTGTGGAAACTTGATTAAGCCGGCAAGTAACTCATGCAGCGCTTTACCCTCTTCCACCATGGCACGCAACACTTGTAGTGCGGCGATAATACCGTCACCCGTCGTGGTGATGTCGCGGCAAACGATGTGACCCGAAGGCTCGCCACCCAACACCCAGCCATGCTGAATCAGTTTTTCGTTAACGTAACGGTCACCTACTTTAGCACGACTAAAGCCGATGCCATTTTCAGAAAACGCCAACTCAAGACCAAAGTTACTCATTAGCGTACCCACGACACCACCGTTAAAGCGACCCGTGTCCATCAAGTGGTTCGCTATGATGTAGAGAACATCATCGCCATCACAGACTTTACCGTTACGATCCACCAGGATCAGACGGTCACCGTCGCCATCTAGGGCAATACCGATGTCCGCTTGCTCCGCTAACACGTTTTTGCGGAGTAACTCCGGCTTAGTAGCACCACTGTCTTCGTTGATGTTCAAACCATCTGGGTTAACACCAATAGCAATGACTTCCGCGCCTAGTTCAGAGAACACACGCGGCGCCACGTGGTACGTCGCACCATCGGCACAATCGACCACGATTTTCAGACCTGACAACTGCAAACCAATTGGGAAGGTACCTTTACAGTATTCAATGTAACGCCCAGCCGCATCGTCGATACGCTTGGCACGACCAATTAGGCTTGAGTCGACCACTTGCATCGGCTGGTCTAGGTAATATTCGATCTTCTCTTCCATCTCATCAGACAATTTGCCGCCCTGAGCGGAGAAGAATTTAATACCGTTATCGGTGTACGGGTTGTGTGAGGCACTGATCACAATACCGGCACTGGCACGGAAGGTACGAGTTAAGTACGCAATCGCAGGTGTCGGCATCGGGCCTACCAGACGCACGTCCGCACCCGCCGCTACTATGCCCGATTCCAATGCTGACTCGAACATGTAGCCGGAAATACGCGTATCTTTACCAATCAGAATTTTCTTATCCTGCTCTTTGAAGACTTGGCCCGCAGCCCAGCCTAGTTTGAGCATAAACTCAGGTGTAATCGGCCCCTTGCCCACTTCACCGCGAATACCATCGGTACCAAAATATTTACGCATTACGGCTCTCTTCTATTTGATGCATCACTTTCAACATATCCACATGTGGCTTCACATCGTGTACACGGAAAATGCGCGCGCCTTTTAAATAGGTCGAAGCATTCGCGCCCATGGTGCCGTATAAACGTTCAGATACAGGCACACCTAGGATATCGCCGATCATGGTTTTACGAGACACACCAATCAGCACTTCATGACCTAAATTCAACAGACGCTCTGTGTGTTTAAGTAGGGTCGTATTATGGACTAGGGTTTTGCCAAAGCCGATACCCGGATCCAAGATAATGTTGTCTTTTTTGATGCCAGCACCGACACAGGCTGCAATACGCGCCAGCAAGTACTGCTCAACGTCTTCAATCAAATCTTCGTAAGACGGAGCGTCTTGCATATTCTGCGGTGTGCCGCGCATATGCATTAAGCACACCGGCAAGCCTGTCGCCGCTGTTGCCGCTAAGGCACCGTCACGTTCAAGGGAACGCACATCATTGATAAAGCCTGCCCCCAATTGCGCTGAACCAGTGATCACTGATGGGGTACTGGTATCGACCGAGACAATGGTGTCAAAACGCTGTTTGATGGCTTCCACCACAGGCAATACACGATCCAATTCTTCCTGTTCGCCCACCACCGCCGCGCCTGGACGAGTGGATTCGCCGCCTACATCAATAAAGTCGGCACCATCTGCGATCATGCGCTCTACTTGGCGCATGGCATCATCAAAGTTGTTGTGTTGACCGCCATCGGAAAAAGAATCAGGGGTGACGTTTAAGATCCCCATAACGCGAGGAAGCGATAAGTCCAATGACTTATCGCCAAATACCATTACAGACATTGGTTTGTTCACTTACTTTAGAAACAACACTGGCGAAGCTTACGCTTCGCCAGTTGGTTTTTGAGGAGCAGGCGCTTCATCTGGTGTGTCAGATGAGCCTGTCATTGGATCAGTAGAATCGGAGTTTTGTGGTTCAGCTGCTGGCGCCACTTCCGCTTCATTTTTGCTACTGTTACCGCCAGCCGATGGATCTGACCAGCCCGCTGGAGGGCTTGGTTTCTTGCCTTCCATGATTTCTTTGATCTGATGGGCGTCGATTGTCTCGTACACCATCAAGGCATCTGCCATCACTTCTAGCTTATCGCGGTTCGCCACTAGAATCTCAGTCGATTTCTGGTAACAACGATCGATAATGCCTCGTACTTCCGCGTCTAGCTTCTTACCCGTTTCAGGTGAGAAGTAGTTCGCTTTGGCACCCGTGCTGCCACCTAGGTAACCTGTTTGATCTTCTTCTTCGTAGGCAAATGCACCCAGCTCTTCCGAAAGACCCCATTTAGTTACCATGCTACGAGCAATGCTCGACGCACGTTCAATATCGTTTGACGCACCGGTCGATACACCGTCGAAACCGTGAATCAACTCTTCTGCAATACGACCACCGTATAGACTACAGATCTGCGACTCTAGGCCACGCTTACTTAAGCTGTACTTGTCTTCTTCTGGCAAGTACATGGTCACACCTAGGGCACGGCCACGAGGAATGATGGTGACCTTGTACACTGGATCGTGTTCCGGCATTAGGTAACCAACGATCGCGTGACCCGCTTCATGGTAAGCCGTGTTACGCTTTTCTTCTTCCTTCATCACCATGGACTTACGCTCAGCACCCATCAGGATTTTATCCTTAGCAAGCTCAAGCAATTCCATGTTGACTAGACGACGGTTAGAACGGGCTGCAAACAGCGCGGCTTCGTTGACTAGGTTAGCCAAGTCAGCACCAGAAAAACCTGGTGTACCACGGGCAATGTTCTTTGGCTCAACGTCATCTGCTACAGGCACTTTACGTAGGTGAACTTTCAAAATCTGCTCACGACCACGGATATCCGGTAGACCTACTGTTACCTGACGGTCGAAACGACCTGGACGCAATAGCGCTGGGTCTAATACGTCTGGACGGTTGGTCGCAGCGATAACGATGATACCTTCGTTACCTTCGAAACCATCCATTTCTACCAACAATTGGTTCAAGGTTTGCTCACGTTCATCGTTACCGCCGCCCATACCGGAACCACGGTTACGACCTACCGCATCGATCTCGTCAATGAAGATGATGCAAGGGGCGTGTTTTTTCGCTTGTTCGAACATGTCACGGACACGAGAAGCACCGACACCAACGAACATTTCAACGAAGTCAGAACCTGAAATTGTGAAGAACGGTACTTTTGCTTCACCGGCAATCGCTTTCGCCAACAAAGTTTTACCCGTACCTGGAGGTCCACACATTAGGATACCGCGAGGAATTTTACCGCCAAGGCGCTGGAACTTACCTGGCTCACGCAGGAAGTCGACTAGCTCTTCCACGTCTTCTTTCGCTTCATCACAGCCTGCCACATCGGCAAACGTGGTTTTAATTTGATCTTCTGGCAATAGGCGTGCTTTAGACTTACCAAATGACATTGGGCCGCCTTTACCACCGCCGCCACCTTGCATCTGGCGCATGAAGAAAATAAAGATCGCCAAGATCAATAGGATTGGGAAGCTGGCGACTAATAGCTGAGTCCAGAGGCTTTGTTGCTCTGGCATACGGCCTTCAACCACGACGTTGTTGCTGAGCAGGTCGTCCATGATTTTAGGATCCGCAGCCGCAGGGCGTACGGTTTCAAAGCTGTCGCCACCTGTACGTGAACCACTGATGGTATAACCATCAATAACCACTTTTGCGATACGGCCATCATGAACCTCTTGCACGAACTCGGAGTAAGAGATTCGGTTGGTATCCGAAGAGGTATTAAAGTTGTTAAACACTGTCAGTAGCACTGCAGCAATCACCAACCACAATAAAATATTTTTTAGCATATCGTTCAAGAGCACACCTCTTAACGGTTATTTCGCCAAGCGCCATCATGGTGCAGGAAAAGTAACCTTTAATTTGTCGTCCTAGTAAGTACGCTGGCAGCTCACGCTAACAGCATAGGGTTTACGGGTGACAACGAAACCTAGGGGTTCCGCATCGCTTTCAGGTACCTTGGTAACCTAAATTTGTCAGACCTCAACAAGCCACTGCTTGTGCGAAATCGGAAATCTCAATACACATATTGGGGCCAAGCCTGAAATTACAAGATATGGCGCTGGCTTTCCAACTTAACAAAGTAGTTTTTCGTATATAAAACGGCACAAAAGCTACCTACGTTGTCCATTAAGGTCATGGTAACGTCTAAATATACCAGATGCTACGAAGGCTCCGATATATCCGATCACTTATTGAGACTTTTTGACACGCTGATCGGCAAAATGTTCCGTCATTTAGAGATCGCTAGTTTTTGATCTTCTCGCGTTTCATCATACCTAATTCCATAGATATTCCGCTATAATATCGCTTAACCTCTGAAGCCTCCAATAAAGAGGGTCAACCAAGATGAGAAATTTTAACTATGAGTTTGACAAACGTTCAAAAAAAGCAATACCGCAACATTGGGCACTCACTTAACCCAGTGGTGACTGTCGCGGGTAACGGCCTAACGGAATCGGTTCTAACGGAAATCGACCGTGCCCTAGAAGACCACGAACTGATCAAAGTTCGCTACAGCGTGACTGACCGTGAAGCTCGCTACGAGTTGATCGAAGAAACCAGCAAAGTACTTAAAGCACAGATCGTGCAGACTATCGGTAAAGTAGCCTTGTTGCACCGCAAAGCACTTGAGCCGAACCCGAAGCTATCAAACTTGCTTCGCTAAGGATTCAAAATTAAGGCCAGCCATTGCTGGCCTTAATTTTTCCCGCCTCAACCTTTGAACTTCCGCGCCGATACAGTTTCAAATAAAGAAAAGAGTACGCGCCATGATTTTCATTGATACTGTAAATCGCATCACCCAGTTGCCAGAGCGTGAAGATCCAACCAACTTCCGCCGCCGTCGCTCGCGTACCGACAAGGACAGTTTGACTCTGAGCGAAGCCGCTGCACATGTGCAGCAAATCACCCTAACCTACGAAAGCGCCACGGATCTGACGCCCACTGATAGCATCATTGCCAATATGCTAGAGGCGATGCTGCAGCAAGTGGACGACTTGAACATTCATGTGGAAGCCCTGAGCCGCTTTGCCCCAGCCAATGATTCTTGGCAATTAACCCTGCAAACCCCACCGGTTAGCCAAGCTCAATCAAGACCCAGTTACGCCAACAGCGTCAAAGACTTGCAAAAAGATAAGCGTTTCAAACGCATAGAGCTGCATCTAATTGGTCAAGACAAGACCGATAAGGTCTGCCTGCTCACCTTTGTGCCACACCATTTGTCAGCCACATTAAATCAAGCACTGTTGCAGCTGCCACCGAAGCAGACCTTGCACACGCCCTACACAGTGCATGAGCTTGAACCCTTGCCATTGCATTGGCTATTTGAAATTGACCAAGATGGTGAAGTGGAGCCTTTGGCGTCGATTTACAACATCGACACCGCCACACCGGCGGATTACACGGCGCAATATAACGGCCTGCAGATTTGGTTTGAACGACAGGAAGACGCCCTGCCACTGCTTATCAGTGATCGACGCTTAGGTTATGTCTATTTGGGAAATTACGAGGCCTATAGTAACCGAGAGCATGAACCTGAAGCGGGTAATGACACCCCAGGTTCATTCGATACCAGTGCTTAGCCGATATTAGGAGAGCTTCTCACGCTGCAGTTTGCGGCGTGACAGCCACCAAACCGCCAGCGTCACCAAGGATACGATCAAGATAATGATCGTTGCCAAGGCATTGATCTTAGGCGACACGCCCAAGCGCACCGAGCTGAATACTTCGATCGGCAAGGTGGTCGAACCAGGCCCTGAAACGAAGCTAGCAATCACTACATCGTCTAATGACAAGGTAAACGACAGCAACCAAGCAGATACCAAAGCTGGCATAATGATTGGCAGGGTCACTTGGATAAAGGCTTTCAACGGCGTCGCCCCCAGATCCATCGCTGCCTCTAAGTAAGAGCTGTCCAACTCTTTCAAACGCGAGCTAATCACTACGGTCGCATACGCGGTACAGAAGGTCGCATGGGCTACCCAAATCGTCAGCAGACCACGTTGCTGTGGCCAGCCAATCACATCGGTCATGGACACGAACAACAGCAACAGTGACAAACCTATGATCACATCAGGCATCACCAAAGGCGCTGCTACTAGGCTATGCAGCATAGAGCGGCCACGGAATTTACCAAAACGAGTCAGCGCCACCGACGCCATAATGCCAAGTAGCACGGCTGTGTTTGCACTCCAAAAAGCCACCTGCAAACTGCGCCATACAGCTGTCATCAGGCCTTCATCACGGAACAACTCGCCATACCATTTGGTCGACCAGCCGGCCCAAACCGTCACCAGACGTGACTCGTTAAAGGAATAGATAATCAGACTCAACATTGGCAGGTACAAGAACGCCATGCCCAGCCAAAACATCACAGCAGAAAAACGAATGGAGCGTTTCATTTACCCTCCTCCCACTCTTTTTCTTGGTGTTTACGGAAGAAGTGAATCGGCACCATCAGGATTAACAACATGATCAACGCCAAGGCAGACGCCAACGGCCAATCGCGGTTATTAAAGAACTCTTGCCACAACACTTTACCAATCACAATCGAGTTGGTGCCGCCCAATAGCTCAGGGATAACGTATTCCCCTACCACTGGGATAAACACCAACATGCTACCGGCGACGATACCATTGCGTGACAGCGGGAAGGTAATATGCCAGAACGACTGCAAACGACGCGCCCCTAAATCCTGAGACGCCTCAATTAAGCTGTAATCGTGTTTTACCAAGTTCGAATACAGCGGTAGCACCATAAACGGCAAATAGGCGTAAACAATACCGATGTAGACCGCGATATTAGTATTCAAGATCGCCAGTGGCTCGTTGATCACTCCCGTCCACATCAGCAGATTGTTGAGCACACCATTGCTCTTCAAAATACCGATCCAAGCATAGATACGAATCAGAAATGAGGTCCACGACGGCAACAGAATCAGCAACAATAAAATCGACTGGGTGCTGGGCTTAGCACGGGCAATAAAATACGCCATGGGATAGCCAATCAACAGACACAAGAAGGTCGAAATGGCCGCCATCTCTATGCTGTTTAAGTAGGCCGTCAGGTATAAATCGTCTTCGGTTAAAAAGATAAAATTGCCGAAGTAAACATGCAGATCAAACGCCTGATCCGCCATCGACAATAACGCCGTATAGGGCGGAATGGCGATCTCGGCTTCAGCAAAAGCAATCTTTAACACAATTAAGAATGGCAAAGCGAAGAACAGCACCAACCATAATGTCGGCAGTGCAATCACCCACTTCTTACCGAGCTCTGCCCCGAGCTTAAATTGATCGATAAGCTTATTCATGGGCGCAATACCAAACCACTGTCGTCCGACCAATACACATAGACCTGCTCTTCCCAAGTCGGCGCATCGGCGAAACGATCTGAGTTCACCATAAAGGAGTTAAGAATCTTGCCGTTCTCAAGGCGGATGTGATAAACCGAGTGACCGCCAAGGTAAGCAATGTCGTGCACCACACCACGGCACCAGTTGTATTCACTGTCGGGTTGCTCACGGGAAATCATGGTTTTCTCTGGACGTACGGCAAACACTACTTTTTTATCTTCGATGGCAGTGGTCACACCGTAAGACACATAAAGTTTGTTAGCACACTCTTCCGAGTCAATCACCGCATGGTCTTGCGCATCGACGCAGATTTCACCATGAAACAGGTTCATGCTACCGATGAACTCTGCCGCTTGCAGACTGTTTGGCGCTTCGTAAATGTCGCGCGGTGTACCCGCTTGAACAATACGACCCTCTTCCATGATGGCAATGCGATTAGCCATGGTCATAGCTTCTTCTTGGTCGTGGGTCACCATCACACAGGTCACACCAACGCTCTCCAGAATATCCACCACTTCCAACTGCATGCGATTACGCAGCTTTTTGTCCAACGCGCCCATTGGCTCATCTAGCAATAACAGTTTGGGCGATTTGGCCAAACTGCGCGCTAAGGCAACACGTTGACGTTGACCACCGGACAATTGATCTGGCTTACGTTTGGCATACTTTTCCATATGCACCAGACGCAGCATCTGTACCACCTTGTCGGCAATCATGTTCTTTGGCATACAGTCCTGCTTTAAACCGTAGGCTATGTTTTGCTCCACCGTCATATGCGGAAATAAGGCATAGGATTGGAACATCATATTGATCGGACGACGGTAAGGCTCAAGCGAGACAATGTCTTCGCCGTCGAGAATAATCTGACCAGAGTTAGGCGTTTCAAAGCCTGCAAGCATGCGCAATAAGGTCGATTTACCGGATCCGGAGGCGCCTAATAGGGCAAAAATGTCACCCTTGGCAATGTCTAGTGATACATCGTTAACTGCGACTACATCGTCGTAGGTTTTAACAATACTTTTGATTTGAAGAAAATGGCCATCAGCGCTGTCACGCGTAATGCTCGGCTCAATCATTGAGATTCCTCAAGGCTAGGCATGCCTTTTAACTGAATTCTTAGACAGCCAGCGAGCTGAGCTCGCTGGCTAAGGTTGTGTTACTGACCTGTTTTGATTTGGTTCCAAGCACGAGTGATCGAACGTGTGGTACGTTGATCTAGCACTTTCGGCAACCAAAGTTTCGCACTTACATCCGCAGGTGGGAAAATGCTCTCATCGCCAGCAATTTCAGGATCTACCATGCTCATGGACGCTGGGTTAGCGTTAGCGTACCAAACGTAGTTGGTGATGTTGGCGGTAATCTCAGGACGCATTAGGAAGTTCATCAGCGTCAGCGCGCCTTCTGCATTCTTCGCATCACGTGGAATCGCTAGCATGTCGAACCACATTAGCGCGCCTTCTTTAGGAATCACGTAGCTGATTTCCACGCCATTGTTGGCTTCTTCAGCACGAGCGGCCGCTTGTGCTACGTCACCCGACCAACCGATCACGGCACAGATGTCACCGTTAGCTAGGTCGTTGATGTATTTTGAGCTGTGGAAGTAACGGTAGTAAGGACGCACAGACAACATCAGCTCAGTTGCTTTATCGATGTTTTCCTTGGTCATGTCGTTTGGCTTCAGGCCTAGGTATTTCATCGCTGAACTCATGACCTCAGTTGGTGCATCAAGCGCCACTACACCACAAGATTGCAGCTTTTCTAAGTACTCTTTTTCAAACACTAGCGACCAGCTGTTCAGCGGTGCATCGTCACCCAACAACTCTTTTACTTTTGCGGTGTTAATACCAATACCGGTCGTACCCCATAGGTAAGGGACCGCGTACTTGTTGCCTGGATCCACGTCTTCCAAGGCTTTCATCATTTGAGGGTCAAGGTTAGACCAGTTTGGCAATTTAGAGCGATCTAGCTCCATAAAAGCACCGGCTTTAATTTGCTTACCTAGGAAGTCGTTAGTGGGTACCACTAGGTCAAAACCAGATTGACCTGATAGCAACTTGGCTTCTAGGACTTCGTTACTATCAAAGACGTCGTATACCACAGACATACCGGTTTCTTTCTCGAAACTAGGCAGTGTTTCCTCGTCGATATAATCCGACCAGTTATAAAAGTGCACCACATCTTCTGCTTGTGCAGAGAACGAAACCATAGCCGTTGCCGTAAGGGCCAACGTCGAAAAGCAAGACTTCAATTTCATATAACTTCCCCTAGTCCGAGTAAATTAAAAAGCGGGCTATCATACTCATCCGCTTCTTGCAGATAAAGATCATGACGTGCAAAAACCACGCAATTCTGTATCTGACTTTGCCAATATCCCTAGCAAGCTTCATGCAACTTACTTGCCGACTCTAAGCAACTTTGTTTTTCCTTTTAAAACAAGAAAACTCACCTAGATAAATTAGCTTATATACAAACTTTGACCATAAAAAAACCCCCGCTGTTACGCGAGGGTTTCGAAGATCACTTTGTCTGCCTTAAAGCTGAGCCATTAAATGCTAAAGCTTGCCCCACAACCACAGGTTGAAGTGGCATTTGGGTTGGTGACGGTAAAACGCGCACCTTCCAAGTTTTCTTTGTAATCCACTTCTGAGCCAACCAAATATTGGAAGCTCAACGGGTCCACGACTAGCTTCACACCATTCTTCAACACTTCTGTGTCATCTTCCTGATGCTCTTCATCAAATGTGAACCCATATTGGAAGCCAGAACAGCCGCCACCGGTTACGTAAACACGCAACATCAGGCGATCGTTTTCTTCTTCCTCAATCAAAGACTGCAACTTGGCTGCCGCCGCATCAGTCATTGAAATGGGATCGGCTGATTCCACCATTACTTTCTCCACCAAAATACTGAGCCAACTGTTACGTTGCTATATGAATGGCGAGAATTATCCTCTTAACCTAGTAATTCAGTCAAGTATAGATCAGTGCTCGCGGGTCGCACGGAACGTCACTTCTGGGTAACGCTCTTTCGCCAAGTTCAAGTTAACCATGGTTGGTGCGATGTAAGTCAGGTTATCACCACCGTCCAACGCAAGGTTGATTTCGTTCTTACGTTTGAACTCTTCAAACTTCTTACCTGGCTCGCCATCGACCCAACGCGCTGTCGCAACGTTTACGCTTTCGTAGATGGCTTCAACGTTGTACTCGGCTTTTAGACGCGCAACCACCACGTCAAACTGCAGCACACCGACCGCGCCCACGATCAGGTCGTTGTTCTGAATTGGGCGGAATACCTGTACCGCCCCCTCTTCGGATAGCTGTACCAGACCTTTTAGCAATTGCTTTTGCTTCAATGGATCTTTTAGGCGAATACGACGGAACAATTCTGGTGCGAAGTTCGGAATGCCTGAGAATTTCAGGTTTTCACCTTGGGTAAAAGTATCACCAATCTGGATAGTACCGTGGTTGTGCAAACCAATGATGTCGCCGGCAAAGGCTTCTTCAGCACGAGAACGGTCTCCGGCCATAAAGGTTACCGCATCGGAGATACTGATCTGTTTACCGATACGCACATGGTTCATCTTCATACCTTGAGTGTAGGTACCGGATACGATACGCATAAAGGCAATACGGTCACGGTGTTTCGGGTCCATGTTGGCTTGGATTTTGAACACGAAACCAGAGAATTTCTCTTCGGTGGCTTCGACTTCACGCTCACTCGTTTGACGAGGTAGCGGCGCTGGCGCCCATTCTGTTAGACCTTCCAACATGTGATCCACACCAAAGTTACCTAGGGCAGTACCGAAGTACACTGGCGTTAGCTCACCTTCTAGGAACAATTCTTTATCGAACTCGTTCGATGCACCCAGCACCAGCTCCAACTCTTCACGTAGTTGCTGTGCTAGTTCTTCACCGACCGCGGCGTCTAATTCAGGGTTGTCCAGACCTTTAACGGTACGCACTTCTTGAATAGTGTGACCTTGACCCGTTGAGTAAAGAATCGTCTCATCACGGTAGATGTGGTACACACCTTTAAATAGCTTACCGCAGCCGATTGGCCAAGTGATCGGAGCACACATGATTTTAAGCTCGTTCTCAACTTCGTCCATCAACTCCATTGGGTCACGGATATCACGGTCCAACTTGTTCATAAAGGTCACGATAGGCGTATCACGTAGACGGGTAACTTCCATCAATTTACGAGTACGATCCTCAACACCTTTAGCCGCGTCGATCACCATCAAACAGGAGTCCACCGCCGTTAAGGTACGGTAAGTATCTTCCGAGAAATCTTCGTGTCCAGGGGTGTCGAGTAGGTTAACCAAGCAATCGTTGAACGGAAACTGCATCACAGACGTGGTGATCGAGATACCACGCTCCTTCTCCATTTCCATCCAGTCTGACTTCGCATGTTGATTCGAGCCACGACCTTTTACAGTACCCGCCGTTTGAATCGCACGTCCGAACAACAATACTTTTTCCGTAATGGTCGTCTTACCGGCGTCAGGGTGGGAGATGATAGCAAATGTTCTTCGCTTATTGATTTGATTAAGAAATTCTTGGTCTGCCATTGGTGCTTCTTCTATTTTGTACTCAGTTTTGTACACACTTTTTTAAAGTCGTACAAAGAGATAATTTGGTTTGCGCGGATTGTAGCAGACAAACAATTTCTACTCACTCTCTATCATTTGGGTCATGGCTACGACCACTTTAATCATGTGCTCTCGTTTCTTTTTGTCGTCTATGCTCATGACTGCTTGGACGAATTTGGCCAGTTCTTGATCTACTTCTCCCACGTCGTTTGATAGCGCTCCGACCGGTACGCCAAAGAATTTCTCTAGTCGACGACGCGTTCTGTCGTCTGGCTCTGTTTCGCCAAGCTCCCATGCTTTAATTGTTCGTACCGTCCTTGATATTCCGTCCGCCGTTTCCTTGCGGGTTTTGTTAGCTGCTATCCGTGCCGCTTTTACCTTTTCGGCAAATCGCATACCAGCACCTGTTTTATTTTTCTTGAATTATATTAGGTATTCTAAATATTTATGTTGGCATTCGGTTAATTTTATACGGACATTTGCACTGTCCGAATTCAGGATAAAACGGCCAGTCTTTACGCTTTATAGACAGTGTTGATCTAATCAACCTTCCAATCTCTAACAATCTTTACTACAAAGGCGCCGCTTTAAATCTTTGATCTAGCAGGAGGCTTTTATGATCAACCACGACGAACTCTCTAAATTCGCAGCACAAGCGGAGTCTATCGCCCACCTACTCTCACATGGGGAGTCGTTCACCACCCTCTCACCATCCATCATTGAATCCAGTTTGTGGCTGCTCTGCGATTTGCTGGAAAAAATTAATGAAATTATTGACGATCCAGCGGCATGCCGCGCGGTTGCTGATACTCGCTAGTTTTACACGGCGTTTCTGAGGCGCTTTTTACTGCATTTCTTTTCATTCGACTGAAATACCGTTTTTTGTCCAAACGCTTTATATACGCGCCCTGCGGCTTTCTCGTTACAGCTTTAAAGTTGCAGTAAACAAAACAACGCGTTTTGCGCGCAGGCGTGGGGAGGAGTGCTTTTTGGGGGTCGCGGGGCGCGGGATATTTTAAATTTTGGGCACTAAAAAGGGCGCTGTGTGCGCCCTTTCATTTGAGTAGTGGTTGGAGTCGAGCCGCTTGGTTGCTGGCTTCGTTGCTCTTAGCGGTGTATTGACCGGCTGTGGTTGGTGGTGATGTGGTCCCCGCTCCACCTGGGTCGCTCCATGTGTATGGGTGTCCGTGGCTTGCTGCAATTTTTGCGATGTCTGAAACGGTGATCATTAGTTCGTGAAGCAGCTTATAAATATTCTCTGCCTCACTACCCACCCAATGCTTTTTGGCGATGATGTCACGCACGTTACCTATGCGCTGCGTCATGTCTTTTTCTATTTCAGTCAGATCATTGAGACCTTTCTTTTCCCATTCGTCTGTCTCGTTGACTTGTATGTAGGCTTTCTCGCTTTGCTGCCAACGCTGTGAGGTTTCGGCCATGTTTGGCAGTTTCAGTCCATGTGGCAGTATCGAGCGAATGAATGGGTGCGCCGGTGATCCGTAGGCGAATGCCAGTTCGACTATGGTACCCACCAATGGCTTTGACCAGAAGCCACGCTGATCGGCACCGCTTGGCACCGGTAGTAATACGTCTTCTATGATCGGCAGGTCTGTGTCCTGTTCACCATGAACTGTTAGCAGTTGCACGGACACCGAATAAACCGGCTCTTCTTCTGTGACGGTTTCCGCCGCAAGTGGCTTGAGGATGTCGACGACTTCGGCCCACATAGGCAGATGCCAGCCGCTGGCCAGTTCTGGGTATTTGCGCAATAGAATGCGCTCTACGGTTTTTTCCATGACACCACCATCTTGTTGCCTTTCATTTGCACGCTGTACAGTCGATTGCCGTTTAGCTTGTAACCCGGCCTTAGACCTGGCACCGCTAGCAGCTCTGCTGATTGCGTGGCCTGTACCTTGTCGATGACATCGCGCGGCATATTTACTGGCGACTGTGGCCAGTGGCCGTCGCTCCATGAGCCCACATAGATGCGACCGTCACGCCGTTGCTGCCAGATGTAGTTTGGTATTTTGTAGACTTCCGACACCTTGCGCAGCATGTGAAAGCCTGATCCCGTGTTGATAAAGTAAGGGACCGGCTCATCTGCGTAGGCAGCACCACTTGGCAATGAGAAACCGCAGCCGCTTAGCTCTTTGGCTTTGGTTAGCACGTCACGCAAGGTGGCATGACGCATTGAAATTGGCATGCGCATTTCCATGGCATTAGATGCTTCTTTGCAGAATATGCGCTGTGATTTTGCTGTGGCACGTACTGATCTTTCCACGTAGCCAAAAAAATGGCCGTGCATTGCACCGCCATTTAATGAAAACGCGAAGTAGACTGCACCGCTTAACTCTTCGGTGGCTTCGACTTCAAAGGAAGCCACCCCGCAGGCGTTTGACGCTAGGCGCACATCTTGATCAATTACCGGATACCGGACGCCACCTACTTGTAATAGGTAGTTATACTTCATCCACCCCACCTTCATCTGATAGCGATTTGTCCATCCACGCTACTATCTTTTCTACACCGCCCATTGGCTCGGCTTCCGTTGCTGCACCAGCATTTGGCTGATCTGCCACCGGTACTTCTGGCTCTTGGGATTGGACGCGGCGCTGTTCGACTTTCTCTTGTACGGACACATGCTCGACTAAGACAAATGCGACATTCCACGCTTGGATGTCGCCCAGCTCTTGAGCATTGAAACGCTCGGTAAATCGCACTTGGCGAATATTGAATGCGTCCGCTGTTTTGTTGACGATGTTGTACCGCTTGCGGGAACCATCATCATTCTGGGCTGTGGCCAATAACACCAAATCCGCCAAGTGATCGGCGTTCTCATATTTGATATTCACTGAGACTCGCAGACGCTTTGGCTTGATTCCCCCTTCTGCTGCCGCTGTTGACGAAGACTTACCGGATAAGTCTTCGTCTGGCATTGGCAGCTCACAGGTTACTTTGTGTTCGTAACCTGCGATGGATGTGTCATCTAGTGCCAAGATCATACGATTGGGAATCGCTCTTTAATCTTCGCCACCGCCGCCAGCCCTGCGGCTTTTGCGACTTCCGCCCCTTCCGGGTCGCCTGCGACCTCTTTGCGGTAAGCTTCGGCAAACAGTGGATCAGACTCTCGGCGATAGGCTTCGGCGCGGCGCTGGACGTTTTGCGATAGCTCGAAATCACGCTGACGCACGACCGAGTCGATTTGCTCTGCATCCATGCCGAGACTGCGCATGTATGTTTCGCTGTAGTTTGTATGGCTTTCGCCTTTGTATAGGTAGCTGCTCATTTACCTTCTCCGGAGCGCTTGGCTCAGTAGTTTTTGCGTTAATCGCTTGGTGCTGGCGTGGCTTGCATGGCCCAGCCAGCTCTGTATGTTTTGCTGTATGTCGATCAGGTCAATGCGACCTTCAGCATACTGCTTTTCAAATCTGCGCAGCTTGGTTTTGATGCGCTTTACACTGCACTTTCGCAGCAGTCTGTGTGTCGAATAGATGCGGTAGCCGAGAAAATCCAGCGCTCGGCCATTGTGTTTTGCTATTGGAAACACTTGCGTCTTGCTATTCGTTTTCAGTCTCAAGCGCGACCACAAGAATTGCTCGATCTGATCTCGCCATGCGTGCAATTGCGTTTTGTTGTGGTGAATGATTGCAAAATCATCCATGTAGCGCATGTATCGCTTAACGCCGAGCGTCTGCTTTACAAACCAATCCAGCTCATGCAAATACACATTCGCGAACACTTGGCTAGTTAAATTTCCCAGCGGCATCCCAATGCCGGTCGCATCGCAAGGGCTGTTGTCAATAATGTAAAACAATAGTGCCTTGGTGCGCTGGCACCTTAGTTTTTGATCTAGTATCGCCTTTAGTGTGCCGTGATCAATGCTTGAAAAATACTTGCTTATATCCGCCTTGAGTGCAAAAGCCTTGCCGTGCTTGCGCTCGACTTGCTGCACGAACGATTGCGCACGATCCGCACCTTTATGCGTGCCTTTTCCCTTCCTGCACGCATACGAGTCATCTATAAATCGGCGATCAAACAGTGGCTCGATCACATTACATATTGCCCGATGCACGACCCTGTCTCGAAAATGCGGGGCGCTGATCAATCGGCGCTTTGGTTCAAACACATAAAAATGATGGTAAAGCGACATTTGATATGTCTGCCATATCAACTCATTTTGTATGCTGATCACATTCTCTTCGAGATTGTTAAAAAATGCTAAAGTTGCGCTGTGTGTTGTTTTGCCTGATCGGCACTGATAGGCCGCGTCCAGTATGTTTTCAAACTGAAATATTTGTTCGTATAAACACTCGCCTGACGCATCAAGCGAGGTGATTCGTGTTTCGGCGATTGCCGAGGATGCTGCATCCTTTTCATGACTGCACTGACAGCACGCCGTGGCGTGGGTGTTTCTGGCATTATCAAGAGCGGGGCGAAAACCGATGTTACTATTCGAGTTCGTGCGAGCGTTGTTCAGATTGAGCGCGCCCAGACCGGCGTTCGAGCCGTTGTTCCAATTGCCACCGCGTAGCGGGAATCGGTTCCGCGTATTCATTATGCAACAGCCTGTTTTTGTGGGTTGGCGGCTTTAATCCAGCCGCCGACCATTCTTCCAATTTCAACCAGCTTTTCAGACCAAAACTGATATTTCTTTATATCTATGTAGCGCAAATCTTTTGCTAGTCTCACTTGTCGCCTTAATATGGCTAGCTCAATATCAAGATCGGTTAGCGTCGTTTTCTTGTGATAGCGCTTGTATGCCGTAATAATTAGCCGCTGCACGGCCAGCATGGATTGACGTAATTCCGCCCCCAATACGTGTCTTTCATGTTTTGGAAACTGCTTAATTGCGTTGTATCCATACATAATCATTTCCCGACATTTTTCGTCGATCACTAAAGCTGTCACACGACCTCCATCGCTACATCTGACAAGTGATTTGCTGGGCTATCGCCCAGCGTTCAAAGATCCACTATTCACTACACAAATAAAGCGGGGCGAAAACCGATGCCACTAATCGAGCTCGTGCGAGCGTAGTTCAGATTGAGCGCGCCCAGACCGGCGCCCGAGCCGTTGTACCAAAGGCCACCGCGTAGCGGGAATCGGTCGCCATAGTTACGCGCCCAAATCGAGCCCGGCATAGCCGGATCGCCTGCCATTTCTACCAATGCACGGCGCAAATACTCGTTCGGCGCATAGTTTTCAGATTTAGCAATGCCCGCTAATACACTGGTATGCGAATACGGATAATCATATGAGTCGGTAGATGGGCCATTTCGATTCAAAATCTCGTTGCTTAGGATGATTTCGCCGACCTTGCCCGTGCCTTCCTGCGACGCGGATGTCGAATCGAAGTACGCTTGGTGGCGATACCAGTTTTCCTCGGCAATCGATGGATCGTTATCCAGCGTCATCAGGATCTGACCTTCATTGAGTTTAAATTGGTCGATCCACTCCAAGCAGTTACCCACTAGATCCTGAATGCCAAACTCGCCGTGGTCGTGCGCCCATGTGACTGGGCCTGCGCCCGTATCAGATCGAGCGGTGCCACTTGTATCGCCCGGCAAGCCGTTATCGGCGCGGGCGACCGTTTCCCACATAGCGTCATGGGCGCGGCCATAGTTTGTGTTGCCGCGTGGCTGGGTGCCATTTGCTAGCGACCACAACGCAATCGCCGCCCATTCGTGGATCGACATCATATGCCAGTCTTCGCCCTTCGCGACGCTCATGGCTTTGGATGCGTCGTAGTTGATCGATACGCGAGGCTGCACGCCACCGATAATCGAGCAACCGCCGCCCACACCCGCCGAGGCCATGTACTTGCCCACAAGGATTTCACCGCGAGCCACGCCGTTGGTTTGGAAGGCTGGATGCGTTCCCGTACCAAGCTGCAAGTCGACGCCCGTTTTCGCGAGAATTGCGGCGTTAATGTCTTCACAATTAAAGCGCGGAATCACGACCATGATGTTTTCATTGCCCTGATCATCGATGATCAGAGTGTTACGACCGCCGGAGGCTTTTTCGACGGCGTTGCGGTAGCCGAGATTGGCAGCGATGGTTAAACTGGCCACTTTCTCAGCGTAGGTTGCGTTTACATCGCCAATTGCCTGGGTGGCATCTTCGCGGATGGCTTCAAAACTCTCTTTTGCTGATTTCAGCTCAGCGGTGGCACCGGTGAGCGCCGTGGTTGCATCTGTCAATTCGCTCATATCTTACCTTCCAGTTTTAAAATTCGTTCGTGGTTCTTAATTGCGCTGGATAGCGCTGAAATTGATGCCCCTGCCGTCTGTATGACTGACATCTGCATCGCGTTGATCTCGTCTTCATAGTCGTACTGCCAGCTTTCCAGCGGCAGATCTGCCCCCGTCATGCGCTTCGCATTGCGGAATGGCACCACTAAGTTACGGTTGATTACCTGCCCAATACCTGCGCGCTTTTTATTCAATGGCAAATACTGGTACGCCAACAAAACGCCGGTATCTGTGACCACGCCGTAATAGTTGAAGTCGTAGTCGCCATCGCTGGCAGTCAGCACTAGCGAATAGGTGACCGCATCATCGTTGTTATAACGAGGCTGACCGATGGCAACCTCTCCACCGACACGATGTTGTGATGCTGGCAATCCGCTGGCTGGGTTGGCTTCGGTTGTTTCGTCTACACCTGGCACGTTGGCCAATACAAAGTGCGAAATAACGACCGGCTCTAGTGATGCGGTGCGCTCTGCGATGTAGCGCGATCCGGCATCTGTTACTGTTCCACTGACAATTTCTGACATCAGTCATTGCTCCTAATCATGTCTACCGAACGCTCTAATGACACGCTGGCAAATCCCAAATACATACCACTGGTGGTATCGGCTAAGGTCCATTCTGGCACCGAGCCCACACCATCCACGCTTCGATCAACACTGGTCGTCACGCACTGACCTAAAACAAAACCACCCACATCGTCGGTAAAAACAAAGTCCGCTATCTGCGCAGCTGTGTGGTATTGCTTCTCCACACTGGTTGATGCCACCGACACTTCCACATCGTCCATTAAGTCGATCAGCAAAAATTCATAACGGCGGCAGGTTCTGCCGTACTTGCGCACTATGTACTGGCCCAGCTCTGGATTGCGCGTGATGGCACTGTCTGCCATCCAAAGTGTGATCACGTCCCAATCTTTGTCTGGATCTCGTTCGATTTGCCCACGTAGCGGCACACCAAAACGCTCGAAAATCTCTTTCATACCCGCCGCTGATCCGGCGTCTTGTGCGTTTTTTACAGCGAACGCCACACGCTTTCTGAATAGGTCTTCTGGCTCATCGGAGAAACGGTCAATGTCGCGCTGGTAAGCAAGCAACTTGAGCACCGCCACATGACATGTTTCTGCGTCTGTTTGCTGTAATGGCGTCTTGACCCAGCTCTCTACCTTGTCCCAATAGTCACCAAAAGCCGTGGCCAGTTTTGTGACTTGCGGTCCACCTTGTAGCCAAACGGGTAACTTAAAGCGCTCCATCAGCTCACCCCTCAACCACTGATAGCGACGACAAACGCGGCACTGACATTTCGCTCACAATGTCCCCCATGCTGAATTCGATACTGATCACATCAGGAAATAGGCCGTATAGCTCACTGGCTAAACGAGTGAACGAAAAGCGCGACCATGGTGACGTGGTGGTCATGACATAGGCGCTGTTTGCACGAAATGCCGACTCGATCGCTACGCCTATCTGGGCCAACATTTCGTCTCGTTCTTGGCTAAGTAGCGAGGTTGGCAAAAACACTGTGGCCGTTAAGTTGTGCTGTGTTTCTGGCATGGCAAAGGCTTTCAGGTCATCGCCTTGGCCGTGGTAGCCCTCTTCCATAATCATGCGATTAATGGTGGCGATGTAACTTGCGCTTGGCGTGGCCAAATCAAATAAAATGTATGCATTGGCGGAGCCCGGGCCCCGCGGTGCATCATGCTCAAACCAAATTTTGTCCGCGTCGACGCCTACAAACTCAGAGATCAGTGCTCGGTAAACACCGTCTGTGTGGTACATGCTCAGCGTGTTGAACGCTGCACGGATACGCACTCGGTACGCTTCGATGTCTTCCACATCGGCGCCTATCTGATCGATCCATCCCGTTGGATTAATCACAGAAAAGCCGTCCGCATCTGAATTGGTGAAGTAGCCAGACTCTAAGTTGTATTCCGCGCCCGCCGCTTCCGCCTGCACCTTTACAAAACCGCTTAAATCGCCAATGCGTAGCACTTTGTCTTCTGTGGTGATCAACGTATACACCGCACCGTTAATCGATTCGGTCCATACTTTGGTTCCGGCCTTTATGGTTTGCTCAGCGCTGGCATCTTCACGACTAAACAGCACTCGCCCCTGAGTGATGGCGGCCGCTTTACGGGTGACGCCGTAACTATCGCCCCACAGTTCAATCCATGTTTCACCGACTGTTTTTAAGAAGAACTGCGGCATGACGCGCTTTATCAATAGCTCTTGGATCAGCCACATGGTTGGCTTGATCACCAACTGGCGGCAGATTCGCCAAAACGGTGAATAAGCCGAGTCATTGCTGATCTGCGAACCAGCGTCCGTTAGCGTCTGCTGAAATTCGGCTACCATGCCTTCTTCTGTGGTTGGCACACCCGAGTCATTTAGGATCTTTTCAAATTCACTCATACGCGCACCGTGATTTTTTCGTTATCAATGGTTCTGGCTTCACAGATCAGGTCTTCACCTTCCAAACGCACGCGCGCAGTACCTGGGATAATGCGCAGGTCCTCTTCAATCTCTAATTGGATCGACTTGCATTTGGTGGCCACGCGCACCTGACTGCGCTCACCAACTAGATCTACTGCATGACCTTTTTCACGAATCATGTGGCAGATGTCCTGCGCGACACAGTCAGCGGATGCGGTTAAATCCGGCTCACCAATACCAGACAGCACCAAATCATCTTCTAAAACCAGTAAATCAATACTCGCCATACTTAGCCCGCCGCCATTTCCATTTCGTAAGCCAGTTCATCACCGCGCACGCCCGTGCCGTGGTTGTGTACTTCGATTTTCTCCACATGGGTTGTGCGTGAATTGCCACCCCACATGTTGCTGATACTTTGCATCAAGCCGCCTTCTTTTTCGGTTTGCGTTGGCTCCGAACCCGGTAATGCCAAACCACCTAGTGCCGCGTTTTGCTCGACAACGGTTTCAGCGACTTTAGCCTCTGGGGCGTCGATACCTGGCAACCATGACAACTTGCTTTGCATCCAGTCAGATGCATCACCCAACGCCGATAATGGATTAAGGTCAGATAGCCATGTTTTGAAACCAGACCACCATTGCTTGATCGACTCGAATGCATCCAGAGACAAATCCCACTGCGGCATAAGTACCAGTGAGTCAATCCATACCTGGAAGTCACCCCATTTCTGTTTCACTCCGTCGATCAGTTCGCCGCCTAGGTTCCAGTTGGGTACCAGTGTTAGTGAGGCAAACCAGTTTTTAACGCCCTGCCATTTCTGCATTAGCCCGTCGATCAATTCAACACCTAGGTTCCAGTTGGGTGCCAGAGTTAGCGAGGCAAACCAGTTTTTAACGCCCTGCCATTTCTGCATTAGACTGTCGATCAATTCGCCACCTAGGTTCCAGTTTGGTGCCAGAGTTAGCGAGGCAAACCAGTTTTTAACGCCCTGCCATTTCTGCAGCAGGCCGTCGATCAGTTCGCCGCCTAGGTTCCAGTTTGGCACCAGTGCTAGCGAGGCAAACCAGTTTTTAACGCCCTGCCATTTCTGCATCAGGCCGTCGATCAGTTCGCCGCCTAGGTTCCATTTGGGTACCAGTGTTAGCGAGGCAAACCAGTTTTTAACGCCCTGCCATTTCTGCATCAGGCCGTCGACCAATTCGCTGCCTAGGTTCCAGTTGGGTACCAGTGTTAGCGAGGCAAACCAGTTTTTAACGCCCTGCCATTTCTGCATCAGGCCGTCTACTAATTCGCCGCCTAGGTTCCAGTTGAGGGCTAGTGTTAGTGAGGCAAACCAGTTTTTAACGCCTTGCCATTTCTGCATTAGGCCGTCGATCAGTTCGCCGCCTAGGCTCCAGTTTGGTACCAGTGTTAGCGAGGCAAACCAGTTTTTAACGCCCTGCCATTTCTGCATCAGGCCGTCGATCAATTCGCCGCCTAGGTTCCATTTGGGTACCAGTGTTAGCGAGGCAAACCAGTTTTTAACGCCCTGCCATTTCTGCATTAGGCCGTCGATCAGTTCGCCGCCTAGGTTCCAGTTGGGTACCAGTGTTAGCGAGGCAAACCAGTTTTTAACGCCTTGCCATTTCTGCATTAGGCTGTCGATCAGTTCGCCGCCTAGGTTCCAGTTGGGTACCAGTGTTAGCGAGGCAAACCAGTTTTTAACGCCTTGCCATTTCTGCAACAGGCCGCCGACCAATTCGCCGCCTAGGTTCCAGTTTGGCACCAGTGTTAGCGAGGCAAACCAGCCTTTAACGCCCTGCCACTTCTGCAGCAGACCGTCGATCAGTTCGCCGCCTAGGTTCCAATCAGGCGTAAAGGATGTATTGGCGAACCACGTTTTAAATGATTGCCACCAGTCTTGGATCTTCTGGAATGCACTGATTACTGCGTCTACTGCTTTGATGCCGAGATAGATAGGCGCGAAGATGAATTTCATCCATGCATTGTTTTCAAATAGGTTTTTAAGCCATGACCAGCCTTTGTTTACGGCGGCGGTGACTTCGTCCCAGTAGATGATCAAGCCAGCGATTGCCGCGACTACCGCGACGATACCCACCACGATCCACGTTAATGGGTTGGCCAGTAATGCAGCGGTGAATGCCCAAATGGCTGGCAGTGATGTAAGGATCGATGTTTTAAGGATGCCAAAGAATGCCGCAACCGCTGGACCGTAAAGAATGAATGCGAGCATGGCGGTGCGCATTGCCCAGAGGGCTGCGGTTTTTAGCCAGATAGCCGCCGTGACCGCAATGGTTCGTGCTTGCCACAACTTGGTAACTACCATCATGCCTACCATTGAATAGCGAGCCAGACCGATGGCCAACGATAACGCACCGCCCACGGCGATTAGGCCGATCAACGCGGCCCCCGCCAAGGCGATCCATTTTGTAAGTTCTGGGTATTCGTTTGTCCAGGCAACCATCATGCTAGTGACGCCCACCAAATAGGCGATAAATGGTTCAATCGCTGGTAAGGCTTTTTGTGTTACGGCAATAAATACCGCCTGAATCCCCGACGCAATTTGCGCCCATGGGTCTTTCATCTTATTCGCCATTTCCGTGGCTTTTTGCATGCCCGTTTGTTCGCCTAGTTTGGCAATATCGCCACCTAGCTTGCCAATGTTCTGAGACATCAACTGAATGAAGCCGACCGCTTCACCATCAAACGCACCCGATAAGAATTCTTGCGCCTCCAAAGCGTTCATGCCTTTCATTTGGCCTTGGATCATTTGCAGGATGTCGACAACTGGCAGTAGGTTACCGCTTGAATCGTTGAAGTTGAGCCCCAGATCACTCTGGGCACCTGCTAGCCCCTCTAGGAAGGCGCCGTATTTTGTACCTGCTTCTGAACCGCTCATGGTCGCTTGAAGCGAGCCAAGCACAGCCATCTGCTCTTGTAGACTAACGCCCATGGTTTGCGCACCGGCACCTAGTGACTCAAACGCACTCGCCATTTCTGGACCCGTGGTTTTAAACATCTGCACCGCTGCAGCCGTTTTACCCGCGAGCTGTTCTACCCACTCGCCCTTGCCCATTTGGTCTGCTTGCTTTTGGAAAATGCCGTACATAGTACCGACATAAGATGTGATATCACCCACGCTGGCTTTTGTTGCCTTGGCCAATGTACCCGCAGCCGTTGTAAAGCGTGGCAAGTCGTCGCCCGTTAAACCCGCAATAGCGGATTGGATGTCATAGGCCGAGCGCACATAGTTGGATGCGCTATCCCCAAACTCGATAGAGTATTGAAGCCCCGCCTCATTGAGCTTTTTCATGGTGTCGTCAGCCACATCGAGCGACGACACTTCCCGCAATGCATTATTTAAATCATTCGCAGGATTGACCGTGGCCATAAAGGTACCAGCGGCACCGATCAGCGCTGTAACACCCGCAGCCGTGCTTTCAAAGGCTTTGCGTGATTGGCTAGTCACCTGTTGAATAGTGCGCTGAATACCGCGCATAGGCTTAGTGACCTTATCCAACAGGCCGATAGTGAGCATCAATTTATCCAGTTGCTTCATATCATTTATCTACCAGCAAATGCTTTTGATATGCCGTTCGTTACGGCGGCGGTTTGTAGTTCTAGCTGCCTTTCTTCGAGCCATAGGGCACGGCCCCATGATTCGGCGTCATCTTGCGCATGAGGCAGATGCTTCATGCGCAATGTGACCAGTTGCTCTATGCTGTTTCGTCGGCAGAAGTCGCGGTGCTCTTCTGCAGCTTTACCACTTCCGGTAACCCCTGCCCCATCTCCTCTGAGATTTCACCGACTAGGTTCATCACCACCAGTGCTTTTGGTTGACGCTCTTCATCTGCAATCACTTCAAGCAGTGATGCGCGCTGCTCTTGCACAACGGTTTTGGTCAGCAGGTTAAACCCTGCTTGCGTTGGCTTACCCCCTGCCATGGTGTCTACAAATTTGTTGTAATCAGCGTTAGCAACCTTGAATGTGAACTCAGATGCGCCGATACCCAAAACGATTACTGTCATGTGTTTTCCCCTGCTGTTTCCACTTGCTGTTTAGCCAGCTTTAGGTGCTGGCTCTTAAACCAAAAATTCGTTAAAAATGTCGCGATACCGATTACCAGACCACCAACCGCTACCCACTCGTTGACTGACAATCCGGTTAAAAATGTAAAGATCGACACCCAGTAGTTAGCCGTTACGTTGGTCTGTTCCATGTGCCCTACTTTTTAATTGCTCCGATGCTCTTTAATCCGACTGCGGCGAATACCACAACGGCCATCAAATCCCCTAAATCCACGCCTAGCCCTTTAAGCGCCTGAATCCCTGCATTAGCCGAGTCGATAAAACGAGTGTCACCCGTCCAAGCACTGGCCACCGCTGATAGGAACAACAGCACAAACGGACTGGTGATAATCAGCGTGACGTATTCGTCTTTCCAAGTGCCTGACTCATTGCGTTTGCTGATCGCTTCCCACTCGGCATTGCTTAGCTGGATGTTAAAGTCGCCCGCTTGCTTGGCCATCTTGATTTTGGCTTCTGCAGTGTCCTTTGCCGCTTTGCGGGCGGTGTACGCTGAGTAAGCGTCCGATAGTGGCTTAGTTAAGCCACTTAAAATGGTTCCAATAGCTGACAACATCACGCCACCTCCTGCATCATCGATACGTGTGCAACATCGATCACTCGACGTGTCCAGCCGCGACCGTAAACCTTCCAAGTTGATAACGCCGCGTAATGCGCTTGGCGTTCTGCCATCATCTTGACCACGACATCACACGCATCTACATCATTGGCTTTGGCAATGGTCACCGGACCAATGACACCATCATCCACCACGCGAATAGCACGCTGTAGAAATCGCACCGCTTGGCGGTTGCCGCAGTTCACAGCACTATCAAATAGAGCGATGGCCACAGATGCTGGCAAGTTGTCACACTTGCAGGCATTCCAGTACGATTCTTTATAAATCGCACCAGCTTGCTCTTTAGTTAGGTTCTCGATAGCCACATCACCCTTTCCGTCTGCATCCAAATCCGCCATGCCATCAACAACACCATCGCGGCGATCTGAAATGCCAAATCGAGTTTTTCCACCTGGGTCACGCGGGTCATTTACGAACCCACCTTCATGTTTCAGCACTAAGTCAAATGCCATTAGAAAGAGTGATTTCATGACTTACAGTCCTAGCTCGGTTAGTCGGTCTTGATCCAGATACGGCACACCGTCGATCTCGATAAACTTAGAATCCGTTACTTGGTAAGGAATGGTGTGCTCTAGTTTTGAGCCACCCTCGCCATTAGCATCCAGCAGACTAGAAACAGTAAGTTTGCAGCCGAATACCGCTACTTTAAGCTCTTGGTCTACCGTTTTACCTAGACCAATAATGTCGAACGGCTCTAAGCGCTGGAACGATCCAGCAGATTTAGCCTCAGCAACAATCAGCTTAAAGTTTTCGGTATCCACACGGATTTCACCGCTAGCTGTGGTAGCACCTCCCACGTAACCATTTGTCACGCCTTGCGTGGTGGTTGCGCTCATTCCGTCTTCAATCGAAACGGTAAACTGGTTGATCTTCACCAGCGTAGTACCGACAGTTACATATACATCTGCACCCGAAATATGCTGAGTCATGATCAGTCTCCAGTTAAGTTAAGAGCCACGTAAGCCTTGATGGATTTCGGGCAGTTGAATGGACGCACAATGATGCCGATTGCCACTTCTGTGCGAGTTAACCAAGTGATGGTCACATCACCGTCTTGCGGCGGCTTAACGTCACCAGGCATTTGCACGCCACCCAAAACAAACGATTTGGACATGTTGATCAACGGACGCATAAAGTAGGTTTGGTGCGATAAAATTGACGCAGCGGTGCTGTTTAGCTGGCGGTTACCGACCTTTTTGATTGCTAGAATGCGCACTTTGCGCTTCACGCTGTTCACCACGCGCAGGTTTTCAATCACGGCAAAGTCACTGCCCTCTGCTGCGAGCGTCATACCGTCACTGCAGTAGATGCCGTCGTAATCTGCGTAGATTTGTGGCACTGAACCACGCGCGTCGTTTAATGCTTTGGCGTGCGACATGTTGAATTGCACACCGTCTGCGTCTTCTGGCAGCGAAACAAAGCCCACGATAGAGCCAGACGCCACGCGCATTGGTGTATCTGCGATGGATTGTGATTCGTGACATAGGCGACCCGCCAGCACACCTAGCCAGCCGTCCCATACATCTGGCACCAACATGACACCATCTGCTGCGATACCGTCTTGCATGGCATCAAAACGCGCAATGAACTGCGCCCATGTTTCGAGCTCACCCAGTGGAGCGCAGCGGCCCATAATAAAAATGTTTCGTGCGTATTCGTTTTCAGCATTGGCAACGGCGATGATCAGATCATTCACGGATGCTTGATCCGGTAGCGCATCACACACCACCACGCCTTCACAGACGATGTTAATGTCCATGGCATTGTTGAATGCTTCCGACCACGTTTGACCATCCGCCAATACGATGGCCACACAGGTCCAGTTGGTACCCGCATTTAAACCGGCCAAATTGACCATGGTTTTTAGCGAGCTATCATCGGCGCCTAATACTTCGTCCAAATCACTGGTTTGGTCGATGTATTGCACCGTGCCCTTGTTTGCTGTCGCAGTACCAATGAAAATCAGCTGGCGTTCTGGCTCTGTAAAGCCACCGCTACCCGAGTCCACCGCTTCTACACTTACCTTGCCTAATGCCATGATTAGCCTCTATTTATCTCTTTGGTGATGACCTCGAAGGCCATCTGCTTTACCCATTGGGCGTCATTTGGGAAGAACTCGCGGGCTGGTAAATCCACTGACCACGCTTTCTTTCCTGCCTTTCTCCCCTTCAGCTCATACAGCAAACCAAGCGCCTCATATTTCGTTAGGTTCTCAGTGATGTATCTGCGACTGATCTTTTTCCGCTTGCCGTCTTTTCGACGTGAACCGCTCCAACCTAGGCGCAGGATTTCCCGCGCTTGGGCCATGGTGGCCGGTTCGTTTTTCCATTCGTTCACTTGCTGGGCGGTCATTGGCCGCGCCCGCATTTGCATTTTTTGGCCTTCTTGGTGAGCCGCCGCCATCTTGCCCATCACTTGGTTTCTAAAATCCACGGTGACGGACATTTCTTTTGATCGTTGGCGAATGTTTCTCCCTTTCACAAAGCCGCTTAGCATTTGGCCTTGCTTGGTTCTTTTCTTTTTCCGATCAGCAAATCGCTGACCTCGCACGTTGGCTTGGTTGCGCACATTCTTTCTGGCTTGCTTTTTGACTTCTCGGCCAACCTGCCCCAGTGCGCGTTTGCGTCGCTCTCTTGGCAACGTCAGCAGTTTCAATTCCGCTGCCAGTGCGCCTTCACCTTTCCAAAAAGCGCTTAAACCGCTACTCGCCATTTACGACCTGTGCGTTTTCTGCGATGTCGTAGGCTGGGTCCGCTAATCCCCATGTTCTGCCGCTCATGGTGATGTTGCCGCCCTCGGCTTCTATGATGTAAACGTCTTCTTCAAACTGCAGCGTGATTTCGATGTCTGCGGTTTCGTTGTCCAGTACATCCACATCGATGTTTAGGTCTGGGTCGTCCAGTTCGCTACGGTCGTCGTTTTCGCCCAACCATGTCACCAACTGAGCGAATAACTGCTCTACCGGATACCGTTTGTAGGCGTAGTGTTCGATAGAGAACACCGCTCGGTATTGCTGGGTGTACAGCAGCACATTGGTGCCGTCGTACTTGCCGCTGCCACGCAGTTGGATGTTTTCCACCCACTGATCCATCTTGTTGGTTTGGATCATTCCGCTGTCACGTAAAAACATGGTGAGCTGGCCAAACTTTTTCATATGGTCGATGCCCTAAAGCCGTTGGCGTGGTGACGCTTACCCAGTGCGCCTAGCTTTGCTGCTGCGTCCATTAGTCCTTTGCTAACCTGGTCAATGGCCGCGTGTGCCGCTTCGGTCCAAACGTCCTTGATCACTTCGCCGCGCTCGCCTTGGATCTCAGCCGCAGCTTTACGATTAGCTGTCTCGAAATACTTGATCAGGCCAGAACGCGCCTTACCCATCACCGCTGTTTTGTAGGCGTGGCTTAGGGTTTCGTTGTGTTCTTCCAGTGTTGCCACTTGGTCAACGCTTTGCAGGATCAACACGTAGTCGATCAGCTCTTCGTTGATTTGGTACATGGCTGTTTTCAGCTCTTGCACCAGCGTTACTTCTTTGTATTCGCTTGGCAGACGGTAGATGTCGATAAACGCCTGCACTTCGATATCAGGAAAGAACGCATGGGCATTCACGATAATCTCGGTACTGGTCGTGTTGCCTGTAATGCCGTTTAAACTCATGGGCGTTCTCTCCTATTTGTTAAAACACAGGGCAATCGGCTTATGGTCATTGCCATGACGACTACGCCTCAGCCGTTGCCTGTGTCGCTTGGGGAGCTGGTTAATCTTTGATGTTTAGCTTTGCTTTCATCGCATCGATGCGCTTTTTCACCCCTGCACGATCATTGATCGACATAGCGGTTTCATACTCATCAAGCGCGGCTTTATATTCCGTAAGCGCTTCAAGGTGCTTACCCAACATGGCGTGCATCTTGCCCCGCACGACAATTGGCACTTCCCAGCCTTGCGCCTCCATGGCCTCGACCACTTGCTGCAGGTATGGACCAGCGGAGCGTTCCGCTTCCAATTCAGCCTTGGCCCAGTCATAGACGTTGTCGCAAATGTAGGTGTAAATGGTTGAGTTAAAGCGCGTTGGCATTTTGTGAATGCCTTGCTTTGCCAGGTACAAACCTACATTCACCGCGCGTGGGATGTCAGCTAGATCAAATAGCCAGATCATGAACCAGACGGCGGCAATATTTGGGTAAGCCGCTGCGCTTTCGATGTACTTCATCACGAACGCTTCTAGGCGTTTGACGGCTTCGGCTTTTACCGGTGCGCGGTCTGCGATGTCTTCGATAGTGCGTGTTTCTTCAATGCACTTGGCCACGGTTTCTTTGGCTTCTTCTAGCTCTGGGTTGCCGGTGCCTTCTTCGCTGTCTAGGCGTGCGCGTAGTTCGCTGATGTCGTCATCATGTGAAGTGACACGGTTATCCAGTTCACTAACTTCGTCTTTTAGTTCATCAATTGAGCCATCTAGATCACTCACTTGATCATCTAGCTGATCAACTTTGCCTTGCGTTTCAGTTAGGTCGTGGTCCATGTCGTCCACTTGACCTTCCAAACCATCGACTTTGTGGTCTAGGTCTTTGATTTGCTGGTCCGTTGCTTTAGCCATTTTCTGGCGTAGCTTGGATGGCTTTTTAGCCGGTGCTGCACTGGCTTCTGCTTTGGTCTGTTCCGCGTGCTTTTTAGCAGCGGCTTGCTGTTGTTCTGCTTGCTTCTTTTTCGCCGCCAGCTTTGCCGCGCGGCGTTGTTGGATTACGCTCATGTGATGGATTCCCCCGTTGGCTTATTCAAGAACACTCAGCTAGGCCAAGTATTCTTTGGTAAGCCTTTGATCAGTTCCTACCTAAGGTGCAACGTATTCCGTCACGTTGGTGGCCGCGAACACTGCGCGGTACTCTTCGACGACATAGTCTTCGTTGAATGAGTTGAAATCTTCGACTTGGTCTTTCTTCGGGTTGTCGATGATGTGACGACGCCATGAGCCTTCTTGACGATAAATAGAAAGGTTCTCGTAGAACGTGATCATGATGGCGTTCTCTGGGAAGAACGGCGGCGTCTCAGCACGCAAACCGCCGTAGGTATCCAGCAGTCGACCACCATCCAAATGGCGTTTCTCGCTTGGCTTCTCTCCACCCGCTTCGTAAAACTTGTTTTCAGCTAGGCTGATCAAGTTACTACCGACGAACACACGCAAGCGCGGATCATTACGGAAAATCGGATCGATACTGTCTTTCATGGCACGCACTAGCGCATCAAGGTTGGCGTAATCACCACCCGCACCAACAGTGATTGCACCATCGTCGATCTGCTCTGCTGACTCTTCGCGGATTTTCTGGAACCAACCTTTGTTTACGTCTTGGCCCATTGGGTTTGCCACTGGGTCAGTGGTTGCGGCAATCGATGTGCCGTACCAACCAATACGCAAGCGGTCATTGGCAATCGCCATACGACAAGCCGATGCATACATTTCAGCAAACTTGCCTTCATCAACATGCTTCCACTGATCAACGATGCCGTACTTTAATGCCACGTCAGCATTGGTCTGACGCAAGTGAAACCCATGTTCGTCTAGACCATGCAAGCTGCGCGCAGCACGTTCACCATTTGCACTGGTATCAGTACGACCAGCGATCAAGCCCGTGACAAATAGGCCAAGTTTTTTACCAACCTGCTCTGTCACCATCACGTTGCCATTGATCTTGCCAAGGAATGGCAAGCCATCCTCTACGGCTTTTAGAAATAGCTTTTGTACTGCTGCTGGCGTGACTTCAAATTGCTCACCCTGCTTAACGCCTGCCTTTTCGTGCAAACGGTTCATGTAACCGTTTAAGCGAATACGACCTGTTGCGGATAAATTCATCTAGTTTCCCATCCTGTTAAATTCGTGTTTTAGCGGCTCCCCAGACGCTGCGTTTTAGAACAGATCGAATTCTGTATCTTGGCTTTCGCCCTTGCTTTTCGGCGGTGGCGTACCGGCATCTTTCAGCGCTTCGTTGAAGTCGCTTTGCAGCTTGGCAAAGTCTTTCTGCAACTGATCAACGCCCTCTACCTGCGTTTTGTATTCGCCGTTTTCTTTTTTCAGCGCTTCGATTTGGCCTTGTAGCTCTTCAATTTTCTGTGAATAGTCAGTGCTATCAGGCGGCGTTTCTTCATCGCCCTTAGTGCCTGATAGCGCTGCAACTTGCTCACTCAGCTGAGTGAATTGCGTTTGCAGTTTTTCTAGTGCTGCGTTGCTCATGTCGTTTTCCTGCTCTGGGGAGTTAGTGCTAAAAAAGCGTTTGAAAAAGCCTGGGCGCTTTTCTACTTCTGCGGCCAGTTCTTCGTCTGAAAATGTATTGAATTCGATGGTGACCGCTTCGCCTTGAGCGAATAGCTTTTTGGTTTCGTTACCTGCGCTGAACTCTAGGCGGTCAGTGCCAAGGCTGGCTGGCGTGTCGGTGATGGCTAGGTGTGTTAAGTAGGCTTTACCCGTACCAGCAAAGTTTTCTGTCACTTGAATGCTGGTGAATAGCTTTTGGCCTTCTTTGTTAAGTTCAATCAAGCGCTTGTTTGGCTCGACTTTCACAAATAGGCATAGGCGGTCTTTGGTATCTGTTTCGGTTTTGACTTTCGTCACGCGACCGTAGTTACCAATCCAAGAAATATGGTCTTGAAAGATGCTGGCAGTGTATTCGTCCGTGTCGTAGGTTTCGGCCATGTCCTGCAGCCACTCGGTTTTAATCTCTCGATCATCTACCGTGCTACCTGCTGTTGCGACCTTAAACCAGCCTGATTCTTTCGCCATTTTTGAACACCTGTACCGTTGAATTCGTCATTAAGTGGTTAAACGATATGCGGCTAGGTGGGCGCTCTCAAGCAGGTGAATTGTTTAGAATTGCGATTTTTAAACATTCGCAACTAATTGTAATTATTAGAGTTATTTGGTGTTTGGTGGGTCGTTAAGATGGGCTCATGGCACATTCTCAAGAAACGATCGACTATGCACGTTTATTATTTATCCAGGCACACAAACCCTCGGAGATTTCCGCACGCTTAAATGTCAGTGAGCGCACTGTATTCAACTGGATAGAGAAATTTAACTGGAAAGAACTGCGAGCATACGACACGGCTGAGATTGAAATTAGCCGCCGCATTGCCACGCTATCTAATAGAGAGAACAAAACCCCAGCAGAGTTAAAAGAACTGGAATCACTATGTAAGGCGTTTGGCTCGCTCAAGCAGGACTTGGCCAAAGCTGAAAAAGTCATGGCCGAAGCCCAAGCACTGAAAGAAGGCCGACCCGACGCGGTAGCCGGTGCCCAAAGCCGAGCAAACCGCCGCAATAATAAAGGCCGCAAAGCGAAACCTAAAAACGATATCAGTGAGATTGATCTATCCAAGTTTGACGAATGGGCCCACGAAAACCTATTCGACTATCAAAAGCTGTGGCGATCAGTCGCCCACGACCCAGACCTACGTCGTAACCGCTTCATTCTGAAAAGCCGCCAGATTGGTGCGACCTATTACTTTGCGTGGGAAGCATTTGAAGACGCCTGTAAGAACGGTGAAAACCAAATATTCCTATCGGCATCGAAAGATCAGGCACGAGTATTCAAGGCTTACATTCAGGCATTCGCTCGCAATACATTTGAAATTGAGCTGAAAGGCCAAGACTTTATCGAGCTGACTAAGGACGGTAAAACATGGGCCACACTGTATTTCTTATCCACTAACGCCAGCACTGCACAGAGTTACCATGGACACCTTTACATCGATGAAGTGTTTTGGATCCATGGTTATGAGAAATTGCAAAAAGTCGCATCCGGTATGGCAGCCCATAAGAAATGGCGTCGTACCTATTTCTCTACGCCATCCAGCTTGCAGCACCCAGCGTATGAGCATTGGTCTGGTGAGAAATTCAACAAAGGCCGATCCAAGGCGCAGAAAGTCGAAATCGATCTATCAGATAAGACGCTTAAAAAAGGCTCACTGGGTGGCGACAAAATATGGCGTCATCTGGTCACGGTGGAAGATGCCGAGAAAGCCGGTTGTACCCTGTTCGATATTGCCGAGCTTAAAGCCGAGTACAGCAAGGAAGACTACGCCAACTTGTTTGGCTGTAAATTCATTGACGATAACGATTCGGTATTCCCATTCACCACGCTGCAGAAATGTATGGTGGATGCGTACAGCGCATGGACCGATGTTGATTTTGATAGCACATCGCCAGTGGGCAACCGCCCTGTTGCGATTGGTTACGATCCTAGCCGTGTGCGAGATAACGCGGCATTGGTTGTACTACTGATCCCACTGCATGCGGGTGAAAAGTGGCGTGTGATCGAAACCCAACAATTCAAAGGCGTTACGTCGGTGTACCAAGCCGAGCGCATCAAAGAGGCTTATTCACGTTACAACGTGGCATGGTGTGGTATTGATACCACCGGCATTGGTTGGGACACGTACCAATGCTGTTTAGACTTGCAGCTTAGCCACTTGGTGCCAATCACCTATAACCCAGCCGAGAAGACAGACCTCGTTACCCGAGCAAAACGCCTGATCGATGGCGGACGCTTTGAATACGATATTGGCAATAAAGAAGCGACACAGTCTTTAATGCTGATCAAGCAAATCACAACCCACGGCGGGACGCTCACTTACGGCGCCGCACGCACTGGCAAAGTTGGCCACGCAGATATTGCATGGGCGATCTTCCACGCCATGAAAGCCGAACTCCAATTCACCAAATCGAAGAAAGCCGAAACACAGCGCGGCAAAACACGCTTAGCCATTGGCTAGAGGATACCGAACCATGAACACTAAACCACGTCAACGCTTACCCGCCACCATCGAAGGTGAGTTCAACCGTGTAGAGGAAACCCTACCCGCTACTACCCAGCCAGCTAAGGCGCGGGCGTTTAGTTTTGGCGATCCAGAACCGGCGCTAAGTGGCGGCATTACTGACTATCTGGGGATTTTTGCGGACTATAACTCGCTGTATTACATCCCGCCTGTCAGTCTATCCGGTCTATCCAAAGTGCTGTCCGCTAATGGTACCCACGCCAGCGCGCTGGCATTCAAGCGCAATCAGCTGCTGGCCAACTGGAAAGAAAACCCACTAATCGATAGAAAGGAAATCCGCGCGGCGTTTCAAGATTATCTTGTCTTTGAAAACGCTTACTTCTTAGCGATCCGCAACGGGCTTGGTGGTGTGAATCGTTATGTTCGTTTACCCGCCATCAATATGCGCGTAGGCACGGATAACAATTACTGGTTGCTGGATAACAAAGGCACCATGACGGAATACGCCGCACAGGACATCATTCATCTAAAAGGCACAGATGTACGCCAAAGTATTTACGGTGTGCCGGATTATTTCGCGGGTGTGCAATCCATTCTATTGGGGGAAGCGGCCACACTGTTTCGCCGTCGCTATTACCAAAACGGCGCCCACGCTGGCTACATTTTTGTCACGTTTGATTTGGATGATGGCGAAGCGGCTGACATCGAAGAGGCCATTGCCAACACTAAGGGACCAGGCAACTACCGCAGCATGTATCTAAATATGTCGTCGATGGTGGGTGGTAAACCTGGTATCACTAAGGACCGCATTCAGCTGATCCCCGTTGGTGACTATGGTAACAAGGACGAATACGACAAGATCAAAGAAGTGACCCAGCAGGACATTTTGAACTTGCACCGTGTACCGGCGGCGTTGGCATCGATCATGCCAGTGAATGCCGCAGGCCATGGCAACCTGCAGAATGTCCGCGAGGTTTACTACGATTCCGAAGTGCTACCGATGCAAGCGATCTGGGAAGAGCTAAACGATGTGTTGCCACAGCGCGGCCGCATTGAGTTTAAAGAGCCACGTTGGTTGGTGAATGGTAAGCAGGCGTGACATGTCACAATTTTATTTTTAAGGCTTAGCGCGTATAGTCCTCCTTAACATTAAGGAGGATGTATGCAAAATAGCACCGCTACTAATTTTCATTTAGCCAACAACAAACGCAAAGCCGTTTACTCTCTTAACGGCATCCTACAAGGCTTGGTTGCAGATCAGCAATTAAGTGAAGCCGAATTCCTTTTCCTAGATACATGGTTAAGATCACAAAAGCACTTACGCGATGATCCTGACTGTATTGACCTACTCGACCTGGTAACCGACATACTAAAAGACGGCAAGATCGATGCCGACGAGATGGAAGACCTAACCGCTTTGATCAGTGACATCATAGAGTTCAAAGTCGTCACTCACGAAAAAGACACCGATCTAGTCAATGAATGTCTAGGTATTGTCAGTGGTATTGCCGCTGACGACCTCCTTAAGGAAGAGGAGCTAGACTACCTAATGGAATGGCTTGGCAATCGACCTGAGCTTTTCGAAATTTACCCAATCAATATTATTAGTGAAGCCCTGCTCCCCTTTTTAGATAGAGAAATGACAACAAAAGAGGCGGCTGAACTTTTGGAGCTTTTCAAGCAGATCACCGGTAGCCAGTTTATGCAAACGGGCAGTACTGACGTGCACCCGCTTCACTTTGTAGCCGTTGAACCGGAAGACTTTAACCACGATGGTCTGCGGATTTGCTTTACTGGCACCTTTGATAAAGGAAGCCGTAAGGAAGTAGAAGCCATTGCCCAAGCATTGGGTGCCACCACGAAAAAGGATGTATCCAAATCAATAGATTGTTTGATTATTGGTACTCAGGTGTCACCTGACTGGATTTCGACCAGCTATGGTCGCAAGATTCAAAAAGCCATAGAGCTAAGGGATAGCGGTCACCCGCTGGTGATTATGACCGAGAAGTATTGGATTAAGAATATATGAATATCGTAGAAATTAAAGCACGTGACTTTTCAGAGTCAAAGTTAATGGAAATAGCCTACATGGCAGCTGAACCACTAGGTGAAGTTTACGGAGAGAAAAATAGTCCTGAGTTTTTTTCTGACTGTATGATTTACCTTAAAACAGGCGCAGGACAAATGTTTGCTCTAGTGAACAATGAAGCCATCTTAGCCTTAGCGCTTCTGATAAAAAAATTTGATGGTAAACTAGGTGCTCCATATCTTCATATACTATCTGTCCCAAAGGAACATCAACGAAAAGGCTATGGTTCCACTCTTCTAAAGCAAATAACAACATCTCTTGCAGGAGATAGCGATATCACACTAGAGACACATAGTGATACGGTTCCTTTTTTTAAAAAGCACGGTTTTTTCATAAAAGACAACAGCGATCAGTTTGACTTAGAAATGATGCACTATGGCCCAACCCCCGAAAAATGCAAATTTCTTAAATATGAAAATGACTCAAAGGCGATTAGAGTTAAGACAGGTCTTTACAAAGAATATGAGAAATTGAGGAAGCGCAATGGCTAATAACTATTTTATATCATACGACCTTAATGGCCCTGAAAAGAGCTACGAAGAGTTATCAAAATCGATTAGCTATTTAGGTCATAGTGTTCGTGTGCAGGAATCTTTTTGGTATTTAAGTTCAGACAAGAACCTATCCGAAATAATGAACTTCCTTGAAAGTACCATAGATAACAATGATTCCCTGACAATTGTTAATTCCTGCACTAATCAGATTCTATCGCATAACTTAGATAAAGATGTTGATGAATTCATAAATATATACTGGTCAAAATAAGCAAAGCGCCCAACTAGGGCGCTTTTTCGTTCTACAGCGCTAATGCGCGCTTTTTGTGTGTGAGGAAGCATTCCCCACGGCCTTTGAATTTTCCTTCGCAGGTGTTGGGCCATGTCTCGCCGCAGAATTCGCACGGTTCGATGTTGGCTTTGACTTCCTGCATGTTCTGGTGTGCGCGGCGGATCAGTGTGGCTAGGCATTCGCTGACGTCGTACCCACCGTGAAAGTGGCGGATTTCGTCCAGTTGCTTGCGTTCGTTGCTGGATAGCTGCGCCGATACTGTTTTGATATCCATAGCGGCGTACTTTTCCGCTTCGCGCTCGCGTTGCTTTTGCTTTCTGATTGCTTCCGCTGATTTTTTCTTTTGTGACATGTCACACCTCAAATCTTCATTACGTGCGATCGCTCATAGATCACGCTGTCTATACTCGATAACTCCATCTGGCATAGTTGCCTTCGTCTATCGTGGCCAACATAGTCATTTTTGACTGTGCTGCAGTTGGTACCACATAGTCATTCCCGACTGTGCTGCAGTTGGTACCACATAGTGCGCTTCGACTATGCTGCTGACTCTCGTTTTAGGATTTCGCTTAAAATGGCGATGCGCTCCATTTCTGGTAGTGCCTCGTATCTACGCGCCCAGCTTTCAGCCTTTCGTTTGATGCGTTGACGATCAGTGAAGTTTTCACCGGCGTAGGTTGCCCAGCTGACCTTTTGCGCTTCAAAGCTAAACCAAAGCTTTTCAGTTCTTACACCGCCCCGCGTCATGACTTGAAACTCAATGTTTCGCCAGTCCAGCAGGCGTTCATACAATTTCGATGGGTAACCGGACACCATAGCCATTGCGCCTTTTTCTGCGCACGCTTTCAGGGTATCCAATAGGCGTACATGGTCTGCATCTGTGTATTCGTGCTTGTATCGGTTTCTTGATGTTCTGGTGGACAGCACATACGGCGGGTCAGAGTAAATTAGAACTCGCCCAGCGCTTGAAAAATCGAACCCCTGCAAGAATTCAACGGCATCACCACAATGCAGCTCGGTACTTTCGTAGCTGTTCAAAGCCAAGGCGCTTTCATCGATATCAATACCAATGCTTCTAGCCGCCTTTGGCTTGCGGCGCATAATTGCTCCGCTGCCTAGATGGGTTTCTATGTAGGTATCATGCGGTGGCATGTTGGCAATGATTGCCTGAAATGCCCCACTTGCTGCTTTTGATCCTAGATAGCTCATCGCCTTAGCTGCTCCCATAGTTACTTTTGTATATGCTGCGATCGCTCATAGCTGTTTCGGTCTATGCTGCAGGTACCACATAGACCGGCTTGTATATGCTCGATCGAATCACACCAACTTCATTTGTTTTTCTTTCTGTTCCACCAGTGCGCGGGCCATTTCATACACGCCCGCCTGCGGTGGGTTTAGGTAGTGGCTAAAGCTGCTTTTCACCACAAAGGTTGCGCCGCAGGTCTGGACGTTGGTGCATCGGCAATACAAGTCCTTCACAAAGATGCCAGGCATCCCCGCGGCTACGTCGTTACTGTTTGAAATGATCGCTTTACTACTGCAATTCGGACATTCGATGCGAAAAGCCATTGGCCACCTCCGGTAATATGTCTGGATTTAGGGCATGGGCGGCAAATGCCCTTAGCCGTTCTTCCGGCACTCCACTGTATTGCGGTTTTACCGGTTTGGGTTTCTCGAAATCACAACGGATTTGCGAGTCCGTACAGTTATTGACACGAGTCCAAGAAGAGACGGCTTCGCCGCTCTTTAAACGATCAGACCCTTTGCGCTGCACGGTCCATTCATACAGGCGCGTTGTCACCACATCGATCAGCGTTTCAACACCTTTTATTGATTTTGTGATTTCACCGTATTGGTTTTCTTCGTTTTCAACGTAGTGAGTTTTTAGGGTTTGATTGCGGCCAGCGAATGGACCGCCCATCAGGTTCATGAATTGTTTCCAGTCGGCACGGTTAGCAGCGTGGTAAATGTCGATACAGCTAGCCGGTGCGTTGTCGATCTTTAGGCGGCGCAGTTCACGCCAAACCGTAACCGATACACCACCCACGAATTGAAACTGGCGTATGCGGTGACGACGAGCCCACGCGGTGATGCGCTCGGCTGTGTCTTTACCGCTGCGGCCTGTTTCAATATCACTATCGATGTATTCACCATCTACGTTTTTGGCAATGTATTTAGCGATGTAACCAGACGCCGTGCCTTTAGCTGGATCCATATCCACGATTTCGACGCGGTTTTCTTCCGCGCCTTTTTCTTCACGATCTTCACGCAAAAAATACTCAGTGAATGCCGCCACTAAAGCATCACGCTGATCTTTGTTGATAAACAGCATCAGGTGCCAGTGCGGTGTGCCGTCGTGGTGTGGCTCAACCGTTCGCACGCCATAGAACAAGATGCCATGACGCTTACAGTAGGAACGAAACAAAGCAAAGGTATTGACCAAGTAGGCATTGGCTTCTCGCACCGTTGGGCAACCTGCTTTATGGAATTTGCTATTGTGATGACCCGACCCATGCACAGCGTGATACTTAGATGGGCAAGTCGCGGTAAGGAATAGGCCTACGTGTTCCATTTCCGTGGCCAGCTCTTCACAGCCACGAATGCGCACCATTAGTTCATGACGGCGGTTAACAGGATTAGAAACGCCTTTATCTGACAACTCGGCAAGCGTAAAGCTTTGGCCAAGGTCGTTAGTGGCTTCCATGCTTTCCAGAAAAGCGCGGTTGTCGTCTTTCTGTTTGCGGAATTTGTTAAGCGTCCAGTACGACACGTAAGGAGAACCCGCGCGGTGCACTTCGCCGCACTCGCGTAGGATGTTTTCCACGACGGTCCATTGCTTCTTGGCCAGACGTATCCACCACTCCGGCGTGATCATGCGCGCCGCCATACCGACAATGCGCTCTGGGTCGTCTTCACCGTCAAAGGCATAGCCTACTTCACGCATTTCAATGCACACGAATTCACGGGCTTTTTCTTCGCCTAGCTCTAGTGAGATTTCCATTAGATCGATCTCAAAGCGGTGGCTTTTGCCTTCCGCCCAGCTCGCTAACTCTTCACCGTCTAAGCTGGTGATCAGCTTGTCACAGAAGTGCATGCGCTTAACCACTGAACGCAACCAATCCATTGCGGCGGCTTGGTTCATGCGCTTGGCGATACGCTCGGCATTTGCTGACACAGTTGGACGCATAAAAGAAATCTTGCCCAGCAATTGATAACGCTCGATATGGTTACGCAACCACGTATTGGCTTTGACATAGCCTAGCGAGTTGTCCAGTTCATCCAGCTTGCCGCGCAGCCATTTGGCATCGTCTACATAGACGGTTTCCAACAGTTCATCACGCCATACAATACAACCAGCCGTTGGCGTGTTGATCAAATCAAGCTGCATATTCCACGCCTTCCATTTGAGCCACGTTGATACACGTTGATTGGTACGCAGAATGCCCAGCGAACAACCCCGCTAGGTTTTTCAGCACGTCCAGCTTTTCCATTAATCGCTTAGCCGCCACACTGCTTGCCCATGACTGAGTTAGGTAAGGCCCGATAACATCGGCCATGGTGCCTTGATCCAATAACATGAATTGGTTCAAACGCACTTCAACCGCTGCACTCACCATTTCATGCAACATTTCCAGTTCGTATACACACAGCTCAACGTTCAATTGAGAACCTAGGTCAAACGCATAACCGCCCTTTCGCACTTTGTCAGTACGAAATGCGCAGCGCTCTTCAATCTTCTCCAGCGTAAAAATCGGATTCCAAACGGTTAAGAAGTGGAAGCCCACTTGTAAACCACGGTCGATCTCATGGCAGGTGTACATTTTCATCCAATGCTTGGCGATGGCTTTACAGATGTTTATCTCAGCGGTTTCAAACGTGAATAGAATGGCTTTGGGGGTGTTTAATTGAGTTGTTGGATTGCTGGACATAACGCGCTCCGTGTGTTGCTTTGTGTTCTGCGATGTAGTGTTCCGTTAGGTATTTGGCGATGGCTAACGGTGGTCGGTGCGCGATGAAGGCCGCTAGTTGGAGGCGGCTTTCATCAAGCGGCGTTTGGTCAGAAAGGCATGTGGTCATAATCATCGACCTGAAATTGGCCTGTTTCATCAGAGAAGGCCGCACTCTTTGCCGCCTCAAACTCTGCCCACTTCTGCTTGATCTCGTTAATTTCACTCTCACCCCAAACGCTCGCTTTGCTGCAAGCAGGACAGCAATCAACTGGACTGCAGATAGAAGACAGTGTGATCACATCTAGGCGCACACCTTTCCAGCCACACGAATAACATTCCATTGGCTCGGCTAGCTCAGCCTGCACCGATTCAAATGACATGATTTCTTGGTCGCGGTTTGGGCTCAGTGACATACCACACCTCGCTCGCCTTCCAATTGCTGAATGCGCAACTTTGAATTAGCCAATTCACGCTCTAAGCGACTTAGGCGCTTATCATTTTTGGCCAACCAGCGGCTATGCTCTGCTAGAGTTTTCTGGCTTTCTTCCAAGTTTTCGTTGTGCGCTCTCAATTGCTTGGCAAATACGCCGCTTACGATTTCAACAGCGGTTTCCGCAACGCCACGGTACATAGGATCAAGCCCAGATAAATACGCCTCTAGCTCTTCCACTTTCTGAATGATTTCTTCCACGACTAAGCCCCCAGTTTGTGCAAATGCATAACTGGCTTGGTAGCCAATACCGCTTTGCTCAATGCTTCCAATGCATCGATTGCTTGGCCGATTTCACGCATCACGTCCGACTTTTCGCGCTCGGTTAGGTGACCATCAAGCAATGCTGCTTGCACTGCTCCGATCACATCGCCATTTTCCTTGGCAGCATTTAGTGCACACTCCAAAATACTGGCAGGCTTCTCCTGCTCTGCATGTGCATCCAGCATGGCTTTCATTGCGTCAGCCACAGCATGATTTTCAGTGATCAGTTGAATAGCGAATGCCTCACGCACAAACATTCTGTGCTGCTCAGCATTTGGGTTAGCCTTATTGATCAGCGTTTGGTGAGACATGCCCAGTCGGTCAGCGATCTGCTTCGCTGATAAGTCGGATTTATGAACGATGTCGTGGATTGCTTGGTCTAGTTGGTCCATTGTTTATAGCTCCCGTCTTTAACTTTGCTATGCCGCAACGACATCAGTATTTTTTTGATATAGCGCTTCGTCGTACTTAAGCTGCCCCTTTGGATCCGCCTCTGTTAGTCGCTCCAATTTCAGCGCGTGTTTTTCTGGGATCACATCCCCCCAACCACACACGCACGAACGCGCAATTTTCAGCGCCTTTGCAACTGCAGACTGAGTCCCGAAGTGATCTACAACTTTGTTTTTGTACATTTCTTCAACCTCTTACTGTGTGTTCTGTTTTGTTTTGTGCTGTTCTGTAAATCGAACACTAATTGTTCGAGAATTGGATGTCAACTTATTCCTATAATTAATGTTTCATTAGTCGAACAGGTGAGATCATGACTACAGGCGAACTAATACGCACACTGCGCACGAAGGAAGGCTTATCTATTCGTGGATTATGTAGATTGCTAGACGGTATCTCACCATCTACTGTCGCATCTTGGGAGCAAGACAAAACCACTCCGAACGGAAAAAACTTAGATAAGTTGGCAAAGATATTTAAAATCACAACAACATATCTTCTGACTGGGAAGGACTACACAGCCAACACCCCCATTACGCGAAACGTGACCGAAGCCCCAACGCAATACAATACAAAGTCACTTCCAGTATTAAGCCATGTACAAGCAGGCGCTTGGACTGAAGCCCTTGATTACAGGTCCTTGGGTGATGATGTTGAATGGGAGGACGCCCCAAGCAGCGCAAGCGATAGCGCCTTTTGGTTACGCGTTGTTGGTGACAGTATGACTTCAACACATGGCACCAGCATCACAGAAGGCACCCTGATTTTAGTGGATCCAGAGATCCCAGCCGAAAACGGCAAGCTAGTAGTTGCCAAGCTGGAAGGCACGGACGAAGCCACCTTCAAAAAGCTGGTGATCGATGCCGGCATGAAATTTCTAAAGCCCCTAAACCCTACCTACCCAACCATTCCGATCAACGGCAACTGCGAAATTGTGGGCGTCGTCAAAGAAGCAAAAGTGAAGTTCTAAGCACCACCCCCACCACAAATGCCGTTCTAAAAATAAAACAAAGTATTTGACAATACTTTTTTTCGCCTCTATTGTTCGTTTTATCGAACGACGCCGGACACTAACGGACAGATAGGGACGAACCATGAAAAAGCAACTTAAACCGGAAAACCTTTCTCTACTCAAAGCCGCTCGAAATAACGAACGCTTTCAGGAATACGCTACCAGTATCATCGATCCTCGCTTTGCTGGCCATGTAGCAGAGTTCTTTGCCTTCGATGGCAATGCAGATTGCCAAGCCTTTAAGGATTTATCTGTCAATGCGATCTACTGCACCTGGTGGCTATTCATCGCCTACACCCTAGAAACCAATCCAATGTCACTTTACTGCGCCGCCCTTTTGGACCGCGAATGCCGCATCGCTTGGAATCGCTTTGCCCTGCTCGCTTTGATCGAACAGCAAAACCAGTTCACAGCACACAAATGCGCGTAAGCGTGACATGTCACATTTTTTATTTTTGAAGAAATTAACCATGCAAGCACAAACCACCACACCAAACGACACTTTCGCCGCTGAAATGGTGAGCCATTACTTCACATCTAAGGAATTATGCGAGCGCTTTAAATGCAGCGTGCGCACTTTGCACCGCTGGATGGAACGCGAGAAGAACCCAATGCCACAACCGACTTTTCGCCCAAGTGGTACCCACAACTTGTGGGCTGATACAGCGATCTTTCGTTGGGAAGAGAGTCTGGCCGCTAAGGCCTAGAAATGAAAAAGCCGTTTAGGAATCCGACCTCCCAAACGGCGTGACATCAACTAAACCAAGCAAAGGTAAGCATTATGTCTGATTTTGATTATAGCGTTATCCGCTCCACAAAGTTAAGCGCCTTCGGCAAATTACCTGCCGATCTCCGCGCCCGTTACCTACAAACCTGCCCACGCTGTGTACGCGTGGCACTAAACAAACTGAACCACTAAGGAATCGCCACGAGCAACCAACCACTAGCCAAAGGCCGCGTTTGCTACGCATCTGAATACTATGCAACAAACGAAATCGACCAACAGACCAAAAAGCCAAAGATGAAAGCGCGCTACGCCACTCTTGGCCGCGCAACCATGTGGCCAGCCGAGCGACAAGGCGAACCACCACAAATCAGCATCGACTTGGACTCATTGCCGATCGGCTCAAATGGCTCTCTGAAAATGATGATGTTTTGGGACCAACAACAACAGCAAAGCCACCAGCCACAGCAACCACACCCTAGCCAAGCACCACACCCGCAGTCATATGGACAACCGCAAAGCTACGGCAGCTGGGACACACCACGCTAAACCAACACCCCCAAGCGCCTACGGGCGCTTTTTTTGGAGCTTAACATGTACAAAATCGGATACCTTTTCGCACCAAATCACACGGACATTCACTATGTCCGCCAACCTAGCCGCGTCGACTTCCGCCGCCGCTATGAAGTCAACTTTACAACCGACGAACGCTTTGCAAATACGGTAACTGACATTGATACAGCCAAAGAACTAATTGTGAAAATCGTTGAACGGTTCAAGAAAAACGATGGTTACCAGTACACCCCCGTGCTGATCAACACGCAAACAGGCAGATACGAGCGATATATAAACAACCATCATCCATGCTTAAAGAGTGGCTGGCTAGGCGACATCTATGACCTTCAAACACACAACAAAATAATCTCTTTGGGCGACAGCTGGAAACCCGAACTCATCGATATGACTGACACAGCTAACTGGTAATCACACTATGAACACACTAATCAATCAGCTTCACAACATGATCGAAAACACTGACCTAGCTTCACACACATGGCTGCTTGGCTTCGCCCATCCAACGCTTGATACCCTAAATGCTGGCCAACATAACAAAGGCGAAATGATGCAAACATGGCTCAACTTTTACAATGAGCATTGCGCTAGCCTTGGCATTCAAGGCTTTATGCGTATGAAGCCCTCCAAGCCACGCGAAGCGACAGAATATGACGCACACGTTTTGCAGTCTGTTCTACTTGTGCCTACTTCTACGGTTGCATCCATTGAAGAATCACTAAAATCTGTATTTGGCAGCGGCTTTCGCACTATCGTTTTAACGCTCGAATCACACCCAGAGACAGAAGTCTACATGGAAGAACATATTTCAGGTCCACACTGGGCAACTATCAGCGCGGCGATGGATCATAACAATCAATCACAAACACCGGCACATCTTCATACACTTTCGTGATCGGCACATACATTCCTTTGTACATTCTCACCACTTTGGCAGTGGGGATAGTATCCAGAAGCGGTTTAAATCTTTCGATCACTTCATCTATCTCCACCTTTTCTTTACCGTCACCAAACACCAGCTCTACACCATCGCTTGATTCTTTTATCTCAGATAACCAATTGCACCACGGGCCAACCTCACCATCAGTCATTTCCAAATTATCCAGACCTGGTATCGCCTGCTTTTTCAGCTTGATTAGTCTTTCGTAGAATTCTTTAACGTCCATATTCAGCCCTCATTAGCAACTTACTACCTCTACAATCTTATCCCACCACTTGGCATACCCTTCCGCCTGCTCTTCTAGGTAATGGTGTTTGTCATAAGTCTGCCATTCACCTGGCAATTTATGCCCTAGCATGATTTCTGCCACATGCGGCGGGACTAGCTCGGCCATGTGTGTTCGCATGGTTCGGCGCAAGTCATGCATTGCCCAGTGTTCCATCTCGTACTTTTGGTGACGGCGTAGCCATTGCATCAGGTTGTATGGCAACTGCAGCGGTGCACTGCGACTCATCACAGTGTTATCCCCAGAATTTGTGAATACAAAACGATCAGATGCACTTAGTGCAAATGCCTCTTTGATCAGCAGTTCGATCTCTGGAATGATTGGCCGCAATAGTGGCTTTTTGGTTTTCGCGCCCAGCTTGTGGTTTTCAGCTGGCACCGTCCAGATACCCTTTTCAAAGTCAAAGTGGCTTTTTTCTGCAACCCTCATTTCCCCATTACGACAGCCATAGAATAGACATAGCTTAATGAATACTTTGTTCTTTGGCGCCATGCGTGACCCGTCCAATGCCTGCCACAAGTACCTAATCTCTTCACTGGTTAGCGCCCTTTCTGATACGCCCTTTTCAACCTGCAAATCCTGCTTAGCATTGATATCTGATAGGACGTTATTTTGTACAAGCTGGCGCCGCATTGCCCATTTCATCATCTGCTTTGTGTTCGTAAGAATACGATCAGCGATAGACGGTTTAGAGTCTGCCACCAGTCTTTCAAGAATTGCCATCCAAGCCGACAGCGGTATTTGATCAACCGGCACATTGCCCAGCTTTGGAAAAACATATATCTCGAATGAGCGTTTTATCTGGGCATGGTTCTTTTTGTTTTTAATGCAATAGGATTGGTACCACTGCTCAAAAACAGGCTCTAGTGTAACTGCCTGCTTTATTTCAAGCCGCTCGACTTTCTTAACGACTCTCGGGTCATGGCCGCCTTCAAGTTTAGCCCTCAGCTCTTGGGCTTTGGTTCTGGCGTCTTTCAGGCTTGTGAGCGGATAGGTGCCGACATCGACACGCGATTGCTTGCCGTCATAGCGGTATCTGAGTTGGTAGGTGATCTTGCCTTTGGGCGATACGCGAACGCTTAAACCGTCACGGTCTGTTTTGACCTCTAGCTTGTCGCGCGCCTTGTTATGATTGGCTTTGAGCCATGATTCTGTAAGTGCCATACCGCCTCCCCAAGCGATTGGTGTGTACATATTTTAAAACGAGTACAAAACCCGTTTTTATGTACCCACCTGTGTACACATTTATTCTGTCTCATGCTGTCTCACTATGTCCTAGTGTGTCACGCCTGAATATGGGGAGAATATAGGTTTTATGCGGGTTATAGCAAGTTTATGTCATGCTTTGACATGGTCTGACTTATGGGCAATCAATGGGGTGGGAAATGATCGCAAAAGTGCGTCGTTTGTTTACTTGATCAAGAAATTGCTGGTCAGCCATTTAAAAACTCTTTTGTATGTCCACCACCTGAGCGCCAAACAAAAAGTCCCATTTAGGGACTTGATGACAGCCAGAGGGTTTTGCTAATAGGAATTGGCGGCTATTTTCGCTTATCTTGGCCGTATAAACAATCAACCGAAGGCTCAACGCTGTAATAAACATCGATTCATATCAGCCAAGCTAGACGTAAACGTATCGACAACATGACCCATTATTCGCTTAGCGCTATAGTCAATAACTGGAAATAATAATGAAACGCCTGAAATGGAGGCCTGCATGCGCCACCCTAGTTTGTCCATTGCGCTGATCTGTGGCGCCTTATTCTTGAGCGGTTGTCAGCCGGACGCGGAGCATATTGCATTGGGAACCTTGGAGCGTGATAGCCTGACGCTCAATGCCATGGTCAGCCAGACTATCTTTGCCTTACCTGTTGAAGAGGGGCAAACCGTCACTCAAGGTCAGCTGTTATTGCAGTTTAAAGATGACGCTGGCCAAGCTCAGTTAGCCTTGGCCAAGGCACAGCTAAAACAGGCCCAAGCCGCTTTAAGTGAAGCGAAAAACGGCAACCGCAGTGAGCAGATCGAGTCCGCTTATGCCGCTTGGCAAGGGGCGCAAGCCAACGACAAAGAGGCACTGTTACAGTTACAACGCACCCAAGAACTCTACCGCGCCAGTGCCATTGGCCGTGCTGCACTGGACAACGCCAGTGCCGTACGGGATCAAACCAAAGCGCAAACGGAGCAATTGGAGCAGCGATGGCTCGAGCTTAAAAATGGTGCCCGTGAAGAGGTCTTGGCGCAACGCCAAGCGCAAGTGGAAGCCGCGCAAGCGCAGGTCGATATTGCTCAAGAAAGTCTCTCTCACTATCGCATCACTTCCCCTATAGCAGGCGTGATCGACAGTTCCCCTTGGCATGCAGGGGATTCTGTGCAGCTAGGCACGCAGCTGTTTCGTTTAATAAGTGATGGCCAGCCCTACGCTCAGGTCTATTTACCCGAATCCATGCGCCGTCAACTACAAACCGGCACGAAAGTAGAGGTGTACATTGATGGCTTTGAGCAACCATTTTCCGGTGTAGTGCGTACTGTGCGAAGTAAACCGGCCTTTACTCCTTACTACGCCTTGAATGAGAAAGAACGTGCGCGACTAATGTACTTAGCCAAAATCAATGTCGCAAACGCCGAAAACGTTCCCGTGGGTACAGCGCTTGAGGTACATCTGCCATGAGCCAAGCTGCGGTGATCGAATGCCATGGTCTGAGCAAACGATTTGCTGACAACTTGGCCATAAATAAACTTAACCTCAGTATTCCAAAAGGGACTATCTACGGCTTTCTTGGCCCCAATGGCTGCGGTAAATCAACTGCGATTCGTATGTTGACCGGCTTGTTAGAACCTACGGCAGGGGAAGTCAGATTATTAGGTCAGCCGATTAAGCATCACGAAGAAAGTCTCAAACAACGTCTTGGCTATATGACGCAGAAGTTCTCCCTGTACGATAATTTGAGCGTATTAGAAAACTTAGAGTTTGTGGCAACCATTTACGGGCTCTCTCGTAAGCAACGTAAAACCCGTATTCAAGAACTGATGAAGCTGTATGAGTTAGAGGTTCTCAGCAAGCAATTAGCAGGTTCCATGAGCGGTGGCCAAAAGCAACGCCTCGCCCTAGCCTGCGCCACCTTGCATCAACCAGAGCTGCTGTTTCTTGATGAGCCAACCTCTGCGGTGGACCCAGAAAACCGCCGCGACTTTTGGGAGCATCTGTTCGATTTAAGTGATCAAGGTACCACCATCCTGGTCTCGACCCACTATATGGACGAAGCGGAACGCTGCCATGCCTTGGCCATTTTAGAAAATGGCCATAAGCGCGCCGACGGCTCGCCAAAACAACTGATGAACGAGATGCCCGCGACCGTGTTTGAGACCGAAGGCGCCAAACTACGCCAGCTCAAACAACAACTAACCAGCCATCAATATATTCTCTCTGCGGCGCAAGTGGGTACGCGCTTACGCATTTTAGTCAGTCACCAGCAACCGCAACCGGAAAAGTTGCTGCAGTCTCTAAGCCAAGAACACAGCTTTAGCCAAGTACGTCCGAGCTTAGAAGATGTGTTTGTCGCCAACACCGGAGGTCGACATGTGGGCTAGTATTGCCAGAATTTGGGCGGTCGCTCTGAAAGAACTCAAGCAACTGTCCCGTGACCGGGTCACCTTTGCCATGATTGTGATGATTCCATTGGTGCAGCTCATTTTGTTTGGCTATGCCATCAATACCGATGCTCGTCATATCCCAGCTGGGGTGGTGGATTATGCCCAGAACCAAACCAGCCGCACGCTGATACAAGCGGTTGAAGCCAGCCAAACGGTGGATTTTCAGCAAACGTACTATTCCCCTCAAGCCGCCAGTGACGCCATCGTTCGTGGTGATATTAAGGCGGTTTTAATCTTGCCTCACGACCTAGAGCGACGCATTGCCCTGCGCTCGGCAAATGTGTTAAGCGAACCGATTGGGCAATGGTTAGTAGATGGTTCCGATACCCTAATCGCCGCGACAGTGCGCAGTTTACGCACCATGCCGCTTGATGATGTTAGCCATTCGGTTACAGCGCAAAGTCCTGTGACCTTTGAAGTGGTGCAGTGGTTTAACCCTGAGCAACGTTCTGTGGTAAATATCGTGCCCGGACTGTTGGCTATTATTCTCACCATGACCATGATCCTTTTCACTTCCGCTGCGATTGTGCGTGAACGGGAACAAGGCAATATGGAGTTTTTAATCAATACGCCAATTCGTCCGTTTGAACTAATGCTGGGAAAAATAACGCCCTATGTGTTTGCGGGGCTCATTCAGGTCAGCATTATTTTACTGGCGGGGCACCTACTGTTTTCAGTGCCGATTCGCGGCGGATTGCTGTCTTTATTTGGCGCAGCCTTGCTGTTTATCTTTGCCAGCCTGACCCTAGGTCTGGTGATCTCAACCATTGCCAAAACCCAGCTGCAAGCGATGCAGCTAACGGTCTTTATTCTGCTACCTTCGATTCTTTTGTCCGGTTTTATGTTTCCCTACCAAGCCATGCCGCAACCCGCGCAATGGATTGCTGAGGCCTTGCCGGCCACCCACTTTATCCGCATGGTGCGCGCCATTGTGCTTAGAGAAGCGGAACTGCTGGTACTGCAACAAGATGCCCTTTGGTTAACGGCCTTTACCCTTATAGGCATCCTGCTGGCGTCGATAAGATTTAAGAAAAAGCTGGGGTAGAGGCGTAACCTCAGGAATTCTCGGCCACATTAATCATCAAGGCGATATCATGCTTTGAGATGGATTCCGAGGTTGCGGACAACATGGATTCCACGCGCACCTTGCTGCAAGAGAACAGAGACTCGTAGTTTGCGGCAATAGGGAACAGCTGATTGGGATTGGCCGATAACTGGCCTAGCTGTTTGTAAAAGATGTAATCAGAGTAGCTTTCTTGCTGCTTACAGTGCGCAACGCTGTTGCCTTCCATGCGCACGGCTTTTTGGCTTAACTCTTGATGGTAATGCTGCAACAGTTCATTGGAGGCAGCGTATTGCTGTGCGTAGCGAAACAACAACAGCTTATTGACTATACGCACTTCGTTGGGATCAGAGTTAGCACCTGATTTATCATACCAGCCAATCATCTTACCCACGTCTTTGCCATAGGAAACCGCCACCCCAGCGTCCCAAGCACGGGCTGCATATCTAAGCATAGATTTACGCATCCCATAATAGATAGCTTCAGCATGGGCGGGCGCCATATTAGGCACACCAATCAAAGCACCAACATCTTGGTCACGAATATTGCTGATAATTTCATTATCCACCGCCATCAAAAAGTAGGTTTTTGATGGGAAGAATTGCTCTTCTAACGCAGCACTGTAAGCCGTACCAGACAGGTTTTCAGCATGTAAGCTGGTGGAGGTTGCCAAAGGAAGCAAGCAGGCGAGCGGCCAATACATCGACTTTTTAGACATGGGAATCTCTTAGCAATTATTATGTTTTTAAAATTAAGAGGCCCCGTGACAAAAGCCACGAAACACGTTTCAACTCAATCTATTAACGCTAACGAATACGCCTATGGGTTTCAATGGCTTTGGCGCGATGCTTTTTGCAAAAAACATGGATAAAGTTTTGTAAGCCCAGACAGTGTCCCCATATAAACTCAGGTACGATAAGAAGTTTAATTGTTAGACGGAGCTATTTTATGAATTCAGAGGCAGCCTCAGTATCCCTCGCCCCAGTCATTGCAGGTCCGATTCTGCGTAAGGTGGATGCCCATGCCCTGCACCTTTGGCTCGCCACCAGCCAAGATTATGAAGCATCGGTTCAGGTAGCAAAGGATTCACAAGTATTAACGTCTGACACCCACTGCACGACCATTAAAGTGGGCGAACGGCTCTACTTACAATTGATTAGCGTCTCTTTTGCCGAGCCTCTGCCTGCGGATCAAGCACTGTCCTACCAAATTAGCTTGGCTACCGACAAGCAAACTTTCAATGTTAGCGTCCCCAGCTACCAAGAAGACAGCCCGAGCGAGCAGGTCCACTTTATTTGGCAACCGACAGTGCGCTCTTTGTTACATGGCTCCTGTCGTAAAGCCCATTATGGCTTTCATCATATGGAACAACGCCCTGCTATTGGCGATGGCCTAGTGGAAGCGGATCGCCACCTTAGCCAAAACACATTAGATCAATGGCCTTCTCTACTGATGTTGTCTGGTGATCAAATCTATGCGGACGATGTAGCTGGCCCCATGCTGTATGCCATTCGCCAAGCCATTCGCTTGCTGGGCATCCAAGAGGAGCAACTCCCCTGCACGGATAAATGCTTAGCCACTGAGCCTTGTTACTACAATCGCGAAGCCTTGTTACCGTTAACCGAACTCAGTGATGACCTAAAAAAGCAATTCTTTAAAGGCAAGAAGAAGCCTGTCTTTACTACGGATACCGCCCACAATCATCTGATTAGTTTTGCCGAAGTGATCTGCATGTATCTGCTGGTGTGGTCGCCCACCATGTGGAAGCACATCTCTTTAGAACTGCCTGATGGCATCAACAACGAAGAACACAAAACCCGCTATTTTGCTGAGCGTAAAGCGATTAAAGACTTTGTCAGCACCTTACCGCAGGTACAGCGCGTTTTAGCTCACTTGCCAACAGCAATGATGTTTGATGATCACGATGTCACCGACGATTGGAATCTGACCGCGGACTGGGAAACCACCGCCTATGAACACGCGTTGTCAAAACGCATTATTGGCAATGCCTTGTTTGGCTACTTGCTTTGCCAAGGCTGGGGCAATAACCCCGAACAGTACGAGGCGGCCTTTTTGAAGCAAGCAGAACAAGCTATTCAAAGCTCAGACAGCCGTCTTAAAGATGACTACATTGAAACTCTGTTTGCTTATGAAAAATGGCATTATCAATGGGATACCCAGCCGAAGCTGGTGGTGCTGGACACGCGCACCCGCCGTTGGCGTTCAGAGCAGAACTTCAGTCACCCATCCGGTTTGATGGATTGGGAAGCCATTACCGATTTGCAGCATGATATCCGTGATTTGGATTCGGTGATTCTAGTGTCTCCTGCGCCTATTTTTGGGGTGAAGCTGATTGAAGCGATTCAAAAAGTGTTTACCTGGATTGGTAAGCCACTCATGGTGGATGCGGAGAACTGGATGGCACACCCAGGCTCAGCCTATGCCTTAATGAACTTATTCACCCATCCGAAAACACCGACCAATTTTGTTATTTTATCGGGCGATGTGCACTACTCCTTTGCCTACGATATCAAATTGCGTGGCCACAAAAGCAGTCCCAATATTTGGCAAATTACCAGCAGTGGCCTGCGTAATGAGTTTCCACATGATTTGTTGGAGTGGTTTGATCGCCTCAACCGCTGGCTCTATGCACCTTGGTCACCATTGAACATTTTCACCAAACGTCGCTCCCTAAAAATCTCGCCCCGCAAACCAGAGAATGCCTCCCGCGGTGAGCGCCTAGTGAATCATTCTGGTATTGGTTTGGTGCGATTGGATGAGCAAGGCCGTCCAAGCGAGATCAGCCAACTCTGCAATCACCATGAGTCGGTACGCTTTTTACCTTCAAAAAACCATCGAAGAATGTCTGAGTAATGAGATTTTAGAGACAAAAAAAGGAGCCTATACGTAGGCTCCTTTTTTAAGACGTCAAACTTTATCAGTCTTCTTTATACATCATGCTCTGGACGTTTCGGGAACAATCGACGTACCAATACGAAGAACAAAGGTACGAAGAAAATCGCCAAAACCGTCGCTGTCAAAGTACCACCGACAATACCCGAACCAATCGAGATACGGCTGTTAGCACCGGCACCCGATGACAAGGCTAGCGGCATGGTACCTACGATAAAGGCAAGCGAGGTCATGATGATCGGACGCAGACGCAAACGCGCCCCTTCTGCAGCCGCATGCCAAACATCCTCACCACGACGGTAAGCCGCTTCGGCGAATTCCACGATTAGGATCGCGTTCTTCGACGACAGACCAATGATGGTCAACAGGGCCACCTGGAAGTACACATCGTTTTGTAGATCACGCAGATAAATCGCACCAGCGGCACCGATAACCCCCAGCGGAATTACCAAGATAACCGAGAATGGCACGGTCCAACTTTCGTACAAGGCCGCCAAACACAGGAACACCACTAGGATAGACACGGCGTACAAGAAGTACGTTTGACCACCAGATTGCTGTTCTTGGTAAGACAAACCACTCCAGGCATAAGACGTGCCCTGTGGTAGCTGATCCGCCAAACGTGACATTTCCACCATGGCATCACCCGAACTCAGGCCTGGCGCCGCCGAGCCTTGAATCTCGTAAGATGGCAAGCCATTGAAACGAGTTAGGGCTTTAGGTCCGAAGGTCCACTCGCTGTCAGCAAACGCTGAGAACGGCGTCATTTCATCGCCATTACCACGCACATACCAGTGTTGCAGGTCCGATGGCGCACCGCGGTATTCCGCATCACCTTGGATGTAAACACGTTTAACACGGCCACGGTCAATGAAGTCATTGACGTAGTTACCCGCCCAAGCAGACGACAGAGTACTGCTGATATCCGCCATTGATAGGCCTAAAGCAAAGGCTTTCTCTTGGTCAATATCAATGTGAAGCTGCGGCGTTTCCGCTTGGCCACCCATACGTACACCCGACAAGATCTGGCTCGCACGAGCATCGCCTAACAAGCGATCACGCATCTCAAGCAAGGTTTGACGGTCAGTGTTACCCGACGCCTGTAATTCAAAGGTAAAACCATTACTTTGACCTAGACCACGAATAGATGGTGGCAGCAAAGAGAAGATCTGGGCATCACGAATACCGGCTAAACCAGGGTAAGAACGGCCGACGATATCCGAAGCTGAACTACCTGGCTCGGTACGCTCATCCCAATGCTTCAACAGCACGAACGCCATACCAGCGTTTTGACCTGTCCCCATAAAGCTAAAGCCTGAGATGGTAAAGATCGAATCCACATAGTCTTTCTCTTGCTCAAGGAAATAGTCTTGGATTTGGCCCATCACTTCTTCGGTACGCGCCATAGACGCACCTTCAGGCAGCGACACCATGACCATCACGTTACCTTGGTCTTCGGTTGGCAAGAAACCTGTTGGTGTATTCACCATCAAGTAACCCATGCCCGCCACGATCACTAAGTAACCCGCAAACCAACGTACTGGCTGACGAATCAAGCGTGTCACGCGATTGCTGTAGCGCGCCGTCATGTTATCGAAGTTACGGTTAAACCAACCCGCCAAGCCACGTTTTTCACCATGATGGTTAGGCTTCTTAAGTAAGGTAGCACACAGGGCTGGCGATAGGGTCAACGCGACAATCACCGATAGCACCATGGACGATACAATGGTGATCGAGAACTGACGATAGATAACCCCGGTGGAACCGCTAAAGAACGCCATCGGTACGAATACCGCAGACAGCACCACGGTAATACCAATCAAGGCACTGGTGATTTCCTTCATGGATTTAATGGTCGCTTCACGGGGCGGCAGATTTTCCTCTTCCATTACCCGCTCAACGTTCTCCACCACGACGATGGCATCGTCCACCAACAGACCGATTGAGAGCACCAAGGCAAACATGGTTAGTGTGTTAATCGAGTAACCAAATGCCTGCAACACACCAAAGGTACCTAATAGCACCACTGGCACCGCAATCGCAGGAATCAAGGTCGCACGCCAGCTCTGCAAGAACACGAACATGACGATAACTACCAGCACGATGGCTTCAAACAGGGTTTTGACCACCTCTTCAATCGAGATCTTAATGAACTCAGTTGAATCCAATGGCAGTGCCGTTTTATAGCCTTCTGGCAGATCACGTTTTAACTCTTCAATGGCCGCTTTTACACGCTCAGAAGTTTCCAATGCGTTTGCACTTGGCGCCAACATGACCGCCAAACCAGTAGATGGGTGACCATTTAAACGAGGCGAGAAGTTGTAGTTTTCACTACCGATTTCCACTTTGGCAACGTTCTTAATACGAACCGTAGCGCCGTTGTCATCGTATTTTAGAATGATGTTTTCAAACTGCTCCGGCGTTTCCAACTTGGATTGAGCCGTCACCGTCGCGTTCAACTCTTGGCCTTTGGCAATCGGATAACTCCCCAAACTACCTGCAGCCACCTGAACGTTCTGCGCTTCAATGGCGTTCGCAACATCTGATGGAATCAAGTTGTAAGTGGCCAGTTTCAACGGATCTAACCAAATACGCATGGCATAGGCAGTACCGAAGATCTGAACGCTACCAACACCTTCTAGACGTGAAATCGGATCCTGCATGTTCGAAACAAGATAATCCGACAAATCACTGGCCATCGCCTGGTCGTTTTCATCGTACAACGCCATGATCAGCAAGAAGTCAGTTTGCGACTTAGTCACCGTCACACCATTTTGCTGCACGCTATTGGGCAAGTTTGAGGTGATTTGTTGGACCTTGTTTTGAACTTGAACTTGAGCCGTATCAGCGTCAGTCCCCTGCTCAAAGGTGACGTCAATGCTGGCGCGGCCCGTTGAGCTACTACTGGATGAGAAATACAGCAGGCCATCAAGACCGGTTAACTGTTGCTCAATAATCTGCGTAACACTGTTTTCCACCGTTTCCGCCGACGCACCATTGTAGGTGGTCGCAATACGAATCGATGGCGGCGCCACGTTTGGATATTGAGACACTGGCAACTGAGTGATCGCAAGTAATCCGGCCAACATAATGACAATCGAAATTACCCATGCGAACACCGGTCGCCTAATGAAAAAATGCGCAATCATTTAGCAGCTCCCTTTACTACTGACCTGTGGTCGCGGCGTTCGCCTCTACCATACGACCGGTTTGCGGATCACGAATCAGCTCCACCGTTGTCACTTCAGCACCTGGACGCACCTTGATACTGCCTTGAACGATCACTTTATCGCCTTCTTTAATGCCGTCGGTGATGTACCACTGGTTGCCAATCGCACGTTCAGTTGTCAGCATACGCTGCTCAACTTTATTGTCTGCATTCACAACTAGGGCATAGGCATCGCCCTGCACATTGCGCATCACGCCCTGCTGTGGCACCAAGATACCTTGGCTGTCGTTTAGGTCATGAATAAGACCACGCACAAACATACCCGGTAGCAACAAGCCGTCTGGGTTTTTAAACTCAGCACGAAGGGTCACACTGCCAGTCATTTCATCCACACTTACTTCACGTGTGGTGATCTGGCCCTTGTATGGGTAAGCGGTACCATCTTCGAGAATCAAATCCACACTTTGATCGCCCAGCGAAACATGCTCCAAGCTCAACAAGGTACGTAGGCGTAGTTGCTCAACACTGGTTTGTGCTAGGTCAACAAAGATTGGATCCGTGGCACGAATAGTGGTCATAGGCGCTGACTGATTGGCTGTTACCAAAGCCCCCACGGTCACATCAGAGATACCGATTTTGCCGTCAATCGGCGCGGTGATTTTGGTGTAAGCCAAATCAATTTTGGCACTGTTCAGAGCTGCCACCGCACGTTTCTCAGCCGCTACGGCAGAAAGGTAAGCCACGTTAGCGTCGTCTAAGTTTTGTTGGGAAACGTTGTTACGCTCCTTCAAGGTTTTGTAACGCTCATAGGTTTGACGAGTAGAAGTGAGCGTCGCACGGGCACTATCTAGATCCGCTTGAGCTTGTTCCACATTCGACTCGTAAGTCGAATCGTCTAGTTGGTAAAGGAGATCGCCAGCGGCAACCGTTTGACCTTCTTCAAACAAACGCTTTTCAACAATCCCACCCACTTGTGGGCGGATTTCTGCTTCTAAGCTCGATTTTGTTCGACCAGGTAGCTCAGAAGTAAGTTCAACCGAGCGTTTTTCGATGTTAATCACACCAACTTGGACCTTCGGCGCTTGCTGCGCAGCGCTTCCTCCTGCCGTGCTGTTTTCACTTTCTTGACATCCTGCCAAAATCGCCGAGGCCAGCACTACCCCTGTTAATAGAAAGTTCCGAGACAACATAAGACTGTGAAATCTCCAATAATTATCATTTGAGAATGAGCGTTCATTCACACTATAATCTAGGGACGTTACACTTCCCATCTTTAAATCGTGTAAATAAATATGAAAAGGTCACCAACCCAAGCACAGCGCCGCCAACAAATTATCGATGCATTTATCGTGCACGTTGTTGAAAAAGGCTTTCACAAAGCCAGCATGGCCGAAATGGCGAAAACCGCTGGTCTCAGTGTCGGTCAGGTGTACCGTTATTTTTCCAACAAAGAAGACATCATACGCGCGGTGGTGGAGCAAAAAACAGAAGAATATCTCGGTATTATGGAAGACTTTCTCGAGAAGAAAGATTGGCTAGCGCGTATTTTTGAACAAAAGCACAGCCAAGAATTTCAGATAGAGCGAGTGTTGAATATGGAGATCAAGGCCGAAGCCAATCGCTCCGAGTCGCTCGCCAAGATACAAGCAGACGCTGATCAGCGCCTCACTGAACATGCGATTAAACTGGTGCGTCAGCGTTACGGACTCGACGATGAAGCGGATATTTTAGCGCGAGTACAGTTCTTAGTAGCCCTCACCGACGGTTTATTTCACCGTAGCAACGATACCGAAGAGCCTTTTAGCCAAGCCTCACATCGCTTATTCCAACATATGTTGAATGAGCTGTTTCCCGATCAAATCAGCTCAACGCAGGCGTAAAAAGATCCGCACTTGCTGCCACTTACTGACCAACATGGCTAAAAAAATCAGCACACAGCCGGTGATTTGTAGCCCTGTCATGCTTTCACCAAACCACAGTGCCGCCATAAAAGCCGCCCACACAGGCTCCAGGTTCATAATCACCGCCGCATGACTGGCAGGGGTAAGACTTTGCGCATAGGTTTGCAGTAAGAAACGTAAGCTGGTGGCGATCAAGGTACTGGCCAAGAACCAGCCAACGATCGACAAAGGGACGGTATGCGGGATTTCTTCCATGGTCGGCGACACCATCAGCATAATAACCCCGGCGGTAAACAGCTGAATCGCCGTTAATACCAACACATGTAGTTTGGTCGACATGCGTGTCAGCAGATTAAATTGCAACGCAAAGGTCACCGCTGCAATAAAGAAATAGACCTGCGCCCACTCAAAACTCAAGCCATTACCCAATGCCAAACAGCCGAGTCCCACCACCGCCACCGGTAAGGCCACCCAAATACTGCGAGCCGGTTGCTCTTTGAACAATAAGCGGGCAAACACTGGCACCAAAATGACGCCTAAACTGTTGATGAATGCACCAACACCGATATTACTGACCTGATCGAGACCAACGATCCAGAACATCATGGCCACGCTCATCACCGCGCCCACTATGATCGCCCCTTTTAAATCCTGCCAGCGAATGCCTTTAAAAAAGCGCGCCCCAACAAAAAACAAAACGATACCGGCAATCAAAAAGCGAACACCTAAGAAGAAGATCGGCGGTAGCCCCGCTAACGCTTCTTTTGAGAAAATCCAACCGAAGGCAGCAATAATGGTCACCAGAACTAGGATAAGTTCTGCTTTCAAATGGGAAGGTGATGCGCTCACAGGGAATCCTTGATCAAAACAGCTAGATCGACACGCTTGTCACATCGTAGCCATAAATACTATCTAACTTTGCATGAATCAGACCGCTAGCGTACTTAGAGGCTAACCCCAGCGCTTGCAGTTTCATGCGCCCTTGCCAACCACCATGCATATGATACAGCCCAGCATTATCGCGAGACTGTTTCTGAATCGCGACGGTACGAGGCTTACGTATCGCTTCATACTTTTCAAAGGCTTGTTGATAAGGGTATTTCAGTAAGGCTTGGGTAAGCAGATAAGCATCTTCGATCGCCATCGCCGCCCCTTGCGCCATAAAGGGCAACATCGGATGACAGGCATCACCGAGTAACACCACACGATCATCGTGCCATTTCTGTAGTGTTGGACGACCATTCAGCGCCCATAAAAAAGTGGACTCACAGCCTTCTAACACAGCACTCACTTCGGGATGCCAGCCAATAAACTTACGACGTAATTCGGTTACATCGCCTTCTTGACGCCAAGACTCCTGCTGCCACTTGGAGCGCTCCTCAACCGCAATAAAGTTCACCACCTCACCACCACGCAGGTAGTAAGTCACTAGGTGTTTATTCGGTCCGGCCCATACCGTTGCGTTCGGCTGTACCGTCGCGCCCTTGATCGCGTCCACTGGCACAGTTCCACGCCAGGCCACTTGTCCGGTAAAGATCGGTGCTTGAACACCCAACATGAGCTCACGTATTTTGGAATGAATGCCATCGGCACCAATCACCAAGTCCGCATGTTCGGTTTTCTTATCCAGCAGAACAGTCGCGTATTTCTTTTCGTTGCGATAACTCAGCACTCGATGGCCAAGCTCTATTTCAACACCTGCCGCATAACAGGCTTGTACCAATTCTTTATGTAAATCAGCACGATGGATATGCCAATAAGGCGCACCGTAACGTTGCTCAACCAGTTTACCCAATGGTGATTGCAGGTAATAGCGACCGCTTTGGTAGTCACGAATACAGGCGTATTGCGGAGAGAATGCATGTCTAGAGACAGCGTCAGCGATACCAAATTGGCGTAATACCTTAACCGCATTTGGGCTTAGCTGTAGGCCTGCCCCTACTTCGCTTAAGCTCGGAGCCTGCTCAAAGATGCGCACTTGAAATCCATGTTTGGCTAATCCAAGAGCCACCGTCAAACCACCAATTCCTGCACCGACCACAATCACTCGGTTAGCTTGGTTTTGTTGCGCCACGATCCAATCCTTACTTATTAACTCATCCGTTTTGGATCATATCAAAAAGGTTTCACATTAACCTGATATAAATGCGGGTTGGGGGAAGTTTTACACGCAAATTTGGCAAGGCACAGGCTCTATTTATTGGCTCAAATTTTGCTGATGTATTAGCAAGTACTAAGTTTCGCTTGCCTTACACGTCATTTTGGTACATCAATAACCAATAAGGAACACTAGGACAAACTGTGTTGATGCAAGCCCTCAGCAGTCAACGGGGAAATAATAAAATATGGAAAAACTAACAGAAAATTATAATTCAGGGTTATTTTTCGATGAGCTCATCGATTCTAAGGGGCAAGCCAGATCACCGGCAAAGCAGTTGTTAGAATATCTCGATGGGTTACCACCAGAAGAACTCGAAAAGCGCCGCATCACCGCCGAAGCCACGGTTCAAGAAATGGGCATCAGCTTCACGGTGTATACAGAGGAAGGCAATATTGACCGAGCATGGCCATTTGATATTGTTCCCCGCACCATAGATGCCAAAGACTGGGTCGTCACCGCCCAAGGCCTCAAACAACGACTCACCGCTCTCAACCGTTTCATCGACGATCTCTACCACGACCAACGCTGTATCAAAGACGGCATCATTCCCGAACACATCATTAAAGATTCAAAAAACTTCCGTCCAGAATGCGTCGGCGTATCACCAAAATATGGCGTTTGGGCCCACATCTGTGGCACCGATTTGGTGCGCGATGAACACGGTGAATTTTTCGTATTAGAAGACAACCTTCGTGTGCCATCCGGTGTCTCTTACATGCTGGAAAACCGTGCGATTACTAAACGCGTACTGCCAGAACTGTTTGAAAACGATGAAATTTTACCGGTAGGCGCTTACACCTCTGACCTATTCGATACTTTAGCTGCGCTATCACCGCGCGACATCGAACGTCCAGAGATCGTGGTACTCACACCAGGCATCTACAACTCCGCTTACTTTGAGCATGCTTTTCTTGCACAACAAATGGGCGTTGAGCTGGTTGAAGGCGCAGATTTATTCGTCGATGAAGACGATTGCGTCTACATGAAGACCATTTACGGCCCAGAACGCGTCGATGTGATCTACCGCCGTATTGATGACTTATTCTTAGACCCAGAAGCGTTCCACCCAGACTCGGTATTGGGGGTGGCTGGTTTAATGCGTGCATGGAAAGCAGGCAATGTGGCACTCGCCAATGCACCCGGTGCGGGCGTTGCCGATGACAAGGTGGTGTACGCCTACGTACCCGATTTGATTCGTTACTACCTAGACGAAGAACCGATTCTGAAAAACGTGAAAACCTTCCTGTGCGATGATGAAAAAGATCGCGAGTACGTGTTAGCGCACTTAGACGAATTGGTGGTCAAACCGGCCAACGAATCCGGTGGTTACGGCATGTTGGTGGGTCCACACTCGACCAAAAAAGAGCAACAATTGTTTGCTGAGCTGATCAAAGAAAACCCACGCAACTACATTGCCCAGCCGACATTAAAGCTATCGACTGCACCGACCTTGATTGGTAAAGGTTCTTTGGAACCACGCCATTTGGATCTACGTCCGTTTATTTTGCAAAGCAAAGACACCCATGTGACCACTGGTGGTTTGACCCGTGTGGCCATGCGAAAAGGCTCTTTAGTCGTCAATTCGTCACAAGGTGGTGGTAGTAAAGATACTTGGATTGTGGATACCAAAGGAGCCTAATCATGCTTTCAAGAGTTGCAGAACGCCTATACTGGAGTGCTCGCTACCTAGAGCGCGTGGAAAATACGGCTCGCCTAGTCAGCGTTTACGATGACCTATTGTACGATCTACCCCACAATGTGGTGGAGATTTCTTGGTACAACCTCATTGAGATCAATAGCGGTGTAGAAGCTTTCAACCACCGTTATAAAGTGCGCGATGAGCGTAATGTGGTGAAGTTTTTATTGTCTGATGATGACAACCCAAGTTCGCTACTGTCTTCACTAAAATTGGCGCGTGAGAACATTCGCACCACTCGTGACGTGTTGCCTAATGAAATGTGGGAACTGGTCAACGAGCTGGATTTGTACGCCAAACAAAATATTAAGCAAGGCATTAACCGCTCAGCACGACACGCCTACTTGAATACCATTATCGAAGGCTGTCAGAAGATTATTGGTTTGCTGGCGGCGACCATGGACCGAGATGCGGGTTGGCAATTTTTAATCCTTGGTCGCTACCTAGAACGGGTTGATATGAACACCCGTATCATTGATGCCGCGACTTCTTTGATGGGCCAAGCCCAGCCAGAGCAAGACATGGAGCTTGGCCAAGTGGTGTGGTCGAAAGTACTCAAGTCACAAAGTGCTTACTTGAGTTTCCGTCGTACTATGCGCAGCTCCATTCGCGGAGCCAAAGCGGTGACCTTCTTGCTGAACGATCCCTACTTCCCGCGTTCGCAACGCTACTGTGCTGAGCAGATCAAGTTAGCGGCGGCGTCACTGCCACGCTCAGGTATTGTGATCGCCAGCGCGGAAAAACTGCTGGACCACACACGCACCGTGGAACACTCCAGTGAGTTGAATGCGGAATTTAGCGACTACTTAAACGATATTCAGCTCGACATTATCGCTCTGCACCACCAGATCACGGAAAACTGGTTTAACTTCCAGAAAGGAGAAGCGGCATGACCATCCGCGTAGCGATTCAACACACGACTACTTATGAGTTTGATCGCTTTATTAATGTTTCGCCGCACATTTTACGTTTGCGTCCGGCGCCGCATTCACGTACCCATATTCATGGCTATTCATTAAAGGTGTTGCCAGAAGAACACTTCGTCAACTGGCAACAAGATCCCTATGGTAACTACCAAGCACGCTTGGTATTCCCAGAGAAAATGAAGAAGCTCGAGTTTGCCGTGGAAGTGATCGCCGACATGACGGTCATTAACCCATTTGACTTCTTTATCGAAGAATACGCTGAGAACTTCCCGTTCAAATATGACAAGCAACTGTTGGCAGAACTGACACCTTATCTAAAGATTTCAGAAGATTGCCCTGAGCTGCAGGAATGGCTCAAAACCATTGAGCGCAAGCCAACCCGTATCGTTGATTTCCTAGTGGCCCTAAACAGCCGTCTCGCCAATGAAATCGATTACGGCATTCGCTTGGAACCTGGGGTGCAAACCTGTGAAGAAACGCTGACGCTGAAGAAAGGCTCGTGCCGTGATACCTCTTGGTTATTGGTACAAATTCTACGCCATCTAGGTTTAGCAGCCCGTTTTGCCTCAGGTTACTTGGTCCAGCTAACCGCCGATGTCAAAGCATTGGATGGCCCATCGGGCCCAGAACAAGACTTCACCGACCTGCACGCTTGGTGTGAAGTGTATTTACCAGGCGCAGGCTGGGTTGGCTTGGACCCAACCAGTGGTTTATTTGCTGGCGAAGGCCATATTCCATTGGCTTGTACGGCGGAGCCGATTTCTGCCGCGCCGATCACAGGTTTCACCGACGAATGTGAATGTGAATTTAGCTACACCAATATCGTTACCCGTATTCATGAGGACCCACGCGTCACCAAGCCTTATAGTGATGACGAATGGGAAAACATCAAAGCTCTCGGTCATGCGGTGGATCAACGTCTAGAACAAGGCGATGTGCGCTTAACCATGGGCGGTGAACCAACGTTTGTGTCCATCGATGATATGGATTCTGAACAGTGGAACACCGGCGCATTAGGTGCGGATAAGCTGCGTCTGGCGAAAGACCTGCTGCTGCGCATGAAAAACAAATTCGGCGCCAATGGCCTACTGCATTATGGTCAAGGTAAATGGTACCCGGGCGAAGAAGTGCCTCGTTGGGCGCTTGGCTGTTTCTGGCGTACGGACGGTGAAGCCCTGTGGCAAGATCCAAAATACCTAGCACGAGTCGATAAAAACTACGGTTTTGATGAAACCCATGCGGCCAAATTCGGCCAAGCGCTATGTGACTACCTGGGTCTTGAATCGCAATACTTGCAACCCACCTACGAAGACACCCTTTACTACTTATGGCTAGAACGTTCGTTGCCAGAAGAAGTCAACCCACGCAAAGCCAGCCTTAAAGATGACCTTGAGCGCCGTCGCTTAGCGAAGCTGTTAAACCGTGGTCTTGAGCGTGCCAGTGGTTATGTATTACCGATCGAATTCAATGGCTATCAGTGGCAAAGTAGCCTTTGGCCCATGCGTTCCGAGGTGATCACCCTGATTCCAGGTGATAGCCCGATGGGTTACCGTCTACCGTTGAACTCATTGCCTGCCATCAGCGAAGAAGAGCAAACACCAGAGCGCGATCCATTTGCACCGCGTGAGCCACTGCCAGTTTACAGCCAATCGGCGACCGCAACTGGCACAGCCCAGAAGCAAACTAAGCAAACACTTACGGCCGCTGAACCAGCAAGCAGTACCATTGTTAAAAATGTGATTCGCACGGCGCTTTGTATCGAAGCCCGCGATGGCCGTTTGCATGCGTTCTTACCTCCGGTCAGCTACCTTGAGCACTATGTTGCCCTGATCAATGCCATTGAGAAAGTCGCAACACAGCTTGAGATGCCGATTGTCATTGAAGGTTACGAGCCACCAAAAGACTATCGTTTGCAGAAGTTCTTAATCACCCCAGACCCAGGTGTGATTGAAGTAAACATTCACCCCTCGAAGAACTGGAAAGAGCTGCTGTACAACACAGAAAGTCTTTACGAAGAGGCTCATCAGGCGCGCCTAGGCACTGAGAAATTCATGCTCGATGGCCGCCATACAGGGACTGGCGGTGGTAACCACGTCACCTTGGGTGGTGTCACACCGTCTGACAGCCCATTGCTACGTCGTCCAGACTTACTCCGCAGCTTGGTGACCTTCTGGCAACACCACCCTGGGCTTTCGTACCTGTTCTCAGGCATGTTTATTGGTCCAACCAGCCAGGCACCACGTCCAGACGAAGGCCGTGATGAAGCTCTGTATGAGATGGAAATTGCGTTCCAGAACATTCCATCAGGCTTAGTCGATGAACCTTGGTTAGTCGATCGCTTGATGCGTAACTTGCTAGTGGACATCACTGGTAACACACACCGTTCTGAATTCTGTATCGACAAACTGTACGCCGCCGGCTCAAGCAGCGGTCGCCAAGGTTTATTAGAATTCCGTGGTTTTGAAATGCCGCCTCATGCACGTATGTCCTTAGTACAAATGCTGTTGCTACGTTGTTTGGTAGTGCGTTTCTGGGAACAGCCTTATCACAAGCCATTGGTGCGTTGGGGCACGTCGCTACACGATAAATTTATGATGCCGCACTTTGTTTGGCAGGACATCAAAGAAGTGGTGGATGATCTTCAGGCCCACGGTTTGCCGTTCAAACTGGAATGGTTGGCACCGTTTGAAGAATTCCGCTTCCCACATTATGGCCGTCAGCAGATTGATGACATCGAACTGGAGCTACGCTGGGCGATTGAGCCTTGGCACGTGCTGGGTGAAGAAATTACTCAATCGGGTACCGCGCGCTATGTAGACTCTTCGGTAGAGCGTCTACAGGTACGTCTAACGGGTCTAACCGAAGGTCGTTACGTGCTGTCTTGTAACGGTCGTCGCGTACCGTTGCGCAGTACCGGTCGTAAAGGCGAAATGGTCGGTGCCGTGCGCTATAAGGCGTGGGCGCCACCATCCGCGTTGCACCCAACACTGGGCATGGATACGCCGCTGGTATTTGACTTGATCGATACTTGGAACGGCGTTTCTATCGGTGGTTGTACTTACCACGTGAGCCATCCAGGTGGTCGTAGCTACGATACCCTACCGGTGAACAGCAATGAAGCCGAAGCGCGTCGTGTTAACCGTTTCTGGGATCATGGCTTTACCCAAGGCGCTCTAGTGCCACCACCAGAGTACAGTGCATTACGCAGCGTCACTGAGCACGATAAAGTTACTCGTCCGATGGCACCACCAGAGGAAGAGATATGTCATGAATATCCTCATACTCTTGATCTAAGGAAGAGGTATACTAGGCTCTAATTTCCATTAGAACGTCTTACTATGACAGATACTGTTGCTCCATCCATCACGGCGCTGAGTGAAGCGCCGTTTGTTGCCCCATATGCTGCACCAAGCAATGCCTTTGATGAAGCATTTGAAGACAACCGCCAGACGCGCTTGCCTTGGCAAGCGGTGATGGCGGCTGTGCAGCAATTAGGGTCTGAAGGGATGCAAGACCGCCATCTTCGCGCACAACGTATTTTGCGTGATGATGGTGCTACGTATAATTTAAAAAGTGATCCGCTTTCCCCCAATGTTTGGGCCTTGGACATCATTCCCCAAGTCATGGCTGAAAGCGAATGGCGTGGTTTAGAAGCCGCACTGCAACAGCGCGCTAAACTGTTTGATCTGATTTACAAAGATTTATACGGTGAGCAGCGCTTACTGAAAGAAGGCATTCTGCCTTCCGAAATCATCTTTTCTCATCCTGGTTTTTTACGTCAGTGCCACAACATGCCATGGTCTACCGAGACCATGCTGACGTTCCATGCGGTGGATTTAGTACGCGATCAATCTGGACGTTTTATCGCCACCGGCGATCGTACCCAAGCCCCTAGTGGTTCAGGTTACGCACTAGAAAACCGTACCGTGGTCTCTCGTGTACTGCCGAGCTTGTTCCGTGACAGCCAAACCATGCGCTTGTCAGGCTTTTTCCAAACCGTGCGTGAAACCATTAGCCATCTCGCCCATCACATCACGGAGTCACCACGTATTGTCGTGCTGACACCTGGGGCGTACAGCTCAACCTACTTTGAACAAGCCTTCTTAGCGAACCATTTGGGTTACCCACTGGTGCAAGGGGGCGACTTAACCGTGCGTAACGGCAAAGTGTGGATGAAGTCTTTAAATGGTCTGTCGCGCGTGGATGTCATTCTACGTCGTGTAGAAGACGCCTTTTGTGACCAAGCGGAGCTACGCTCTGATTCTATGTTAGGCGTACCAGGCTTACTGGAAGTGGCGCGCCAAGGTAATGTGGTCGTCACTAACCCATTGGGGGCAGGCCTATTGGAAACCCCTGCATTACTGGCCTTTTTGCCAGAGATCGGCCGTTTCTTAATGGGCGAAGAGTTATTACTGCCCTCCGTAGAAAGTTACTGGTGTGGCAATGCACAGCACCTTAAACATGTGCTGGCCAATATGCGCAATCTGATCATTAAGCCTGCTGTGCGTAACCCGCAAAGTAAGAGCATTTATTGCCATCAGCTAAGCGATAAAGAGCTGCAAGACACCATCAATAAAATCAAGGCGAATCCAGTCGCCTATGTTGCCCAAGGCTACATCCCTGGTTCTTTAAGCCCAATTTGGGACAATGGGCACATGTGCGCCCGCCCGGGTATCTTGCGTACCTTTAGCGTAGCCAATGAGCAAGGCTACTGTGTCATGCCAGGTGGTTTAGCCCGCGTTGCGGATTCCACCAGTCACTTTATCGTCAGTAAGAAGTTATCCGGCTCACGCAGTAAAGATCTATGGATCCTGAGCGATAGCGCCGAAACCGACATCGACATTCCACTCGACAACCTGCCCATCAGCCAAGCCCAAGTGGCCAACTTGCCAAGCCGTGTCGTGGAAAACTTATTCTGGTTTGGTCGCTACGCCGAACGTGCCGAGATGACGTTGCGTTTGATGCGTACCATCTTTAAACAACTGAATGGTATTGATCATTTCCCTACGGAAAGCCGTGAAGTTTTGTTGGGGGCTATTTCTGAAATTACCGGTTCCCTACCCGGTTTTCATGAGCACCCTGAACTGATTGAGAACCCGAACGATGAATTGGCCGCCCTAGTGGTGAACGGTCAGCGCGTAGGCTCAATCAAATCAAATTTACAGCAAATGCTGGCTTGCGCCGAGCAGGTCAAAGAAATGCTGTCGGCGGATACACGCATTATCTTGAACGAACTGCGTGACCACATTCACAGTGTTGATCGGGCTTACGTCAATGGTTTGCCATCGGTGCCAGAAGAGTCTCTTGACGGCCTAGTCACATCCTTATTGGCGGTTTCTGGTTTGAACCATGAGAGTATGCTACGCGGTATGGACTGGATGTTCCAAGAAATTGGTCGTCGTACCGAACGCGCCCTGCTGACGGCTAATTTGTTGAAACACACACTCACTCGACCCTTACCAAGTCTGCAACAGCAACAGGTGCTAGAGTCGGTGCTATTGAGTGTGGAAGCCTTAATATCGTTCCGTCGCCGCTACCGTACTCGCGCACGCGTGTCTTATGGTCTGGATCTTCTAATGATCGATCGTACTAACCCGCGCTCTTTGATTTATCAAATTGAACAGCTGCGTAAGTACCTTGAAGAACTGCCACAGACAGAGCAGACTTCGTTAGGATTGTCACCGGATAAGCGCTTAATCATTAAGTCGCTGAACGATATTCAGCTGGCTGATTTAGAAGGCTTAGCACAGATTGACGAGACCACCCAGACGCGCCAAGATTTGACCGAGCTGATGACACAGGTAATCGAACAATTAGAGAAGCTGACCACCTTGATCAGCGATAAGTACTTCGACCATACTGCAGGACCGCAGCAGCTGATCAAAGCTAAATGGAAAAATAACGTATGAGATATCGGGTTCGGCATTTAACGGAATACCTCTACGGTGCCCCAGTCACCTTGTGTTATAACATGGCGCACCTACTGCCGCGTGACACGCCTAATCAGCGCTGTCTCAGCCGTCGCATTTTGGTGACACCAACTCCGGTGTATCAAACTGAAGGAGAGGACTACTACGGCAACCCGACGTTTTATTTTTCCGTACAAGAACCCCATAAGAAGCTTGCCATTGATGTGGAATGCTTCTTTGAGATCGAACAAAACGACCTGTCGAGCCAACTTACCCTGCACGGTTTAACTTGTGGCGAGCTACGCAAGATGCTCGCTCAAGCGGAAACACCGGAGCTGCGCATGGTGAAAGAATACGCGTTGAATTCAGCGCATATTCGCCGCTCGGAAGCGTTGGCCGAATACGCCCGTACCTGCTTTACCGACGACAAGCCAGTTTTGCAGGCAAGCATGGATTTTACCCATAAGATCTTTGAAGAATTTACCTTTGATCCGACGGCCACCAGTGTCAGCACACCGCCAGAACAGGTATTAAAAGACAAACGCGGCGTCTGTCAGGACTTTGCCCATTTGGCCATCGCTTGCATTCGTTCGCTCGGCTTTCCGGCGCGCTACATGAGTGGCTATTTGGAAACCCTACCGCCTCCTGGACAAGAAAAACTAGTCGGTGCCGATGCCTCTCACGCATGGTTTGCTATTTTCATTCCTGATCTAGGCTGGGTAGAATTCGACCCGACTAATGATTTAATGCCGAACGAGCAACACATCGTCACCGCTTGGGGACGTGACTACGCCGATGTCACGCCATTACAAGGGGTCATTTTTGACGGTGGTGACAGTCAGGCACTCAACGTTTCTGTGGATGTGCAGCGCGTGTAAGCGCTCACATCCAACTCTATCTTGGTAAGACAATGACCTTTGCAAACCTTGGCCTGTCCGCGGCCATTACCGATACCCTTAATGAACTGGGCTATCAGAAGCCAACACCGATTCAGGCCCAAGCGATCCCGCTGATTTTATCCGCCAAAGATATTCTCGCTGCAGCGCAAACGGGTACCGGTAAAACTGCCGCCTTTACTCTGCCTATTCTGGAACGTCTAAAAGAAGGCGAGCGTGCCGAGGCTAATCAAGTTCGCGCACTGATTCTCGCGCCGACGCGCGAACTGGCCAGCCAAATTGGTGACAGTGTGCGCAATTACAGCCGTGGTCTTGGCCTACGTAGCCAAACCATTTTCGGTGGTGTAAAAGCCTTCCCACAAATCAATGGTCTACAGCGTGGTGCCGATATTCTTGTCGCTACCCCTGGTCGCTTGATCGATTTGATGAAGCAAGATGCGGTCAAATTCGACCACCTTGAATATCTGGTGCTGGATGAAGCCGATCGCATGCTCGATTTAGGCTTTGAAGAAGCCCTTAACGAGCTGCTTACGCTACTGCCAAAATCACGTCAAAGCATGATGTTTTCCGCTACCTATTCGGATGCAGTGAAGACCTTGGCCAAGTTATGGCTGAAAGATCCTGAAGAAGTGGCAGCCAAGCAAAGCAACCGCGTGGCCGCCACGGTACGCCATCAGATCTACACTGTCGATAAGGTTCGTAAGCCGGAGCTTTTAGCAGAACTGCTGAATCGCCAACATTGGCACCAGGCGCTGATCTTTACCAAAACCAAGCGTGGTGCCGATGAAATCACAGACATTCTCAAAGCAGAAGGTTTCTCAGTAGAAGCCATGCATGGGGATAAAAACCAATATGCACGTCTATCCGCATTGAGGGCATTTAAAGCGGGTGAATTAGCCTACCTCGTAGCCACTGATGTGGCGGCTCGCGGTTTGGATATTGAGGGTCTACCGGTAGTGATCAACGTGGACTTGCCGCACGTAGCCGAGGACTACATCCACCGTATTGGTCGCACCGGTCGCGCTGGTCAAGAAGGCCGTGCGGTATCCTTGGTCTGTGCCGATGAAGTGGAGAACCTACGTGCCATTGAAGCCCTATTAAAGCAGCGCGTGCCACGTAAAGAAATCCCTGGCTTTGAAGCCGAGCACCGCGTACCGGATACACATCCAAGAAGCCAAAAGAAACCTAAAAAAGCCGCTGACGGCCAACCGGCTTCTAATCAAGCAAAGAACAAAGGCAAAAAAACAGTGGAAGTGCAGAAGCCTGATGTGACTAAAGGGCCAGGCCTGCGTAGTAACCCTTTTGCTAAACCAAACAAAAAATAGCCCAAATAAAACAGCCGCTCATTGAGCGGCTGTTTTCATTGCCTTCTGCTCACTTAGCGCAAGCGGTAAGAACGCACTTCCATTAACACCTCATCAAAACGATCTTGAGTTTGTTGCGCTTCCGATTCAGTCATATTCACCACATCAAAGATATGGCTCGAACGGTCGCGCACCATCTGTACGTTCTGATTGATGTCTTCTGTGACTTGCGATTGCTCTTCTGCTGCGGTCGCGACACGCTCAATGGTCATATTGATCTCGTCCACAGACTCCAACAAAGACTCGATCATTTCCGCGTTTTTGATCACTTCCGTCGCCGTATTAGTGGCCATAGACGAGCAACTTTCCATGGAGTTGAGGGCATTTTTACTAGACTGAATCAAGGACTCAATCATCGAGCGAATCTCTTCTGTCGAATCCTGAGTACGCTGCGCCAAACTACGCACTTCGTCTGCGACTACCGCAAAACCTCGGCCTTGCTCACCTGCGCGAGCCGCTTCAATTGCCGCGTTCAATGCCAGCAAGTTAGTCTGCTCAGCGATCGACTCAATGGTTTGCAAAATGGAGGCAATTTGCTCCGTTTGGTTAGTCACTTGCTGCACCGAATCAAAACCACCCGTCACTTCACGACTTAAAGTCTCAATCGAGCTTTGAATGGTGTGCACCCCTTTGCGGCCTTCTGATGCACGTACCTGAATCGTTTCGGTTGCCTTAGCCGCTTCCTGCATGTCCGACGAAATGGTGTTACTGGTTAACGACATTTCTTCAATGGCTGCTGCAATCTGATCGGTGCGTGCCAACTGATCTTGGGTTTCTTTTACCGCTTCACGGGCCTGAAGAATCAAGCTATCCATACTGCCTTTGGACTCTTCTGACTTGACTTGCAGCATACCAAAGGTACTCGATAGATGACCAAGATGCAGGTTCAGCTCGTGCATCATATGTCCCAGCTCATCTTTCGATTTCACTTCTAGATTGACGGTAAAGTCTTTGTTTTCGCCCACTGAGCTCAATGCTTTATGAACTTGCGAAACACGTTTAGATACATTGCCGGAGATTTGGCGGATTAAGAACAGCACTAATAAGGTCACCAGTACAATCGCAGAGACCACCACAATGAAGGTCGTCGTATCACGATTTTCAAAAGCATCTGCTAGGTTATCAACCTGCTCGCCCATATCATCTGATAAGGATTTTACTAGACCAATTTTACTGGTTGCTAAAGCAAACCAGTTGTTAGGTCCTTGTACTGAACTCAGATCGCTAGCGCTTTGAAAACTTGTCAGCACTTCTGTTACAGCCTTCCAATTTGCATCGTTTTTCAGACTGTTTAGCTGATTCAGCTGTGCTGGCGTTGCTACATCCAGAAAGTAATGCTCCCACACTTTCTCATCGGCAATATAGCCCTTGATTTCAACAAAACGTTGGTCAGAGACTTTACCCGCACTGAACACACCGTTTAGGGCACCACGGTATTGACCAATACGTTCCTTCATCCATAACAGACTTAGATGAGCCGATAAGGTTTTACTGATGTCAGGGTTGGCAACGAAATTCAAACCACGCTGAATGCCACGAAGTGCGGATTCATTTAGGTCTGAATAAAACGCAAACGCGCCATTATCTGGTGCCAGCGTATCCACTTTCTGACGCACTGATACCTTGTTGCTAAATAAATTGATCGTCGGCTGAATAATCGATTGGATATCCGCCGTGCTTAACTGGTGAAACTCTTCAGGGGAAATATTACGCAGCTCTTGCTCAGCCTGATCAGCCAGCTGACGCTGCTTCAGCAGAGCATCCTTACCGTTCTGTCCTTTTGAACCTAGAAAGCCGGCCGACAAGCCTCGCTCAACAGCAAAGTTATGGGCTACTGCATCCAGTTTTTCGGACAAATGCACAATGTCATTGGCTTTCTGAGTATCCTCGATACTGCCGAGAAGACTGGAGCCTAATGAAAAAGCAAGGATAACAACAAGGATCAGGGGCAACAGCCCGACGATCATAATGGCATGAGATACTTTGAGATTCTTTAACACCGGCGCTTCCCTCTGCTGAAAGTTCTATCACCATAGAATGGTGCAAATTGAGCATGTAAGCAAACGTTAAAGTCTGTGAAAAAAAGAAAATGGGGGAAATTTGACCCGAGTAGGTATAAACCATAATTTTATTTTATATCAGAGCACAGAGCGCACCCTGGTAATAAAGAGGTAATAAAAAAGCGCAATAAGTACCAGACTTACTGCGCTTCTTAATATGGTGGGCCTGCCCGGACTTGAACCGGGGACCTGCCGATTATGAGTCGGATGCTCTAACCAACTGAGCTACAGGCCCTAAAAACGGCGCCCATTATAGCCAGACAACCTTAACTTGCCAAGAAAATAACACAAATTTCTGTCGATAAATCAAGCAACTAAAGCGTTCGAAAAAGAAGCACTGCTACTCCTCTAAAACAGGTTTGTGGCTTATTTCATTTCAAAGCCCTGTTTTATCAGAAATTCGCGCATATGGGGACGCAATTTGCCAGAGAACATGGGCGCCATACTTTGAGACCAGTTAGAGACTTTATTAGCGCCGGTTCGAGCTTGGTAGTAGCGTTCCATTTCCGAATTGTATTGATCGATCAGTACTGGATCATGCTGATCGTCGTAGTAATCCTGCTTAAGCACTGTCGCTAACGGCAAACGCGGCTTCACCTCAGGATCATGGGCTGGGTAGCCAATACACATACCAAATACAGGGTACACATGGGTTGGTAGTTTCAGCAATTCACTGATGGCAGCCGGGTTATTGCGCACGCCACCGATATAGACGATGCCAAGTCCTTCTGACTCGGCGGCCACGGCTAGATTCTGCGCCACTAACGCCGTATCAATGGTGGCCACTAACAGTTGTTCTGTCATGCCCATGGTCGGTTCGATCCCCGTGCGCGCCGCGGCCTCGGTGTTACGCTTCATATCGGCACAGAACACTAAAAACTCGGCCGCTTGCTCAATATAAGGTTGATCACCGGCAAGGGATTTAAGCTGCGCTCGATTGCTCGGATCACTGACACGAATGATGCTGTAGGCTTGGACATGATTACTTGAAGAGGCACCTTGAGCTGCCGCAACCAGTTTTTCCAGTAAGCCTGTTGGCAACGGCTGATCAGTAAATTTGCGTATCGATCGATGGGATCGTAGTTGCTCTAGCACGGCATTCATCGAATGCATCTCCTTATCCTTTCATTTGATGTACAGATTATGAGGAGCAATAGAAAGCTTACCAATCCCCTAACGCCAAAATGCGCAAGGAAACCTTTTTTGCTTCCTTATCATCCAATCTTTCCTAAGCAGCGTAAGGAACTGATATCACTAAACTAGGTGACGGTTATCAATATCAAAGCTCCCTTACTTACCCTTGCGGCATTAGTCAGTAGCGGCTGTACACAGCTAGGGCTACAACTGGCCAATGTGCCAAGCTACCTTGATGCCAATCAACGGCATTTGGATATTGCTTATGGCGAGCATGCGCAACACAGATTGGATGTTTATTTACCAGCGTCTCAACAACAGACTCAGCACCCAGTGTTGGTCTTTTTCTACGGTGGTCGTTGGAGCGATGGTCAAAAAGACATGTATCCCTTTGTTGCCAAACCGTTTGTCGATCGCGGTTACATTGTCGTGATACCGGATTATCGTAAATACCCTGAAGTCATCTTCCCCGCATTCGTAGAAGATGGCGCCATGGCGGTGGCTTGGACTTTAGACAACATCGCAGGCTATCAAGGAAATCCGCATCAGTTAGTGATGATGGGACATTCGGCCGGCGCTCATATTGCCGCACTGCTGAGTGCAGATCAGCGTTATCTCGCTAAGCATGGATACGCTAGGACGCACATCAAAGCCTTTGCAGGACTAGCGGGACCCTATGATTTCATTCCAGAAGACGAAGATTTAAAAGACATTTTTGGTCCGCCGGAACGTTACTCAGAAATGGCTGTAACCAGCTTTATTGACGGTAACGAACCGCCTATGTTGTTGCTTTGGGGAGCGAAAGATACACTGGTGGGACGACGTAATTTAGATTTACTAGACGCTAAAATAGGACGGCAAGGTGGCCTAGCAGTAACTAAGATTTATCCTGATATGGGACATGTCGATATGGTCACCAATTTCATTTGGTTTATACCGAGTAAAGCCCCCGTCGAACAGGACATTACGGAGTTTTTCACTCGACAACTTAAAGGAAAGCAACATGAAACCTTTGTCAGCTCAGAGTCACCAAATTAAAATCTGGGTGTTATTAAGTGCACTACTGATCAGTCTGTTAGGAATAAATGCTGCGCAAGCTTCTGAACGCGCCGAGAGCGCTTGGCAAGCCCTATCTCAAGGCGCCACCTTGATCGATGTGCGCACTGAACAAGAGTTTGCCATAGAGCATTTAGACCGAGCCTTAAATATGCCTTTGAATGATCTAAGCACGCTCGTTCAATCGCTAGATCGTAATACAACACTGGTGGTTTATTGTCGCTCTGGGAGCCGTGCAGCTAAAGCGAAGCAGGAGCTACAAGAGATGGGCTTTAGTGAGGTGTATAACGGTGGTGGCTTAGAAGAAATGAAGGATAGTCAGCCATAACAAGCTAAGATTTTAGACAGAAAAAAACCGATGCTTAAATTAAGCATCGGTTTTTTTATTTGAACTTGGACCGCTCGGAGAACTTAGTCTTGGTTAATAAAGTAGTTCAAGATAAAGCTTGGTAGATCCGCTGTTTTCACCACTTCTTGTTCCATGGTATCACGGTGACGCACTGTCACTGGCGCACCTTCTTGTTCGATGGTGTCAAAGTCCACTGTGATACAGATTGGGGTACCGACTTCGTCATGACGACGGTAACCTTTACCTACGTTACCTGTGTTTTCGTAAAGGATACGACCCAGACCTAGTTTTTGTAGACGGTTTTTAATTGCTTTCGCCGCATCTACGATCTCTGCTTTGTTCTTCTTAAGTGGAAGAACGGCAACTTTGATCGGTGCTAGGTGTGGCTTAAGTTTTAGCACGGTACGAGTAGTGCCGTTTTCTAACTCTTCTTCAGTGTAAGCTTCAGTCATGACAGCCAATACACCACGGTCTAGACCCGCAGAAGGCTCGATACAGAAAGGAACAATTTGCTTGTTCTCTTCCAAATCACGCACCGCTAGCTTAGTGGTAGAGTGCTCGTTTGGCTTAACTTTAGCAGACAAGCCCAATTCTTCTTGTGCTTTCGTGTGTGAGCCAAGGTCATAGTCGGTACGGTTCGCAACACCTTCCAACTCTTCAAAACCATGTGGAAACTTGTACAAGATATCCACAGTTGCTTTTGAGTAGTGCGCTAGGTCATCGCCCGTTACGTATTCAAACTCGATGTTTTCTTCTGACAGACCTTGATCCAACCACCATTGCTTACGCAGTTTCACCCAAGTGTCGTGCCATTGCTCGTCTTCACCCGGCTTACAGAAGAACTCAAGTTCCATTTGTTCGAATTCACGCACACGGAAAATGAAGTTACGTGGTGTAATTTCGTTACGGAACGATTTACCGATCTGCGCGATACCGAATGGCAAGGCACGAGACGTAGAGTCCACAACGTTTTTAAAGTTGGTGAAAATACCTTGTGCTGTTTCTGGACGAAGGTAAGTGTAAGACTCTTCGTTCACCATTGGGCCCACGTTGGTCTTGAACATCAAGTTGAAGTCACGTGGCTCCGTTACGTTGGTTGAGCCACAGTTGTCACAGACTTTGATGTCTTTCATGTGGTCAGCACGCATACGTGATTTACACTCGTGACAGTCCACCATAGGGTCAGTGAAAGTGTCTTCGTGACCAGAGTATTTGTATACGTATTTGTTCTGGATGATTGCAGCGTCTAGGCCTTCTACGTCATCACGCTCGTAGACCATGGCACGCCACCATGCCGCTTTAAGGTTGTTTTTAAGCTCGATACCTAGTGGACCGTAATCGTACGCACCTTGCATACCACCGTAAATCTCACTGCCCTGGAAAATAAATCCACGACGTTTACACAAGGAAACGAGTTCATCCATCGTTTTAGCTGGCATTTTCAACACACCTTAATTCGTTAATTTAGGGACGGCCGGCGCGCAACGGCGTAGCCGATAAACATGAGTTCAGCATTGTACTCTGTGGTCTTGATCGACTCAATGGCTCCAAAGTCGACATCATTCACCAGAAAGTTGATAAAATGTGATGACTTTCACATGCCTAACGATCCAATCTGTTAGATAATACGTAACTCTTGTAAACCAAACTTTACTTTTGGAATATCTCAATGCGTAATTCATCACGCTCGTTGATTCAAACTTTAGGGGCTTTAGGCTTACTGCCATTCTTAGCCAGCACCCTAACCTTCCACTTTGATTTCTATGGTTACGGCTTTATTGCTCAATCGGTCTTTGTTGCCTACAGCGCCATTATTTTAAGCTTTTTAAGCGGCGCTATTTGGGGACAAGTGCTGGAACAACCCTTCCAAGCAAAAGGCAAGTTACTGCTGATCAGCAGTAACTTAGTGGCTATTTTAGCTTGGTGTGGCTTGTTGATTCAGCAACCGCACATGTCTCTACTGCTACTGTTGTGTGGTTACATCAGCATCTTTTGGCTAGAAGTACGCTGGCTAAAACAAATTCGCCCAGATCAAAGCTTCTACCCGAACCTGCGTTTTATTCTGACTCTGCTGGTGTGCGCAATGCATCTATTAATGCTGTATCCAAAGTTCTAATCCAAAGCAGTTCTCCTTTGCGTATCTACAGCGATAGCAAAGGAGAATCAGATGCCCTATTCAGCCATTGTGGTAGGGGCTGGCAGTAAAATTGCCCAAGCCATTATCGAGCAGTTAATCGCCTTAGAGGACTGCCAACAAATTCTCGCCATCAGTCGTGAGCAAGTGTTTGACCATAAAAAAGTCACCGCAATCCATTGCGCTTATGACGAAACCAGTATTGCACGAACCTGTGCAGAGCTAGTGCTGACTTTTCCTGTTGCCAAAGTATTTATCTGCCAAGGCATTTTGCATCAAGGCGAACTTCAACCTGAGCGCAAACTGGAAAACATCAGTGCTGACAATATGCTCAAGGTATTTACCGCCAATACCGTCACCCCGTCTCTTTGGCTGAAATATCTCACCCCTTATTTAAAAAGTAGTGAACCCTGTAAAGTGGCTTTATTTAGTGCCCGAATTGGCAGCATCAGTGATAACCAATTAGGCGGTTGGTATAGCTACCGTGCCTCAAAAGCGGCTCTCAATATGATGGTGCAAACGTTTTCAGTAGAGTTGGCGCGACGAGCCAAGAACGTCAAGCTGCTAGCCTTTCACCCTGGCACCACAGACACACCTCTCTCTGAACCGTTTCAGCGCTCGGTTCCCGAAGGCAAATTGTTTACACCAGAGTTTGTCGCCACGCAGCTGTTAAGCTTATTGGACACATTAGACGTAGATGGAAAAGCTAGCTATATGGACTGGAATCACCAAACAATTGCTTGGTAAATGGTCACCACAAAGGCCCATCCATATTTCAAAATTGTCGACAATTCTGAGTTTAAAAATATTTTTAGACTAAGACCTAAGTCGAATTGTCGACAATCCACCTTGATCTATACTCATTTACACCCTATAACTGGTTTCATTGTAGACAACGAAGTAGGACATGAGCTTGGACAAGGTTACACAAATCAAATCTGCCACCCTAACCGACGACTTAACTCAGCGTTTAACCACTGAGATCGTCGAAGGCGTTTTACCCCTTGGCAGCAAAATCTCAGAACCTGAGTTGGCCAAGCGCTACGGCGTATCACGTGGCCCATTGCGGGAAGCCCTAGTAAAGCTCGAAGCATTAGGCTTGATTACCCGCACCGCCAATGTTGGCGCCCGCGTTATCGATCTAAACATTGAAGACCTGCTAGACACCTATACTTTGCGCGAAGCCATGGAAGGGATGGCGGCGCGCTTAGCAGCCGAACTGATCAGCGAACAAGAAGTCGCTCAGCTTTATAAGCTACTCGACGACCATCAAGCCCACCTTGATGGCAACCAAGATGAGCATTACATCAGCCAATATGGCAACGAAGACTTCCACTTGCGCATCATCCACGCCAGCCAAAACAAAAAGCTGATTCGCGTTTTAACCCAAGATTTATACGCCACGATCCGTATGTATCGTCGCTACACTGCAGATTCACGCCCCGACCCACGTCAGGCACTGCGTGAACACAAAGCCATTTTAGACGCCATCGCCAATCGTGAAGGGGATCTCGCAGAACTGTTAATGCGCCGCCACATTAGTCGCGCCGCCAACCTATTAAAAAAAGCGATGCTGCAAAACAGCATCTCTCAGGGCAATACTGGCCAACCTTAGCCAATAACAATAAAAAGTGAGGATCGTATGACGTTAGCATCACCGGGCGCACGTTTTCGCCAAGCCATAAAAGACCATTCACCGCTGCAAGTCGTTGGTACCGTCAACGCCTACTGCGCCATGATGGCCGAGCAAACAGGGCATCATGCCATTTACTTATCTGGCGGCGGTGTCGCTAACGCATCCTACGGTTTACCCGATTTGGGCATGACGGATCTAAACGATGTTTTAGAAGACGTTCGTCGAATCACAGCGGCAAGCACCTTGCCTCTGCTAGTAGATATCGACACAGGTTTTGGTGGCGCATTCAATATCGCACGCACTATCCAGCAAATGGAAAAAGCGGGGGCCGCAGCCGTGCATATTGAAGACCAAGTTCAACAAAAACGCTGCGGACATCGCCCTAATAAAGCGATCGTCAGCCAAGCGGAAATGGTCGATCGCATCAAAGCCTGTGTCGATGCACGTTATGACGACAACTTTGTCATTATGGCGCGTACCGATGCGCTAGCGGTGGAAGGCATGAACTCTGCCATCGAGCGTGCAGTGGCTTGCGTTGAAGCCGGTGCTGACATGATTTTCCCAGAAGCCATGCTGACCCTTGAGCAATACCGTGAATTCGTGGATGCCGTAAAAGTGCCAGTGCTGGCTAACATCACAGAGTTTGGCGCGACGCCCCTGTTTAGCCGTGAAGAACTGGCCAGTGCGGGGGTCGATCTTGTGCTGTACCCATTAAGCGCCTTCCGCGCCATGAACCAAGCTGCACTTAACGTCTACCAGCACCTTTTAAATGACGGCCACCAACGCAACGTGGTCGACACCATGCAAACGCGCATGGACTTGTACGACTTCTTGAATTACCACGATTACGAACAAAAGCTCGACGCGCTTTTTTCCAAGGATAAATAACCAAATTTAAAATCACCTGAGATTCACAACAGTAACAACCGATGCGGAATTCAATCCGCTCGATATCTCACAAAAGAGATTATTGCAGGGCGTCACGAGCGAAGCCAAGACGAGGCAAAAACAGACGAAAAAGCGGAGTTTATGACTATAAATGAGCATTTTGAGTCTGTTTTTAACAAAGTATTGGCAAGCGCAGTAGCCCTGAAGTCTCGAAAAATAAAAATGGAGATACAAATGGCTAAAGAACTATCAGGCGCGGGCCTTCGTGGCCAAAGCGCAGGGGAAACCGCTCTATGTACCGTTGGTAAAACCGGCTCAGGCCTCACCTATCGCGGTTACGACATCGAAGAGCTGGCAGACAAGGCGTGTTTTGAAGAAGTGGCGCATCTACTTCTGTACGGCAAACTGCCGAACCGAGCAGAGCTGGATCATTACAAAACCAAGCTAATGAGCCTACGCGAATTACCACAACCACTTAAATCGGCCTTGGAATTGATCCCCAAAGACGCGCACCCAATGGATGTGATGCGTACCGGTTGTTCATTCTTAGGTAACCTTGAAACAGAAACTGACTTTAGCCAACAACAAGATGTAGCAGATCGCTTATTAGCCACTTTGCCAGCGATCATCTTGTACTGGTATCGCTTTAGCCACGATGGCGTACGGATCGATACGCTTAATCCATCGGTGAGCAGCTTAGCAGGCCATTTCTTGGCGATGTTGCATAGCGACACGCCAAATCCTTTGCATGAAAAAGTGATGAACGCCTCGCTGATTCTCTACGCTGAGCATGAATTCAATGCGTCCACTTTCACGGCTCGTGTTTGTGCCTCAACCCTATCCGATATGCACTCTTGTATCACCGGTGGCATCGGCAGTCTTCGTGGGCCACTGCATGGCGGTGCCAACGAAGCCGCTATGGATATGATCGAGCCTTGGCAAACACCAGATGAAGCGGAAGACGCCATCATGGGCATGTTGGCCAACAAAGAAAAAATCATGGGCTTTGGCCACGCCATTTACCGCGAGCGCGACCCGCGTAATGACATCATCAAAAAGTGGTCAAAACTGCTGTCAGATGAAGTAGGCGATACCCATCTTTATGCGGTATCAGAGCGTTGTGAAGCAGTGATGTGGCGCGAGAAAAAACTGTTCTGTAACGCCGACTTCTTCCATGCCAGCGCGTACCGTTTTATGGGCATCCCAACCAAATTGTTCACACCTATCTTTGTGTGCTCACGCGTCACCGGCTGGGCCTCCCATGTGATGGAGCAACGTGCCAATAACCGCATTATTCGCCCAAGCGCCGACTACATCGGCCCAGAGAAAGCCACTTGGGTGGATATCGATCAGCGAGATTAATAGGCATTCCAACACTCTACGCAGGGCGCGTAATCATCCCTGATAAAGCGCCCTCTCGCGCCATCCATGGCGCTGGCTTAAGAGTGCTTGGAACACCATCAGCGAAATTGATTGGAACAAGAGATTGCGTGCTTTTAAAGCAGCGTCAGGATGACACGGGAAGTCGTTGGGGCAGGACGCCCCACCCGACCGGCGTAAAAGCATCAAGCTCGAAGTTCAACTGAGTAACAGAATTAACAGACAAGCTGCTTATGCCTTCACAGAAAAGGCTAAGCGCCGAGAAATAGACAACTAAACCTAGTGTTAGAGGCCTTTCAACACTCTACGCCGGGCGCGTAATCATCCCTGATAAAGCGCCCTCTTGCGCCATCCATGGCGCGTGCTTAAGAGTGCTTGAAAGCCCGATTGCAGCCTCTCACCTATGGAAAGAGCCAAAAGAATCAGAGGAACCACCATGAGTGCAAATGTCGATTTAAATAACCGCCCTGAATACGATCAGGTGATCCAAGACATCGCGGATTATGTTTTAAATTTCAAGATTGAAAGCCAAGAAGCTCTCGATACCGCCCGTAACTGTTTGATGGATACCCTAGGTTGTGGCCTGTTAGCGCTTCGCTTCCCAGAATGTACTAAACACCTTGGCCCTATGGTGCAAGGTACGGTGGTGCCAAACGGTGCACGTGTACCGGGTACGTCATTTGCTCTTGATCCTGTAAAAGCCGCTTGGGATATTGGTTGTATTATTCGTTGGCTCGATTACAACGATACTTGGCTGGCAGCAGAATGGGGCCACCCTTCTGATAACCTAGGCGGTATCTTGGCGGTTGCCGATCACTTATCTCAGGTTCGAGTGTCTCGTGGCGAAGCGCCGCTGACCATGCGCGATGTACTAGAAGGCATGGTGATGGCCCACGAGATCCAAGGTGTGATTGCGCTTGAGAACTCCTTTAACCGCGTCGGTCTATGTCACGTGCTTTTGGTTCGTGTCGCTTCCTCAGCGGTAGTTGCCAAAATGATGGGCGGTAATCGTGAGCAAATCATGGCGGCGATTTCTCAAGCCTGGGTCGATGGTTCTGCACTGCGCACTTACCGTCATGCGCCAAATGCGGGGTCACGTAAGTCTTGGGCAGCAGGCGATGCGACGTCACGTGCGGTACGTTTAGCCGATATGTCTTTGCGCGGTGAGATGGGCATTCCAGGTGTATTAACTGCGCCACAATGGGGCTTCTACGATGTGTCTTTCTCGAAAACCAACAAAGACCAGCAGCTAAAATCCCCAGAAGATCGTGCCTTTAAGTTCACCCAAGATTACGGCACCTACGTGATGGAAAACGTGCTGTTTAAGATTTCGTTCCCAGCGGAGTTCCACGCACAAACCGCAGCAGAAGCCGCAGTGACTCTACACCCTCAAGTAAAAGACCGTTTGGATCAAATCGAGAAAATCGTCATTCGTACTCATGAATCGGCGATTCGTATTATCTCGAAAGTCGGTCCACTAGCGAATGCGGCTGACCGCGACCACTGTCTACAATACATGGCCGCTGTACCTTTGGCATTTGGCAACTTGGTGGCAGAACATTATGAAGATGATTTCCACGCCGCCAACCCAATCATTGATGAACTGCGTGAGAAGATGGAAATCGTTGAGGATGAGCGCTTTACCCGTGAATACCTAGAAGCCGACAAACGCTCGATCGCCAATGCCATTCAAGTGTTCTTTAAAGATGGCTCAGCGACAGAAGAAGTCTCCGTGGAATACCCGATCGGCCATCGCCGTCGTCGCGAACAAGGCATTCCACTATTAGAGAAGAAATTCAAAGCCAACTTGGCAACCCGTTTCCCAGCCGCTCGCAGTCAGTATATTTTTGAATTGTGTAAGAACCAATCTGAACTGGAACAAACCGCTGTGCATAAGTTTATGGACCTGTTTGTTATTTAAACCGCACTGGCGACGATTTGATCTAGATCAAATCGTCGCCAGTTAGTTTTTTTACATTAGGTTACAAACTAGCTTTAGAAATCTCTAATGAAAACCAAAAATCAATCAGTTACCTATAAAACATCGTAACAATGTAAGTGTATGTAACCAGTCATGCATTCACTTACACTTTTGCAATAGAAGAGCATACCTCAGGCATATATAACGTCCTGTAATACCTGTAAAAAACTTGGACTCGTTTTACTAAAGGACCTCTTCAAAATGCTGACACGCTTACGCTCATTCTCGTTACCAGCACAGCTGGCTATGGGAGCACTACTGGCAGTAGCGATCATCTTCTCCGTATTGATCGCAGCGATCGATGTTTTATTTAAGAAGCAACTGAGTGATGTCGTCACCGACCATCAGCTCACTGAGATTAAGCTGGTAGCGCATGAACTAGAAACCCAGTATCAAGACATCAATAAATCCCTAAACCGGTCTTCTAACTACATTGATAGCGAGCTGAGCCTATCGATTGAAAAGCAAGGCGACGCTTGGTTGTGGGGCTACACACCACTATCTCAAGCAACTACCCAGCTAAATCGCATTAAAAGCCATGTGCAGGCCGAGATCATCGTTATGGAACGCGCTGCCAGTGGTTATCAAGTCATCGCTTCGACAGCTGACGAGATTCAAGACAGCATCGTGTTACCAGGAAGCAGCTTCTCTGGCAAATTGCACTTAGGTGAACATGATTACATGGCACATGTGCAAACCATGTCTACCCATCCTGATTTGGTGTTTATGATTGCGGTGCCGTTCAACGTCATTTTGCAGGACATTCGTAGCAATCTGAATAATATTACCATTGGCAAACGTGGCTATATCTATGTTGTAGATAATGGTATCAACAAAGGCAAGTTGATTGCACACCCAAGCGAATCGGTTCTAAGTAAAAACGTATTTGAGTTGTTTCCAAGCGCTCGCCCAGCCTTTGAAGCCATGTTTCAAAGTGACACTGGAGTCACTACTTATAGCATTAAGGTGGCAGGACAAGACAGCGCTGCAGAAGAGTCTAAAGTTATTTTCCACAGCGTCGAAGGCTTTGACTGGGTCGTGGCCATTAAGACTTACTCAGCAGAATACAATGAAGAAATTATGACCATTCTGTTCTTTATCATGGGGATCTGTACGGTAGCCGCAGCCACCCTAGCCGTCATTCTATGGCTTTACATCCGTTCTTCCTTACGCCCGTTGCGCGATATTACCAACGGCGTAAAAGAAATTGGTGAAGGCAAACTGAGTTATCGTTTCAAAGATTATGTCAGCGCTGACAGTAAGAACGAAACTCATAAACTGCAATTGTCAGTGCAAAGTATGCGTGACGGTTTGATTGAGCTAATTGAAGCGGTTCAATCCAGCAGTCACCAACTACACACTTCGGCACAGACCATTTCTAATTCCAACGAACAGCTGATTTCCAGCGCCACCAATGGCTCCAATTCTTGCGCTCAAGTCGCAGCAGCCGTGGAACAAATGTCCGCATCGATTGAAGAAGTGGCGCAAAGTTCTACAGAAGTATCGGAACAAACCGTATCCGTAAACGCTACCACTGAGCAAGGCTACCATGCGACCAAGCGTGTGCAAGAAACAGTATCCAGTCTTGCTACCTCATTTGAGAACGCAGCTAAAACCATTCAAGAAGTCGAACTCAGTACAGAAAATATTGGCAGTGTGGTCAATGTGATTAACGAAATCGCCGAGCAAACCAACCTATTAGCCCTAAACGCTGCAATTGAAGCCGCCCGTGCTGGTGAACAAGGTCGCGGCTTTGCCGTAGTAGCAGATGAAGTGCGTGTCCTAGCCCAACGCACCCAACAATCGACCGAAGAAATCAAACAGGTCGTGGAACGCCTGCAATCAGGTAGCCGAGTTGCAGTAAGCACTATGCAGCAAGGTCGAGACCAAGTTGCCAACTGTGTCGAGCAAGCCACTTTTGCCGGTAGTTTACTAAGCGGTATTACGCAATCAATGGATGCCGTATCGCAAGGGATCACCAATGTCGCAGCGTCCACTGAAGAGCAAAGTGTGGTAGCCACACAAATCCGTGGTAACGCGGAGGAACTGCACAGCATTGCGAACCAAACTTTTGCCGAAGCACAAAGCTCTCTTAAAGAAAGCCAGCATATTAACCGCTTAGCAGAAGAGCTAAGACGAAACCTGACGCGTTTTAGTTTATAAGCCCAAAGCCCCTCGATCGAGGGGCTTTTCTCTGCCCCTGCTAGCGCCCAGCGCCCTAGCACACTTTTATTACAAGATAACCAAAAATAAGGAATGAATGAGTTTCACTGCCCATATATTGACCTAAGTTATAGATATTATTGGTTATTTTCTATATAAGAACGATTCTCATAGAAATTATGGATGACCCTTCAAAATGTTCCAAGCCTTGCGCCAAATGCGTCTGCCCAGTCAAATCAGTCTGGGGGCACTGCTATCAATTGTGATCACATTTATCGTGCTCAATCTCATCATCGCCCAGCTAGTAGAAGATAAAATTACCTCGGCTGTCACCGAACACCAAGAAACAGAAGCTAAGCTGGTCGCTAAACAGCTGGAGTCCGAGTACGTTTTAATCAGCCGCTCATTAGATCGTACCGTGCATATGGTCAATGCTGGCTTGAGCGCCCTAGGCTCGCTAGATGAGCTAAGTCCTGAACAATTGACATCCTTTTTAGAAACGTTTGCCGCTGCCAGCAGTGCTGAAGTAGCCCTGCTTAAGTTGCAAGGTAGCCAGTTCACTGTGTTTGACTCTTCAGGCCCAAATATCCCCAAAAACGAGACGTTCACTACCAAAGGAAATTTTGCCACAGCAACCAAGGTCTCTGTTTCTGGCAAAGAATACCTAGCGCAAGCGTTGCCAGTATCAGGTAATTCAGCTTTCTACATCAGCGTGTATGTGCCAATGAGCAACATCTATGGCGTACTACAAAAAACCTTAGGCGGTATCCGCTTTGGTAAACAAGGCTATGTCTATGTGGTTGATTCCGGCGAGCATGAAAATGATATTTTGATCCATCCAACGCTGGTCGGGAAAAACTTTTATGAGCTCTACCCTAACCTGCGTAATGAGTTTGCAAAATTGTTTAGCTCTGAATCAGGTGTTACTTACTACACAGCTTTGATTGCCGGCAAAGACGCCACAGCTCAAGAAACTAAAGCCATCTACCATAGAGTAGATGGCTGGAACTGGGTCGCGGTGGTAAAAACCTACACTGATGAGTACCGCCATGAAGTACTGGCTGTGGTGTGGTTATTAACTGGGATTTGCTCGATTGCCGCCCTAGCACTCACCCTATTTATCTGGTCCTTTATCAGTCGCTCGTTAAGCCCATTAAGCCGTATTGTTACAGGTGTTAAAGAAATTGGTGGCGGTAACCTAACCTACCGCTTCCAAGATTACGTCAGCGCCGAAAGCAAAAACGAAACTCATGTGCTGCAATTGGCAGTACAACGTATGCGTGATGATCTGCTTGGCTTGATTGAAAGTGTTAACCACACCAGCGAACATCTAGTTGACTCGGCTCAGCGCATCTCTGCATCGAACCAACAACTCATTGCCAGCGCAAACCAAAGCACACAAACCAGTATGGAAGTAGCCGCTGCGATCCAGCAGATTTCAGCGTCCACCGAAGAAGTCGCCAACAGCTCTACTGGGGTGTCCGAACAATCGGTGGCTGTAACAGACGTCACCAATAAAGGCTATGCCGCGGTGCACCAAGTCGAGCAAACCGTTGCGAGTCTATCGAGTTCTTTTGAGCGCGCAGCCCATACCATTGAAGATGTACGCGAATCGACTAGCAACATCGGCAACGTGGTTAATGTGATCAACGAAATTGCTGAGCAAACCAACTTATTGGCATTGAATGCAGCGATTGAAGCAGCACGAGCAGGTGAACAAGGTCGTGGCTTTGCCGTGGTCGCGGACGAAGTGCGTGTATTAGCTCAGCGCACCCAGCAATCTACCGAAGAAATTCAAACCGTGGTCAGCCGCCTACAACAAGGCAGCCGTTCCGCTGTGACCACCATGCAGGATGGGCGTGATCAAGTAGAATTAAGTGTCAAACAGGCGGCAGAAGCCGGTGTTTTACTCTCCCAGATTAATCATGCCATGAGCCTGGTTGCAGAAGGCATTTCCTCGGTAGCCGCCGCGACTGAAGAGCAAAGTGTGGCTGCGGTGCAAATCCGTGGCAACGCCGATCACCTACATCAAGCGGCCGAGAGCACCTTAGAAGAAGTACATCATTCGCAGCAACAAAGTGAGCGTATTAGTACGCTGACACGCCAACTGAAAGATAATCTGTCTAAGTTTAGAATCTCTTAACCGGAATGATAGGTTCTTGCCCCAAGCCAGAACCCAGGTATCATGCACAGAAGCCTACTCAATGTAGGCTTCTTTGTTTGAGCTTCAGGAACCATTATGTCTGACTACCTAGTCCCACAGCGCCACTGTGTTATCAGTTATGCCTCTCGTGAAGCGTCACTGACACGCTTTCAACAGCTCTGTGTTGGACTCGATAACAGCTTATTGGTTAGCCACCACGCTCCAGACGCTCTCGATTTAAGCCCAGACAATGCTCTGAAATGCATTAATTTCAATGGTCTACAACGACAGCTTGGCAATAGTTACGATGCAATTCTGTTAGATCTGAGCGCAGGTTTACATCTGTCGGCCTTATCCATTGTCGCGGGCACCTTGCGCGCTGGCGGTATGTTAATACTACACCTTGGCGAGGATTGGCTCGCGCAAAACGATGAAGAGTTAGCGCGTTTTATTCCTTGGCCGTTGCAAAGTCATCAGCTAGAAAGCAGCTATAAACAGCTGTTTTGGCAAGCCCTACACAGAGCAGACTCGCCATTTAGCGATGTCTGGCCCAACACCATCGTGCCTTATATTCCTAGAACAAAAGGCTTAACTAAAGCGCAGCAAGCCTTTATAAGTCAGGTTTTACAACAGCTTAGCAGTAGTCATATTTTGCTGGCCCCGCGCGGGCGAGGAAAATCCTATGCTTTGGCAGAGCTGTTACATCAAGCACAGTTACAAGGCTTACGTTGCGCTTGCACCGCTTCTAGCCCCTTTAACCTCAGTACATTAACTGAGCACTACCAAGAGCTAGCACAGTGTGCAGTGCCCTTTGTTGCGCCCGATGCGTTACTGCAAAACGAGCAAACCTATGATCTTCTTCTGGTCGATGAAGCGGCTAGCGTTCCATTGCCCATGCTAGAAGCCATGCTGGAAAAATCTCCCTGTGTTGTATTTAGCAGCACCGACTATGGCTACGAAGGCTCTGGACGAGGGTTTGGCATTCGCTTTCGACAGCAGCTTAAAACAGCCAAACGCCGCTACCAAGCGCATCAATTATCCGAGCCATTACGCTGGGGGGAAAATGACCCACTGGAACTCTGGCTCGACCAATTACTGTATCAAGACTACCAAGCCGACCTATGTTTAGCGCACACGCCCAGCTATGTTACGGGTGCCCAATGGCTTGAACAGGAGCCCCTGTTAGATCAAGCCTTTGCTTTGTTGGTAAATGCCCACTATCAAACCACCCCAGAAAATAAGAGGTGGCTGGTGGATGATCCCAGTGTCATCACGTTTTGCCAGTATCAAGACAATCGTCTAGTCGGCGTTGCCTTGGTCAGTGTCGAAGGTGAGCTTCCAGAGGCGCTTGCCCTAGAAGTGTTGCAAGGTAAACGTAGACCTCGGGGACACTTATTACCGCAGTCTTTGCTCGCCCATGAAGGGATCGCCGAGGCGGGCCAATATTGTTACTGGCGGGTCAGCCGCATTGCTATCGCCCCCAATTACCAGCGACAAGGCTTGGGTAGCCAACTATTGGCCGAGATTGAACAGCAGGCCAGCGCGCAAGGGGCGGATTTTCTTTGTACCAGTTTCGCGGCGACGCCCGAGGTGGTGAATTTCTGGCAGCAGAATGCCTTTATCTCGGTACGCCTAGGCACAGCACAGGATCAAGCCAGCGGCGCCTATTCACTGATGATGCTGAAAGGTCTAACAGATATAAGTAAAGGACTCAGCCAGCAGTGGTCGTTATGCTTTGCAACAAATTGGCTTGCAACATTACCGCTTAATCTACGTGATCTGTCAGTCGATTTGATGATTGCTATTAGTCGTACTTTGGCGATGGGGGAAAATCCACACATCGCCACATTGAGCGCGAAAGATGTGTCAGATTTGGCCTGTTTTTGTCAGCAACATCGTCCCTACGATTCGATTCGTGCCCAGCTGTTACGCCTTGCATTACATCTGTTATCACGCCATGCACTTCAGCCAAATCGCCCAGAAGACTTGCTATTACTGGGCTGCAGCTTAAATCTTGTCACTGAAGGCAACGCACAAGCTCTCGGTTTAAGTGGTAAAAAGGCCTTTTACCAACATCTTAAAGCCATCATTGCCGACGCGCTTACACAATCAAATTAGTGGGTGGTTTTCCACCCATTCATTTCGCCTCGTGGGCGAAATCCCGCTCACACTTTCAATTCCAACATTAGTTACCAAACTTTCCAAAAACCATAAACCCCTTTAAAAACATATACTTAAATATTTTTCAAATAATTGGCACAGATTGTGTAATAAGTACGGACAGCAACAACCAAATTGCGTTGCCTGTTTGGCCATGCCCAAGCTAACAATAATAAATACTCAAATTTGGAGTCATACAAATGAAAAAAATCAGCCTTGCACTTACTACTGCTGCCCTTGCTTTAACAGCGACTGCTGCCTCTGCGAATTGTGATTCAGGTGAGCGCGTTGTAAAGTTCAGTCACGTAACTGGTGGTACGACTCACCCTAAAGTTGTTGCAGCAAACAACTTTGCTGAGCGCGTAAACAAGGAAATGAATGGCAAACTATGTGTCGAAGTTTTCCCTAACTCAACATTGTTTGGTGATTCCAAAGAGCTTGAAGCTCTACTACTAGGTGACGTACAACTGCTAGCACCTTCCCTATCTAAATTTGGTTCTTACACACCAAAATACGGCGTGTTCGATCTACCGTTCATCTTCCAAGACATGGATGCCGCGATCCGCTTTACCAAAACACCGCAAGGTAAAGAACTACTAACAGAGATGGACGACTACGCAGGTTTCGTGGGTCTAGGTTACTGGATGTCGGGTATGAAGTACTTCTCTGCCGACAAACCATTGATGGTTCCTAGTGATGCCAAAGGCCTAAAATTCCGTGTTCAAACCTCTGATGTGGCGAAACAAATGATCGCAGCGATGGGCGCGTCGCCACAAGCCATGGCATTCTCTGAAGTATACGGCGCGCTACAAACTGGCGTAGTAGACGGTCAAGAAAACACTTGGTCTAACATCTACACGCAAAAATTCTACGAAGTACAAGACAGCATCACGGAAACTAACCACCAATTGCTAGCCTACTTGTTCATGACCTCTTCTGAATTCCTAGAAAGCCTGGGCGATGAAGATCGTGCGCAATTCCTAGCAATCGCTGACGAAGTAACACAAGAAGCCAACGAATCGGTGAAGCAAGCTGAAGCCGCTAACCGTGCCAACATCCTTAAAGCTGGCGGTAAGATCAATACTCTAACACCAGAACAACGCGCTGAGTGGGTGGAAACAATGAAACCTGTTTGGAAGCAGTTTGAGGGTGATATCGGTAAAGACCTAATCGACGCAGCCGCTGGTGCGTAAGCACTACACACCCGAGCAGCAATGCTGGCTCCTTTTCTAGGAGCTAGCTCTTTCGAGCCTTTCACATTGTGTTAACACGCCCGTGAGAATCGGTGTGAAAGGCCTTTTTATGCTGCATTTCGATGTTTAGGAGTCCCCCATGGCATACTGGCCCCATTTATACTTATTAATATTTATTATAGCCCTATGGGTTTTAGAAAAACGTTTTCCAAAATTCATGGAACGATTGGAAGAAAACCTGCTGATTCTTGTGATTTCTTCAATCATGGTTGTTTCATTCGGCCAGGTGATTGCTCGCTACGCCTTTAACACAGGTTGGGTGGCCGCACTTGAGTTCAATACCGTGATGTTCTCATGGCTGATCCTTTTGGGTATGAGCTACGGCATTAAAACCGGTGGGCACCTTGGAGTGGACATTCTGCTCAATGCTGTTCCAAAAAGAACCGCAAAATTCCTTTCTTTATTCGGTGCAGCCTGCGCCTTTTTATACGGCCTAATCCTACTGGATTCTACATGGGTAGCCATGCTCGGCGTTGATGTCAAAGGCGGTGCCATTGAGTACTGGTACAAAATGTGGCGCATTGGTCTTGGTCAAGAAGAACTTCGCTACCCAGCGTTCATGGTGGAAATGTTTGACCTGAAACCACGTGTACACCGTTGGTTAGTACTGGTGATTCTGCCAATCAGTTTGGCGTTATTGTCTTACCGCTCTCTACAAGCTTTCTATGCGATTGCAACAGGCAAGCGTGACATGTTGATCAGTGGTCACGAAGCGCAAGAGCTTGTTGAAGAGAACAAAGGCGCATTAAAAGACTAATTGGTTAGGAGCGTATCGTGGAAGCATTAATTTTATTCGGATTGGTACTGACTCTGCTCTTTATCGGGCTACCAGTTGGTATTTCCTTGGGCTTATCGTCCATCTTATTTATTACCTTTTTCTCCCATGACTCTTTGTCATCGGTGGCAATTTCGTTATTTGGTGCAGGTCAACACTACACCTTGTTGGCGATTCCATTCTTTATTTTGGCGTCGTCATTCATGTCGACCGGTGGTGTGGCAAAGCGTTTGATTAACTTTGCCATTGCTTCAGTCGGCCACTTCCGTGGCGGTCTAGCCATGGCATCGGTATTGGCATGTATGATGTTCGCAGCCTTGTCTGGTTCATCCCCAGCAACCGTAGTAGCCATCGGTACCATTGCCATTGCGGGTATGCGCCAAGTCGGTTACTCAAAAGAGTTCGCCTCAGGCATCATCGCTAACGCAGGTACTCTAGGTATCTTGATCCCACCTTCTATCGTAATGGTGGTATACGCTGCCTCAACAAACGTATCCGTGGGTCGTATGTTCCTAGCGGGCGTTATCCCAGGTCTAATGGCCGGCGGTATGCTGATGCTAGCGATTTACGTCGTGGCTCGCGTTAAAAACCTACCGGCTGAAGAGTGGAAAGGTTTTGGCAACTTTATTCGTGGCGGTAAAGACGCTGGTTGGGGCCTATTCCTAATCGTTATCATCATGGGTGGTATCTACGGTGGTGCTTTCACGCCTACCGAAGCCGCCGTGGTGGCAGCCGTATACTCTATGTTCATCGCGCTGTTCGTTTACCGCGATATGGGACCACTTAAAGGTCAAACATGGACCAATGACAGCGATGCCCCAGCAGCGCGTGTTGGCTTTAACGGTAGCGTGTACGGCGTGTCTTTCTTCCTAGTATGGGAAATCATGTCCTTCTTCGCTTTCTCTGGGAGCGAAACGGTCACAGCAGGTACCCGTGCCATCATCGGTCTAGTGCTAGGTATTCTGCTAGCCCTGTTCTACATCTCTAAACGTGGCGCGAAACTGGAAGACGGTCTAGTAAGCTGCTTTGTTCAAGGTTTGCCAATCTGGGGTCGTAACTTCTCTTTGATGGCGCGAGGTTTCTTCCCAGCACTGTTCGGCGAGGAAACTCGCAAGACCATGCTAGAAGGTACTAAGACCACCATCATGCTGATGTTCATCATCGCTAACGCGCTACTTTTCGCTCACACCTTGTCAGCAGAGCGTATTCCGCAAGCGATCACTGAATGGATGCTAGGGGTTGGTTTCAACTGGTTCACCTTCCTAATTGCTGTCAACGTTCTACTGTTGATCGGTGGTCAGTTTATGGAGCCATCTGGTCTACTAGTCATCGTAGCGCCAGTTGTGTTCCCAATCGCAATGGAGTTGGGCGTAGACCCAATTCACCTAGGTATCATCATGGTGGTGAACATGGAGATCGGTATGATCACGCCACCGATTGGTCTGAACCTGTTCGTGACCTCGGGGATCACAGGTATGAGCTTGGCGCGCGTGGTAAAAGCGGCGATGCCATTCGTAGCCGTACTGTTCGTGTTCTTGATCCTAGTAACTTACATTCCTGCACTATCGACTGCACTACCATACGCGATTATGGGGCCAGAGATCGTACAGTAACCGTTTAATGACAGCCCTCTTGTCATTCTTTAGGCGCTCCTCGGAGCGCCTTTTTTATGCTTGATAGCCTACGCCTTAATTGCATCACGCACAGATACTACCGACTGATTTCTCGTTTGCTCCAATACTATGAGAGTAAATAGATCTGCGTAGGCCTTGGGATCAGTATGACTTCCACTTAACTTGGGGTGTAGTCGTCGCTTTAAATTTTGGCTGGTTTCATGGGCATTTACACGCTCCCCTAAAACATCTAACAGAGCACCTTCCAAACACTGAGGGCTCCACAGAATTATCTCAAAACCTGCTTTTGAAGCTTCTTTATCTTTTGCTTGAGTGGGCGGTAGATCAGAGTCTAAAACGAGTAACTTTCTAGAGTACGGCTTATTACCATATGTCCTAATTGAGTTGGTAATAATCACATCAGCTGATCCACCATCACCAGCTTCAATCTTGGGGCCTTTAAATCCGAGTTCACGCTTTTGAAATAAGCTCTTCATATAGCTTATAAATGCTTTGTCATCAGGGCCTTCTCCGACTATCAAAAGGGTCGTATCGCTTGCGCTTCTTGCTGCGCGTTTTTGTTTACCTTTGGCCATTTTTCGCTTCCTGCGTTTTACAAGTCAGGCACTGCGCCCAACGCACCAACCATATACTTAGCGTATAAATTATCATCCGATCGGACATTTTGCATTTCGTCCAACCTCCAAGCCTCACTGACCTGGTCGACTTTCTCTACTAAGTAGATTTGATGCTTTTGTAAACGATCCAACACCTCTGGAGAATGACAAGTAAATATCAACTGAGCTTGCTTGGGATTGGTATGTTCGAACCTAAACCAATCCATTAAAACAGGTACTAAATGAGGATGTAAGTCATTATCCAGCTCATCGATTACTGCTATCCCTCCCTGTTGTAACGTCTTAATAATTGGCTCTAACAACACAAAGGCAGATTGCGTTCCACTGGACTCCTCGAAGAAAGGAAGCTCAAACTCTTTGCCATCATCAGTCAGATGCTTCCCAAAGGGGATATAAATTTGTTTCTCTTTACCTGTCTCATCACGAACAACTCCGGACTGAACCGCCACACTACTGATTCCTAAGTCAAATTGACTTATAGCTTGTGACATTCTCTCACTATGTTCTGGCATTTTATGAAACCTTTCAGCCGCATCTAATAAAGCACCATGTTGATAATGACGACGTCCAGTACTCATAACATTAGTCTCGATTCGCTCAAAAAAATCTATAAATAGCCGAGCTTCGGGGACATCATTATTATACGCAGCTCCAATGAGAGATGTATTAGGGCGAATTTTTTCAGCAGTAGACTTTGAAAGCGAAAAGCCTTTTTGACTAAACTGATAGCCAGTTTTAGACAGCTGACGTTTAAATAGATAACTGAATTTACTACTTGTTTTAACGAAAAGACCTTCAAACTGAACCTCATTTGGGGTAATAGTCAGTTGGTATCGATAGTCTCTGTTATCAACAGCAAAATCCAACTCAAAACTAGTAGGTTTGTCGCTGTACAGAGCATGAGGAGCACAAGGAATCTTGTCGTCTGGTGAACTGTTAAGAAAAGAGTCCGTTATAAACCAGCTTAAAAATGCCAAAGGTTTCAAAAGTTGAGTCTTACCCGAACCATTTGCACCAAGAATAGCAATTGCTTTATTGAATCGCTCTTCACCAATGCTTACGTCGTAACCTGATGGCGTAGGCTTCTTACCAAGACTGAAATCAATAGTCGTCTCTTCTGCAAAGCTGTAGAAGTTTTCAAACGTGAGACTCTTAATCATATAAACCAACAATAGACATATTTTTGTTTATTCTGTCTTTTAAAGAGCATTCTAACAAGTATCAATCTTCAAAAATCACATTTCACTCAGTTTTAAGAAGATAAGCCCTGCCAGATCAAACGCACCGCCAGTAAGGTCAGGATGATATTAAAGATACGATGAAAATGGCGGTCGGGCATTTTCTTTAAGACTTTTAAGCCAATCCAAGTACCGATGGCACCACTGATGACCATACAAACCAGCAAAGGTAACCACGAGCCGATCGGGAAGCCCGCTTGTTCAAACACCACGATTTTCAACACATGCTGCAAAGACATGGCCGTAGCAAACGTGGCCACGGTACGAAAACGATCAACAAACACTTGCTTGATAAAGGCTGCCACCAAAGGTCCCGTAGCACCGACGAATAAGGTTAAAAACGTTGTAATCCCACCCGCGAGCATGGTGCCAAATTTGCCCAGCACCAGTTTGGGTAACTTAGGTCCCCAGCACAGGAACAAAATAAAACAGGCAATAGAGAAATACATCACATCCGCAGGCAGTGCGACGAGCACAAACTGACCGATTAACGCGCCGACAATCGCTCCAGGGAGAAACAAGCCAATCAAGCGCCAATCAATATGACGCCAGCTCATGGCGGCACGGCCCGCGTTGGAGCCCAACTGCGCCACACCGTGTAGTGGGATAATCACTTGCGGCGGTAGCACTTGAGCCATCACACCAAGCAGCATGACACCGCCGCCAGCACCGAAGCTTGCTGTAAATAACGAAGTAAAACCGGCGGTTATCACTAACAGCCAAAAGATCATTGGCGACAGGCCATTTAAGAAGAATTCAAGCACAACAGCACCCTATGTTGAAGGAAGGCTAATGCTAGCACGTTCCTTCAACGGGATTGGATGGAGAGATGATTTCTAATAGCGCAGAGAAGAAATTGAATTACGACTTGTATAAGTCTTTATCGAGACCGTACTTACGCATTTTGTCGTACAAGGTTTTACGCGGCAGGCCGAGTGCATCCATAGTATCTTTGATGGAGCCTTTTTGACGCATTAATTCTTGCTCTAAAAGCGTTTTTTCAAAACGTTCCATCTGCTCTGGCAAGGTCATAAAACCTGGGTTGGTTTCATTAGTAATGATCTGATCAAATTCAAACGAACCGGCCTCGCCCATCAATACATAACGCTCGGCAAGGTTACGCAGCTCACGCACGTTCCCCGGCCAATCGTAAGTCATTAAACTGTGCATGCGCTCCGCCGACAGTTGCTCGGATTCACGTTTGTACTGCGCCGTCGCCACCAAACAGAAGTGCTGCCAGAGTAACGGAATATCGTCCTTACGATCGCGCAGTGGCGGGATATCCACACGCACCACGTTTAAACGGTAGTACAAGTCTTCACGGAAGGTGCCGGTTTCACTCAGCTCTTTTAGATCGACCTTGGTAGCAGCCAAGATACGCAAATCCAAATCCACGCCCTTGTTCGATCCCAAACGTTCGACTTTGCGCTCCTCTAGTACTCGTAGCAGACGAATTTGCATCGACATGGGCATGCTCTCGATTTCATCGAGGAACAAGGTGCCGCCGTTAGAGTGCTCGATCTTACCGATACGCTGTGTCTTGGCATCGGTAAAGGCGCCCTTCTCATGGCCAAATAGCTCTGATTCCATAATCGAATCCGGCACCGCACCACAGTTGATCGCTACAAACGGCTTACCGCGGCGAGAACTGTGTTCATGGATAAAACGCGCCACCATTTCTTTACCGGTGCCGGTTTCCCCTTGAATTAAGATATCCGCTCCCGTGTCCGCCACATGCAATAACGCCTGACGCAGTCGGTGAATGCCCGGTGTATTGCCAATAATGCGTGGTCCTGGGGCATTGTGTGCCGCCAGTTCCAAACGCAAGAAACGGTTTTCCAGCGTCAAGCGACGCTTTTCACTGGCGCGGCGTACCACCTCAATAAAGTCATCGTTCGAGAACGGCTTTTCGATAAAGTCATAAGCGCCATCGCGAATAGCGTTTACCGCCATGCTGATGTCGCCATGTCCGGTAATCAAAATAAAGGGAATCTCAGCATCGATCTTTTTGACTTGCTCAAACAACTCCAAGCCATTCGTACCCGGCAAGTTAATATCGCTGACGATCACGCCTGGCCAATCAATAGATAATTGCTCGGTGACCCCTTGCGCGGAACCAAATTCCAATACGTCAAAATCTTCTAACTGTAGGGTTTGCGAGATGGCCATACGCACCGACTGTTCATCATCAATGACAATGACGCGATCCAATTCAGACATGGCTGAGTCCTTATTCTTTATCTAGCTCAAAGGCGTTTAGAGTAACACAAAACTCAGCGCCACCTTGCGGATGATTCTGGGCACTAAGATCGCCATTCATGGCATCCATAATACGCTGACTGATGGACAAGCCTAGGCCGAGTCCGGTGCCGCTACTTTTTGAGGTATAGAAGGGTTCAAACAAATGCTCCAGCGCATCGGCGGACAAGCCAGTACCGCTGTCACGCACATAGATGTGCACTCGATTCTTAAGTTGCTGCACCCGTACTTGGATCTGCTTTTGCTCACCGTTCTGCTCGACAATGGCATCACAAGCATTGGCCAGAAGATTCACCAACACCTGCTCCAAAAACACCATATCGGCCAGTACCACCGCCTGCACATCGTTGGGCACCTCAACCTGAATATTGGTTTCTTTGAAGCGCGGCTGCATAATTTTCATCGCCCCCTTGATCGCCGACTGCACGTCGATCGGGGTATGCACCACATTGCCTTTGCGGGCAAACACTTTAAAGCGGGCAATGATGTCACCCATATGATGACCGAGCTGACTGATGTGCTGTAGGTTGCTTTTCGTCTGTTCAAATTTTTCCCGCTCAAGGAACTTTAAGCCATTATCGGCAAACGCTCGAATTGCAGTAAGCGGTTGATTTAATTCATGATTTAAGCCAGCGCTGAGCTGACCTAAGACAGCCAGTTTTGCGGTTTGGATTAACTCCTGTTGCGTCGCCTTGTGCTCACCGATTTCATGACGTAAACGCTGGTTGGCTTGCTCTAATTCAGAGGTTCGCTCTTTCACCCTAATTTCTAGAGCATGGCGGGCATCGGTAATTTCCTGCTCGTAGCGTTTACGCTCGGTCATATCATGGAAGGTCACCAAATGACTGCGACGGTTAGGCAATTGCAGTTCACACAGGGTTGCCTCAAGCGCCACGTCTTGGTCCCCGCCTTCCACTTGGAATTTGCCTTCTACCGTGGTCAACCGCAGCGGCTCTCGCTCCGCATCCACTTCGCTGGACAAGGCGTGCTGCCAGCGCTCGGCGTCCCGCTCCGAAACATGAAACAAAGCCGATAGCGGCTTGCCAATCAAGCTGGATAAGGAACGGGCGGCTAACTTTTCTACGGCGGGGTTTAACGCCTCAATACGATAATGACCATCGAGGGTGACCAGACCTGCTTGAGTATGTTGAATTACTTCGCGAATATAGGCTTGGTTATGACGCGCCATTTCAATGGCGTCGGAACGTTCTTGCAACATGCGCGAACGCAAATGCGCCAAACCAAACACCAGCATGGTGATGGTGATCCCCCCTGCAAAAATGGCGCGCCATAGGGCAATTTGCTCTTCAATGGCGGTCAGCGGCACAAAAATCGCCACTTGGAAATCAAGCATCTGAATCCGGCGACTCATGGCCAGATAGCGATGCCGATCAACCACGTCATTGCCCAAGTTATCGGTCACCTGATCTAGCATTTCAATGACACTGGCACGCTCATCAAACTTCCGGCGCGACACGATGGGTAAGGTTTCAATGGCTTGATCGAAGTAGCGCTGGGATTCGGCAATACGGGTCAGCTCTTCGTGGGACAATTCTCCCATAACTTTATACAGCCATTGGGAGCGGGAAGAACTAAACACCACCCCATCAGGATCCAGCATTAAGAAGTCATAGGCTTGGTTATTAAAGCGCTTTTCAAATTGGGTCAGATCGACTTTCACCACCGCCACGCCGATGACACTATCACCTTCAAATACCGGATAGGAAAAGTAATAGCCACGACGATTTGAAGTGGTGCCTAGGGCGTAATAACGCCCCGGCTTGCCCTTAATGGCATCTTGAAAATAGGGACGAAAGGCAAAGTTCCCCCCCACAAAAGAGGTGCTCGAACGATAGTTGGAGGCGGCGATGGTATTGCCGTTCATATCGATAATGTAGCTGTCAGAAGCTTCGGTAATACGGTTGATTTGCTCTAACTCGCGGTTGAGCTGATTAATATCGGAAGGTAAACCGTCGCGCAAGGCCTTGCGCACTCGGTCGTTGGAAGCCAGCAGGGTCGGCATATGTTGGTATTTAGCGATGGCACTTTCCACCACGCTGGCCAATTGATTCAGCTGTTCGAGCGTATCGGTCGCCAGATCTTCGGTTTGCTGTTGCTTGAGCGCATCGCCACCACGCCAAAGGGTCAGCAAGCAGATAAAAAACACCGCCACGTACAGCCAAGCAAAGCGCTTTGGATTGGCAAGGGATTGCTTAGGCCTTAAAAAATCACTCACTCTTGCTAACAAAGGGGACATGGCGGTCTCTTATTATGGTCTGATAGCCGTTAGGCATGGGCTCCGGCGAATGGCACAACCCAATCAATATGAGGTTTGTTTTGCAATAACATTAGCAGACGATCGACCCCTAGCGCTACGCCAGCACACTCTGGTAAGCCCTGCTCGATGGCACTGATCAAACGCTCATCCGCTTGGCGCCACACTTGACCATTCGCCGCGCGCTCGGCCATTTCAGCTTGCATACGTTGCTGCTGTTCGGCGGCATCGGTTAGCTCATAGTAACCGTTAGCCAGCTCCATACCCTGCCAATACCATTCAAAGCGTGCTGCAGTGGCATACCCTTGTTCATCCTGCTGCTGTTTCGCTAACGCCGCTTGGGAAGCTGGATACGCATGGATAAAACAGGGTACGTCTTGGCCGATATTTGGCTCAACCAAGGTGGCAAATAACAACTCTAGCAGAGTGTCACGATCCTCTTCTTCCAGACCGTATTCGCTATGCTGATGGCAAACTTGTTGAAGTTCGTCAAGGCTAGCGCTAAATGGATTTAAGCCCACATGACGCTCAAAGGCAGCCGCATAACTAAGACGTTCTGAGACAATCGATTGCCCCATTAGCTCAGATAGCAGCTCGTCCATTTCTGCCATTAATTGCCAATGATCAAAGCCTAAGCGATACCACTCCAACATGGTGAATTCGATGCCATGACGACGACCGATCTCTTCGGCACGAAAGACTTTACCTAATTGGTAAATACTTGGCGCACCAGCAGCCAATAGACGCTTCATAGCGTATTCAGGAGACGTCTGTAGGTAATAAGTCACATCCTGCCCCAATGTGCGCGTGTGACTGGTCAGCACTTCAATATGGGGGTCACTGATGCTACCAAGCGACAAACACGGAGTGTCCACTTCTAACACCTCACGCTGATAAAAGAACGCGCGAATTTTATGAAACACCTCGGCGCGAAATTTCAACGCACTTAGATCAGCGGTTGGTTGCCAAACGTCTTTTGAATACATAGTTACGATCTTCTTTTAAACACAGCTCTCAAACACAAAAAAAAGCCCCCACACCTTGCGGCTGGGGGCTTCTTTCAAAAGGTAATTACTTACCCGTTGCGCGAGACACGTACTCACCCGTACGAGTATCGATACGTAGTACTTCACCAATGTTGATGAATAGAGGTACACGTACCACAGCGCCAGTCGCAAGTGTTGCTGGCTTAGAACCACCGTTCGCTGTATCGCCTTTCACACCAGGATCTGTTTCCGTTACTTCAAGCTCGATGAAGTTTGGTGGTGCTACTGCTAGAGGTGCGCCGTTGTAAAGTGTTACAACGTATTTCTCTTGCTCTTTCAACCATTTAGCACAGTCACCTACGGCCGCAACGTCAGCTGCGTGCTGCTCAAATGAGCCGTCAGTCGCCATGAAGTGGTAGAATTCGCCGTCTGTGTATAGATATTCCATATCGGTATCCATTACATCCGCGCCTTCTAAGCTGTCGCCAGATTTAAACGTACGTTCCCAAACACGACCAGTTTTTAGGTTACGCAGCTTAATGCGGTTAAACGCCTGACCTTTACCCGGCTTAACGTGTTCGTTGTCTAGTACAGCACAAGGCTCACCATCAACCATTACTTTAGTACCGCCGCGCATTTCGCTGGTAGAATAACTCGCCATAAATCCTCACAATGTCATGATTTAGATAAAAAGCTCTGAACGAACAAGATGTTCACAGGAGTTCATCGCGAAATAATTGTGCGAGACTCACAAGAGCGGAGGCCATTGGGCCAAAGATTGGCGGCCATAATAACCCAATTTAACTTAATTTTGCAGATATTTGACGTGATCCCGATTCAAAATGCGACCGACATTCATTGGTCCACTGAACTAGCCCAAGCAATTAAATCTCCAGCCGAACTATGGCCTTTAATTGGCCTCACCGAGCAGGACTTACCCGACGCCCAAAAAGCCATGGCGTCTTTTAAAATGCTGGTGCCACGACCTTTCGTTTCGCGTATGGAATTCGGTAACGCCAACGACCCACTGTTAAAACAAGTGCTGGCCGATGATATCGAAATGCTGCCAGTTGCCGGCTACAGCAAAGACCCGCTGGATGAAGGCAATCACAATCCGCAAAAGGCCATCGTGCATAAATACGAGCGTCGTATTTTGGTGATCACCACTGGCACCTGTGCGGTGAACTGCCGCTATTGCTTTCGTCGCCATTTCCCTTATGGGGATAACCAGCTGGCACAAAAAGAGTGGGACAGTGTGATCGATTACTTAAAAGATCATCCAGAAGTAAATGAAGTCATCTTAAGTGGTGGCGATCCTTTGATGCTAAAGGACAGCCAACTTAAGCAGCACATCGCTCGCTTAAACGCTCTGCCGCAGTTAAAACGTCTGCGCATTCATTCGCGTTTACCGGTGGTGATTCCTAGCCGTATCAATGACGAGCTGCTCGAATGGGTGTCTGCCAGTCGTTTAGATGTGGTGTTGGTGCTGCACAGTAATCATGCCAATGAGATTGATCAGACCATTGCCGACAAAGTCGCTCTGTTAAAGCAAGCTGGCGTCACGGTATTGAATCAGGGCGTGCTATTAAAAGGTGTGAATGACTCAGTCGACGCACAAGTGGCGTTAAGCGAAGCCTTATTTGATGCGGGCATCTTACCCTACTATATGTTTACCTTTGATCCGATCGAAGGCGGTGCCCACTTTGATATCTCGATTAGCGAAGCACAGCAACTGATGGGGCAAGTCGCACAGAAATTGCCAGGCTATTTAATGCCGAAACTCGCCAAAGAAATTCCCGGTGAGCCCGCCAAAACTGTCTTAGCACCGACGCTATAAGTCTTTTCCCTACTTTTTATAAAACAAAAAGCCGCTCACGCATGATGCGGGCGGCTTTTAACATCTCAATCAAATTAGACTTTGATATTGATGTTTTGTCCAAGGTTGCCAGTCGCAGGGGCGCTGGATTGAATCTGTTGAGTCGAAGTCGCTGCACTCGCAAGTAACTGTAGAGATTGTTGCCCCTGAGCTTCCTGCTGATTTTTAGCCATTTTTGCACTCAACGCTTCCATACCGTACGACGAACCAGCACTAGTGACACTGTTCATAGTCAGACCTCTTAGTTTGGCATCCTGCCTTTTGAACGATTAATGAGCGGTACATCCGAGTATTGCTCCACCGTGTTAACGGCCTACTTTTTAGACACTTTAACAGAAAGTTACGCTAAAACCCGAAAGCTACAAAATATTACATTCCACGCAACCCAGCTAAGTTCCCTCTTTTCCGTTGCAAATCCTGCAACGCACCATTGAAGGTAAAACTGCGTAAATCCAGTGCAACAGGATACTAAAGATTAATAAGAAACATTATCATTCAGTCCGTTGATTCATTTTTATTTAAGGAGACAGCATGTCTTTTATGCGTCGTGTAATGCTAGGCACTGCCGCTTCGGCCGTGGCTCTGTTCGCCAACAGTGTGTTTGCTGATGTAACAGTGGAGACTAAATACGGTCCGGTTACTGTGAAAGACGATGTCAAAACCGTCGTGACCTTGCACGAAGGCGCACTTGATGTGATGTCTGCCATTAACTTCCCTGTGGCAGGTTCCGTCGCGACCCGTGGCAGTGAAACGGTTTCCGATTACCTTGCGAAGCGCCAACCGAACATTCATATCGTGGGCACGGCACGTGAAACGAACCTTGAAGCGGTGATCAAAGAGCAGCCGGATGTGATCCTAGCGTCCAATGCCCTATCTAAAGAGCAGTATTTGATCCTTTCAAAAATCGCTCCAACGATTGTGCCGGAATGGAGCTTTGACACCCCGAATGCATGGCGTAAAGAAGCAGCCCTATTTGGCAAAGCCACGGGTAAAACTGCAGAAGTAGAAAAAGCCATGGCCGCCGTGGATGCCCGTGCTGCTGAGATTAAAGCCAAAGTGGAGCAGCAAATTCCAGCGGATCAGCGCCAAGTGTATATCGCGCGCTGGATGCCACAAGGTCCTATGGTAATGTCGAAAGACCTATTTGCTGGTAGCCTATTGGCACAAACCGGCTTTGCCCCACAAGATGGCGGTTTGTTAAAAGAAGGTCGTCCACACTCAAGCATTCTTAGCCTTGAGAACATTGGTGTCATTGACCATGACTGGCTGATCATGGCGACCTTGAATAAAGATGGTCAAGAAGCCTTCGATGCTGCCAAGCAATCCAGCGCTTTCTCCCGCCTAAACGTAGTGCAAAGTAATCACGTTCAGACAGTAGACGGTCAGGTTTGGACCAGTACGAATGGCCCGTTGGCGGCACAAGTCGTACTGGATGACATCGAACAGTTACTGGAAAAATAACACTAATGTTCCATCCGGTTCAGTTTTTTCAAAGGGCGCCTTCACAGCGCCCTTTAGTCGTTTGTTTTACCCTAGTCTGTAGCGCACTCATTGCCAGCATAGTCATTTCCTTGCTGATCGGTGCTGGCAGTATCGATATGGCGCAATCTTGGCAGGTGCTGCTCGGACAAGGCTCCGATGAAGCCGCTTTTATTGTGTCCGAATTACGTTTTCCACGCACGTTAGTGGCGTTAGTGGTCGGCATGGCCTTGGGCGTCGCAGGCGCACTGATGCAAGCAGTCGCGCGCAACCCTCTGGCGGAACCGGGCTTGTTGGGCGTCAGCGCTGGCGCTTCATTTGCCGTCGCCATGGCTCTATTACTGGGAGCCAGTGCCGCGACCCTGTCTGCCGGTGTCGCGCAAATCGGCGCGCTGGTCGGTTGCTTTTTCGTCATGGCAGCCGCCCGTTTGCAAGGCCAATTCAGAGACCCTGTGCGCTTGGTCTTGGCGGGGGCCGCACTGAGTTCACTGCTCACAGCGCTTACCTCTATTTTGCTGATGTACGATCAACGTGCCGCCGATGAGATTCGCTTCTGGGTCACCGGCAGTGTCGCAGGCCGTTCCTTAGATAGCCTGTTTACCGTCATGCCTTATTTTATTGCCGCCGCCCTGCTGACGCTTTATGTGTCGCGCCCGCTAGCCTCCATGGCATTGGGGGAAAAGGTGGCCCTCGGTCTGGGTCATAATCCTCGAGTAATTCGCTACCTAGTGATGCTAGCGGTGGCGTTGCTAACCGGTTCCGCAACCGCCATTGCAGGTCCGATTATGTTTGTCGGCTTAGTGGTGCCCTTTGCCGCACGTGCTTTAGTGGGTCCCGACATTCGTCGCACCATGATCATGTGTTTGCCGATTGGTCCTTTGATGATCATCAGTGCCGACATCCTCACTCGGGTGATTGCTCAGCCAGCGGAAATGCCGCTGGGCGTGCTCACGGCGATCGTTGGCGCGCCAGTGTTAATGCTGATTGTACGCGCTAAGCGCTTACCGACATTGGCTTAGGAGAATTTATTTATGTCTGTTTCAGATGCTTCTGTGCCACGTTTGACGGCTCCCGTCGGCCATTGGCTATTGAGCGTTGGCCAACGTACCCTACTGCTTGATAAGCAGGCGCTTAAGCGCAATGTCTTATTAAGTCTTGCCCTGATTGTGATCGGTATCGTCAGCCTAGGCATAGGCACCTTATCGGTTGCTCCAAAAGAGGTGGTGCTTGCGCTGTTTGGTCAAGGCGACACCATGACGCAATTTGTGATCAATGAATTACGTCTCAACCGTTTGCTGGCTGGGGGGTACACAGGTGCGGCCTTTAGTATTGCCGGTTGCTTGATGCAAACCGTGGCTCGCAACCGTCTCGCCACCCCCGGCATTATCGGTATCGACAATGCCGCCATGGCGTTTGCCGTGGCTTCAGTCGTTGGCGTTGGCATCAGCTTTGCGCCTTCGACCATGGCCTTAACCGGCGCGGCCACCGCAACAGCCCTAGCCTTTATTATCGGTGGTGGCAGCGGGACTCGAGGTTATCGTTTTATCGTTGCAGGCTTGGCCATTGGTTCCGTGTCTGCCGCCGTCTCCCAGTTACTGCTGACCCAAGTACATATCGACACCGCGAATGAAGCCTACCCTTGGACAGTGGGAAGCCTTTCTGGCCGTCCGGAAGAACAAATCCCAGTGATGGGCTTGATCACTCTAGTCGGCGTACTGCTGAGCATGGCACTGTGCTACCGCTTTCAGTTGATGGCCTTTTCGGATTCAGTGATTACCGCACTTGGACACACGCCAAATCGACTGCGTTTTGCCGCGGTGGTCATTGCCGTGATCTTAACCGGCTTTGCCGTCGCCATGGCCGGCCCCGTCGGCTTAGTGGCCTTGGTGGGACCAGAAATGGCGCGCACCTTTGCCCGCCATAAAGGCTTGCCACTGCTCTCAAGCGCTATCTGTGGCGCCATCGTCATGGTCTTAGCAGACCTAGCGGGCCGTACTCTATTAAGCCCAATTGAAATTCCGGTGGGGGTTATCACGGCCGTCGTGGGCGGCCCTTACCTACTTTGGATTCTGATTCGCAAACCTAAGCGGAGCTCATTATGAGTCAATTCACTCAAGCGCCATTAGGCACAAATTCGATTACCTTAAAGCATTCGGATCACACCATTATTGAAGACTTAAGTGTCCAATTCCCTGCTGGCAAGGTGACCGCCATCGTCGGCCCGAATGGCTGCGGTAAATCCACACTATTGAATGGTTTATCGCGTGTGCATCACCCAAGCAAAGGCCAAATCGTGCTGCAAGGCGACGACATTCATAAGCTGCCACCACGAGAAGTGGCGCGCAAATTGGCGCTCTTACCTCAAGAAACTTCCGCTCCGGATGGCATTACTGTGCGTGAATTGATTCGCTTTGGCCGCCACCCCCATCAAAGCTTTTTTAAGCAATGGGGCATGGATGATAAAACGGCGATTGAATTTGCGCTGCGTTCAGCCAACTTAGAGGATTTGGGCGACCGTTTACTTGATACCCTATCTGGTGGCCAGCGCCAGCGTGCGTGGATTGCCATGTCGATCGCTCAAGAAACACCGCTACTGCTGCTGGATGAGCCGACGTCAGCGCTGGATTTGGGGCACCAGATTGAAGTGTTTGATCTGATTCGAGAACTGTCAGCGGCAGGAAAAACCATCGTTATGGTAGTGCATGACTTGGCCATGGCAGCACGTTACTCCGATCATTTGATCGCCATGAAGGGCGGCAAGATTGTCGCGGAAGGAACACCTAAGGCGGTGATTACCCCTGAGATTCTAGATAATCTGTACGGGGTACAATGTGATCTACTGGACGACCCGCACACGGGGGCGCCGATCTTAATTAACGTACGTCGCAGTCGTACCGACGCCAACCATACAGGTCAAACAGACAGCTCAAAAGCAAACTCTAAGGCCAAACGTCAAACCGCTCTGGCATAGATATTATGAACGCTCTCAGCCAGTTATAGGCTGGCTGAGTAAGCTTTCTTCAAACGCGTCAGCAGAACCTGACTGCGCTTTGGTAAGTGGCCGTAGGCATAGAGTAAATACAGCGGCAGTTTGGGAGCTTGCCACTCAGGTAACACCTTCACTAGATCCCCTGGGTGATGACGTTCACGCATCGCCACCAAATAATCTGGCAATATCCCTACTCCACGGCCATTGACGATGCAATCCAAATGAAAGCCCATTAAATCCGTGGTTAAGCGCGATCGTGGCATAGGCACTTCGGTGTAACCATGCTCTTCGTGAAACAAGGAAATGGTGGCATCGTTGGCATAGAAGTTATGCAAATTGACCCATTCGTATTGCTCTAGATCCTGCGGCGATTCAATCGGGCTGTGTGCCGCAAGAAAACTATGGTGCGCGTAGACACTGCAATTTAACTCCCCTAGTAACTCAGACTTAAAATTGCTGTCCTTCAAGGCGCCCATAAACACTGCGACATCGGTTTGCTCACGCAGATCATCAAAGGTAGACAGGGTATGCACATCCACATTGACCTCAGGAAAGGCTTCCAAATAACGGAAAATCTCCTGCGTCACCCAAGAGCGACTTAACCCAGTAAAGACGCCAACATTAAGATGGCCCGAAACAGTTTCTTTTAAATCGTCCACCGTGCGATGGGCACGAGACACAGTATCTAAAATGGATTTAGCGAAAGGTAAAAACGCCTTACCTGCGTCGTTAGCAAACATACGGTTGGCTTGGCGGCGCATCAGAGGCTGGCGCATAACCTCCTCAAGATGGGAGATACGACGACTTAAAGTCGACTTTGATACCCCTAACTCCTTCGCACTAGAGCTTAGGTTGCCCGTCTCCACCACAGACACAAAGCTTTTCAAATCGTTTAAATCATACACAGATATGCTCTCCTGAGTCATTGCCGTTGTCATTTATGCAACGCGCCATCGCAGGACAATCTTACACAAATCAGACAGAATACAAATGATAAACATTACCATTTAATTTTGCGTTTTTCGTTCACTTTTAAGGATATTGCATACCATGCGTAAGTTTTCTTTCTCTCTGGTTGCCGCGAGCATTGCATTGGCTCACACCGCACACGCCGACACGGTCAATTTGGATGAATTAGTCGTCAGTGCTTCGGGTTATGAACAAGCGACCCAAGATGCTGCGGCATCGATTACCGTATTGAACGCTGAAGAGCTACAGAAGAAGAACTATCGCGATGTAACCGATGCACTATCTGCGGTACCCGGTGTGTTCGTCACTGGTGGCGGCTCTTCTTCCGATATCACCATGCGTGGTCTAGAAGGCAAATACACCTTGATCATGGTCGATGGTAAGCGCCAAGGTAGCCGTGAGACTCGTCCTAACTCTGATGGCCCAGGTATTGAACAAGGCTGGCTACCACCGATTTCCGCGATTGAGCGTATCGAGGTGATCCGTGGTCCCATGTCTTCACTATACGGTTCAGATGCCCTGGGCGGTGTCATTAACGTGATCACTAAGAAGGTTCAGCCTGAGTGGCACGGTCAACTGGGCATGGGCACTACCATCCAAGAAGACAACGCTTCAGGTAACAGCATTGCTACAGACTTTTACGCTGCCGGCCCATTAGTGGATAACAAATTGGGCCTTGAGGTAATGGGTCAAATTACAGAGCGTGATGAAGACCGCATTATTGACGGCTACGCAGATCAAGAAATGCAAAACATCACCAGCAAATTGACTTGGATGCTAAACCAAGATCAGTCGATCAAGTTTGAAGCCGGTACAGAAACCCAAGAACGTACAAATAACCCCGGCTACTCAATTGACGCTCTTGATCGTAACGGTAATGCCAACACAGTTAACGCTCAAGAGTACCAGCGTGATCACTTCTCTGTGACTCATGAAATCAACACTGAGAATGGCAAACACACGACTTACCTAAGCTACGAAGACAACGACAACAAAACCCGTGATATGCAGTACGAATCCACTGTGTTAAATCACCAAAGTCACTTGTTCTTCGACCAGCATACCTTGACGGTTGGCGGTCAGTTTGAAACTCAAACGCTGAGTGATTCTGGCAACAGCTTGCCAAGTGGTCTAAATGAAATCGAACGTTGGCAAGGTGCCCTATTCGCCGAAGACGAATACTACCTAACTGAAAGCCTATCAATCACGGGTGGTCTGCGTTACAACGAAGATGAAAACTACGGTAGCGAAGTGACACCGCGTCTGTACGCGGTATGGCAAACCACAGACAACGTTACCATTAAAGGCGGTGTCAGCGCTGGTTACCGCTCACCGGATCTACGTCAAGCAACGGAAGGCTGGGGCCAAGCCACGGGTGGCCGTGGCGGCAATGCGGTCATTATCGGTAGTGAAGATCTAAAAGCCGAGAAGAGCTTAAGCCATGAGATCGGTGTGGCTTGGACCGACCACCAAGGTACCAAAGCAGAAATCACCGCTTTCTACACGCAGTTTGACGACAAGATCACCGAAGAACGCATTTGTGAAACGCCTGATGGCGCCGCAGACTCTTGTAACTTCCAAGGTCACGATTACAACTTTATCAGCCAACGTATGAACGTGGATGAAGTGGACACTCGCGGTGTGGAAGCCTCATTTGGTATGCAACTGCTGCCAACATTGGCATGGGATGTGGGTTACACCTTCACCGATTCAGAACAAAAATCGGGGCAATTTGCTGGTCAGCCGCTGAACCGTATTCCTAAGCACCGTGTGCACACCAACCTGTCTTGGGATGCCACCGAGAAGCTAAACATCTGGGGTGAAGCCAACTACATCGGTGAAACCACTCAAGGTCTAAGCCGCGTGAGCATGACCGAAGAACTGCCAGATTACACGCTAGTGGACACAGGTCTAAGCTACAAAGCCAATGACTCGGTAACCTTCTACGCTGGTATCTACAACCTATTCGATAAGAAAATCGATCAAGAGACGTACGATAAGGTGCTAGATGGCCGCCGTTACCAAGCGAAAGTAAACGTTTCTTTCTAACAAGCGTTCACTTTCCACCTCTTAGTACTCTCCACCTCATAGAAAGCAAAAAGCCCCTAAGCGTTCGCGCTTAGGGGCTTTTCTATGTTGGCTCTCGCTGTTAATCACAAGGCTGATTGGCAAACGCATCCCAGTACTGGGCAATTAACGCCTGGTTTTCTTCCAAGATTTCCACCGGTACCAAACGCCCTTGCTTTTGCAGAGTCTGACGATGGGCGGTAGCACGATAGAAAGTATAAGCCTCTTTCATCTGCTCCACTTGATCGTCCGCCAGCAAACCACTGGCCGCAGCGGCTTCCAGTTGACGAATATTATCGGAGTAAGTCATCAAAGCAGGGAAACGATGTGACCAAGCCAGCACCATGTACTGCACCATAAATTCGATGTCGATGATGCCACCAGCCCCCTGCTTCAAGTCAAAACCCTTGTCCGCGCCACTGGTGTCCAAATGAGCGCGCATCTTCTCACGCATTTTTAGCACTTCTTGCTTGAGCTCAGCTCGGTCACGCTCGCGCCCTAAGATCTCGGCGCGGGTTTGATCAAACTGCTGAATCAACGCTGGATCGCCGGCCAATGCACGGGCACGACACAGGGCCTGATGCTCCCACACCCAAGCTTCTTTTTGCTGATAGTCTTTAAAGGCTTCTAAGCTTGCCACCAGCAAACCAGAGTTACCCGACGGACGCAAACGCATGTCTACTTCATATAAGCGCCCAGCGGAAGTAAAGCTAGTGAGCAAGTGAATGATGCGCTGGCCAAGGCGAGTATAAAACACCAAATTATCAACGCTGCGCTCGCCATTGGTCAGGCCATTCGACGCAGCATTATGGATAAACACCAAATCCAAATCCGAATCGTAACCCAGCTCAATACCGCCGGATTTGCCATAGCCGACCACCGCTAATTCTGGGTAAGTCACAGGCTCATGATCACGGGTCGGATAACCATGACGCTGAGTTAAGTAATGCCAAGATTGCTGTAATACCTGCTCTAACAGCACTTCCGCCAACCACGTTAAGTGATCACTCACTTTCATCAATGGCAGGATACCTGTGATATCACAGGCGGCAATACGCATAATGATGGAGCGGCGGAAACGACGCATCGCATCCATATGAGCTTCTTCGTCTTCTTCTGGCAGACGCAACAGAATCTGACGCAGTTCTTGTGCCATGTGTGTTTTTGACGGCGGTGAAAACAGCGTGTTGGCATCCAATAATTCGTCCAGCAACGCTGGCGAATTCGAGATCATTTCTGAGAACCAAACGCTCTCACGACACAGACCAATCAAATGCACGATGGCACTTTGGTTTTCTGACAACAGCACTAAATAAGCGGTACGACGTGTCACTGCTTCCATAATCGGAATGATACGTTGCAATACCAGATCAGGGTTAGCTTCCTCAGGCAGACAAGTCATAAGCGCGGCTAAAAACACCGCTAAACGCTCTTGTCCAATCGGCTGCATATAAGCCACCGCGCGGGAGCTTAAAAATTGCTGCAGTTGCTTGCTGACTTCCTCTTCCTCTTGCCAAGCAATGCCCTCAATGGCTTCGCTAATCAAATGCGCGTCCTGTGGCTGCTTTAAAATCATGCGCCAAGCTTCCTGCGCCAGCTCATCACAGGAATTTTCTTCACCATCGTCAATCAAGGCTTGGAAGTAACCGTGCACCTTATGACGGTGTTGCCATAAGGTGTCGAGCAAAGCCTGCCAGCTGCCCTCCCCCACCTGATAGGCTAAGCGCTCACGCTCTTTATCGGTGGCGGGTAGCAGCTGAGTTTGCTCATCTGCATAGCCTTGCAGCGCGTGTTCAACACGGCGCAAATAGCGGTAGGCCTCACGTAAATCTTGTACTTGCTGTTCTGGTAAGTAACCCTCTTGACTCAGCACTGGCAGCACTTTGAACAAGGCGGGCTTTTGTAAGCTCTGATTGCGTCCACCGTGAAGAATCTGCAACGCTTGCACAATAAACTCGACTTCGCGAATACCCCCTTCGCCAAGCTTAATATTGTGTTCAATACCTTTACGACGCACTTCCTTGGCAATCATGGATTTCAGATCACGTAGCGCGCCAATGGCACCAAAATCAAGGTATTTACGGTACACAAACGGACGGCGTAGCGCTTCGAATTCACGCACATCTTGAGCATCACCGGCCATGACGCGGGCCTTGATCATGGCGTAACGTTCCCAGTCACGACCTTGGTCTTGGTAGTAGTTTTCCAAGGAGTCCATGTTCATGACTAGAGCGCCAGACTGACCAAACGGACGCAGACGCATGTCCACACGAAAGACAAAGCCGTCGGCGTTGACTTGATCTAGATGCTGAATCAGCTTCTGGCCGATCTTGGTAAAGTATTCTTGATGGGACAGGGACTTTTTGCCCCCTTGGGTTTCGCCGTGCTCACGGAAGGCAAACACCAAATCAATATCAGAGGATAAGTTAAGCTCGAAGCCACCGAGCTTACCCATGCCAATCACAATCAGCTTTTGCGGCTGACCATGGCTGTCCAGTGCTTGCCCATACAAAGACAAGTAATTGCGCATCGACCACTGTTGGCTGACGTTAACCGCCACGTCCGCCAATTTACTCAAATGGGCGGTGAGGGTTTCCAAGGTGACCGTTTGCTCAATATCGCTGGTAATCAGACGCGTCATCCACCAATGGCGATAACGACGCAGTTGCTGCATCAAGGCTGGTTCATCCCACTCGGGCAACTCAATATCGTCTGCGACCGTCTGGCCCCAGTTCGCTTCACCAGCATAAAACTGTTCAACACTGGGCTCGGTCAGTGACTCTGCAGGAGAGAGAAAATCCTCCAGCCACTGGGGGGAACGGCAAAGCTGTTTATGCACATAGTCACTCAGCAACCAGACACGCTCGGCTTGCGCCAGCTTACTCTCTGGGACTTCTAAGCCAAAACGACGCGCGATGGCGTCGTGGATGGCCTGACGTTTGATGTCTAACTGCTCCTCAGAGAACAGCGCCTGAACTTGGGAAAGCGGTGTCAGCGTCAAGTTATCTTCCTTATTGTGTTGCACGCGAAGGTCGTATCAGTCGAGTTGTTTATTTAACCAATGACCTGTTTCTAACATCATTATTCCCGTTTCTAACGAGCCTGCCAATCCAGGCAGCAATTTAACATCGTGATTTTTGAATAATGCGTCATAGCGCTCGTCCAAGGCTTGCAGTTGCTCACCAATGTTCTCTGGCACGCACTGTTTCAGCTGATGCAAGGCACTACGAATCGGCTGTAGCAAGGCTTCGTCTTTGAGATAAAACATGGCTTCCCAATACACCAACCAGGTTTCGTACCAGTACTCGGCAAAACGAAGTAAAGGCGCTTTCGCGTTCGGTTTCTCAGGAAATTCGATACGACGATGTTTTAGACGCGAGCCTTTTTGTGCTTTCGAGACCACACTCACCTGAACTGGAATCGAGCCTGCGATGTACTTAGCAAAGCCATACAGGGCGGTTTCCGGACCGGCTTTCAGTTCTAATTCCAGTTCGCAGATAGGATCCTGACCATAGGCCGATGAGACCGCACCTTCGTCACACACTACTTCGATGGTGGCGCCTTCAAAATGAATCAGCCAAACATGACGTTTAAAATCGGTACGGAACACCTCAATCAGATCACGGGACCAAGCCATGTCTTGTAGCGCCTCGGGTAGCGGGACGTCGGACAGTTTGGTTAAATCCAGTGTATCGGATGGGATCGACCACTCCCATTCACCACGGGCATGCATACCCACACGGCTGCTGCCACGGGTTTTCACGGTTTGGATGTATTCTTGGTTAACCGCACGAATCCGCAGAGCAATGCCATTTTCCATTAACAGCGCATTGGCGGTATCGTAGTAACCATTCATTAGATCGAGTGTCGCTTGGCGGGTATTGCCAGTAGGAGCGTCTTTTTCACCACTATTTTTTTCACAAAAATCATCGAGAAAAGCACATGCCGACTTGAGATACTCGGGTTGAACCATTAACTTTAGTTCAAGCTCGGTAGCCATATTTCAAAACCTCTAAACTTCCGGATTGCCGGAGACAACAGTGTCAAAGAAGCAAGTTTACCAGAAGCGAATGCAGGCTAAATAACTTTCGGCGTTACGCCCTAGGAGCATCCCATGTCCTCACTTCCATCATTGCTGAGCATGATGTCACAACTGATCGCCACGCCCTCTATCAGTTGTAGTCAAGCAAGCTGGGATCAGTCAAATAAAGGCGTCATTTTATTATTGGAAAAGTGGCTTTCAAGCCAAGGCTTCCAGTGTGAGGTCATGCCGTTGCCGGGACAGCCAGAAAAGATGAACCTGATCGCCACCATCGGACAAGGGGCTGGCGGCTTGGTATTGTCTGGTCATACGGACACAGTGCCCTATGACGATGACCGTTGGCAGAGCGATCCGTTTAAGCTAGAAGAGCGTGATAATAAGCTCTACGGTTTAGGCACCTGTGATATGAAAGGTTTCTTCGCCATTGTGCTGGACACCTTGCGCGATATGGATTTGTCCAAGTTACAACAGCCTTTGATTATCCTAGCCACCGCCGATGAAGAAAGCTCCATGGACGGTGCTCGAGCACTGGTTGAAGCCGGTCGTCCAAAAGCCCGTTATGCGCTGATTGGTGAACCGACGTCTCTGACACCGATTCATGCTCATAAGGGCATTATGATGGAGAAAATCCGCATCACCGGTAAATCCGGTCATTCATCCAATCCAAGGCTTGGCAACAATGCCCTAGATGCCATGCACTCGGTCATGTCTGAACTGATGCAGTATCGCAATGGCTTAAAGCAGAAATACCGCGATGCCAACTTCGTGATTGATTACCCGACCATGAACTTTGGTTGTATCCACGGCGGAGATAACCCGAACCGTATCTGTGGACGCTGTGAATTAGAGTTTGATATTCGTGCTTTACCAGGCATGAGCAACGAATCCTTGTACCAAGAGATCCGTAGTTTGTTGCCCACCATTGAACGACAAACCAATACGCAAATAGAATTACATCATCTGTTTGCCGATGTGCCGTCGTTTTTAACCGCGAAAGAGTCCGATATCATTAAAGCCTGTGAACGACTCACGCAAAAAGAAGCGACAACTGTCGCCTTTGCAACCGAAGGTCCCTTCTTAAATCAATTGGGGATGGAAACTCTAATCCTAGGTCCTGGATCGATTGACCAAGCCCACCAACCGAACGAGTTCATGGCGCTGGATCAAATTGCGCCGATGCAGCAGGTTATCAAAGGATTAGTGGAACGTTACTGTTTAACCCCGAGTACCGAAAATAAATGAGGCAACGCGTGTCTGATGAACTTAACTATGTAGACTGGTTCCGCCACTCTTCGCCCTACATTAACGCCCACCGCGGCAAGACCCTAGTAATCTTGATCCCTGGTGAAGCGTTCGAGAGCCCCAACTTCTCCAACATTATTCATGACCTTGCCCTGCTCGATTCGCTTGGCATTCGTCTGGTGTTGATTCAAGGTGCTCGCCCACAAATCAACCGTGCTTTAGCCGAGCGTGATTTGCCATCCCGTATTGAGGATGGCTACCGTGTCACGCCGCAGGATCACCTGATCGATATTATCCAAGCGTCTGCTGCGGTTCGCGTGCAATTAGAAGCGCAGCTGTCCATGGGACTGTCTAACACACCGATGGCCAATGCGGGCCTGAAAGTGTGCAGTGGTAACTACGTAGTAGCCAAACCTCTAGGCGTGGTCGATGGCGTCGATTATGGCCACTCAGGTGAAGTACGCCGTATCGACAGTGATGCGATTTTCCGCTTGCTGGAAGACGACAACATGGTGCTATTACCGCATCTTGGTTTCTCACCAACGGGTGAAGTGTTTAACCTAAAAGCGGAAGACGTAGCGACTCAAGCAGCGATTCAGCTAAAAGCCGATAAGCTGATCATCTTCACCGAAGATGAAGGCATTTTCGACGACAAAGACGAGCTTTACTCTGAGTTGTTAGCACACCACGCCGATACGATTTTGGCGCAGGATACCCTGACCCCCATTACCCGTGATGCCCTAGAAGCCTGTTTAATGGCCGTGCGTGCAGCCGTGCCACGCGCGCACATCATTTCTTTCAATGAAAATGGTGGCTTGTTAAGCGAGCTGTTTACCCGTGAAGGCTCCGGCACCATGATCGATGAAGACAGCTACGAGAAATTGCGTACCGCGACCATCGACGATGTCGGCGGCATGATGCATTTGTTAGCACCACTGGAAGCTAAAGGCATCTTGGTACGCCGCTCCCGTGAGCTGTTGGAAAACGAAATCGAACGTTTCCTAGTGATTGAACGTGACGGAGCAATTGTCGCTTGTGCCGCCTTGTATCCATTCGAGCAAGAAGGTGCTGGAGAATTGGCGTGTGTGGCCGTCTCACCAGAATACCGTGGTTCTAACCGAGGTGAGCGCTTACTGAAAGGTATTGAACACGAAGCCAAGCGTCTTGGCTTAGATACCCTATTCCTACTCACCACTCGTACTGCGCACTGGTTTGTGGAGCGCGGCTTCCGTGAAACGACGTTGTCGACATTACCGCTCAAGAAACAAGAGCTGTACAACTATCAGCGTAACTCTAAGATCTTTGCTAAGAAGCTATAACAGCATTTCTAGGCAACATCAAAAAAGCCCGCTGCGATCGCTCGCAGCGGGCTTTTTCATAGCTTGCGTTGCTGGTTAGAACCCGTTACTCAACGATTTTAAATGGAATAAACATCGGGTAACCATCGCGAATCACACGCATTGGCACTGAACGATTCGACGGTAGTGCTTGCGCAATCGTATTAAACTCGCTGACATCCTTGATCGTTTGGCCATTTAACATGGTGATCACATCGCCCTGCTGTAGGCCATTGCGGGCTGCGGCACCACCCATCACTTGTTGCACCATGACACCGTTATCGATACCTAAACGGTCCGCCACGTTTTCTGGAACAGGCGATACTGTCATACCTAGACGATTGTCATCCTGCTGTGGCTGCTCCATGCCGGCATCCTCTGGACGCTTAGTCAGAGTAATGGTCACAGTACGCTCTTTGCCGTCACGGAATACCTTAGCTTTAGCATCCACATCGACCTGTAATTGACCTACTAGGTAAGGCAACTCTGATGAGTGCTCAATGGTTTTACCATTGAACGACATGATGATATCGCCCGCCTGCAAACCGGCTTTTTCCGCTGGCGAATCCGGCATCACGCGGCTCACTAGCGCGCCATGGGGACGGTCTAGATCAAAGGACTCTGCTAGGTCTCGGTTCACATCTTGAATCAGTACACCCAACCAAGCACGAGACACCTTGCCGTCTTTCTTCAGTTGATCCACCACTGACATGGCCACATTCGATGGAATGGCAAAGGACACGCCCATAAAACCACCGGAGCGCGTGTAGATTTGTGAGTTAATACCCACTACCTCGCCGTCCAAGTTAAATAAAGGACCACCTGAGTTACCTGGGTTAATCGCCACATCCGATTGGATAAATGGCACATAGTTATCACTCGGCAAATTACGACCTAAAGCACTGACAATACCGGCTGTTACGGTGTAATCAAAACCAAACGGTGAACCGATCGCCAGCACCCATTGACCCGCTTTCAGATCGTCTGAATTGCCCATTTTCACAATTGGCAGATCGTCCGCTTCGATTTTCAGTAGGGCTAAGTCGGTACGCGCATCGGTGCCCACCAGCTTGGCTTCGTATTCACGACGATCGTTCAAACGTACATGAATCACATCGGCGCCATCAATCACATGATTGTTAGTCAATACATAGCCGTCATGGGAAATGATAAAACCCGAACCAAGAGAGCTACGCTGTTGTTGACGTGGTTGCTGCGGTTGCTGTTGTTGGCCAAACGGCTGCTGACCGAAGAAATGACGGAAGAATTCATTCAATTCTCGGGCATCAGGACTGAGTTGAGCGGCATTGGTGGTCGCCGTTTGCTCAGTGCTGATGTTGACCACGGCCGGGGACGCCTCTTCCACCAGCTCGGTGAAGTCCGGCAAATTGGCCGCATTCGTAAGGGTTGAGAACAACATCATAAAAGTGACGCTGATCCAGCTCACACGTTTTAGCAATCTGTTCATGTATTGGTCTCCTCAGACGTACCAAAGTAGAAAGTAAATTGTTGCTATTGTGTCAGGTGAAGAGGATTTTTCAGGCTTTTTGCACCACAGGAATGATCTGGGCCTGATCTTTATTGATTCTCAAAACTCGCGGGTAAAAATCTGGATTTTTGGCTTCGTGAGACGACTTCCATTTCGCCGCCCATAAGCCGCCAGCAAACCCACTTACCGCTCCGACAATCGAAATTATAGTTTGTTCCGTGAAAATTGACGGCACTGACGCACCGAGCACCAAACCAAGCAAAGGTACAGCGTACATCCATAAGGAGGCTTGCAGCAGAGTATCTTCGGGAATGCCCACCACCACACTTTGACCGACTTTTAGGTCAGCCGGAGCAATCACTTTCATGAGCATACGGTTGCTGTTCGAGACTTTGGCGATGGCATGATGACCACAGCCGTGGCGTGCGCGGCAACTGGTGCAACTACTGGTGCGGATGGTTTCTACTTCTGCGATACCGTCAGCAATCGATAGGACGGTGCCATTTTCTTCAATCATTATTTGAACCCGGCATAATCACTGCCATAAGACGTTGAATCGTTTGCGCAGGCACTTCCCCTACTAAGGTCAGTAGGTACATTTGATCATTAACCTGGATGCTCTTTTCACCAGCAATGGTGGCACCAAGGTTCATAAAGGTTTGTGGACGTTTTTTGTCGGTTTGTTCGACAAACACCGACACTGTGCTCAAGCCATCGGATAACAGCATCATGTTGGTACTGTCATTCATGCGGCGAGCATCCTGCCACACCAAGCCAAAGCCATCCGGTAACCAGTCAAAATGCCAGTCACGCTTGACCACTTGCGGCTCAATTTCAACGAAGCGCTGCGTATAAGACTCATCACTTGGGGTGAAGTCCGCTTCTTTCAAGTCTGGCGTAAAAGAAACCGAAGTAAATTGAATGCGCTCCAACAGTTTATTGTTGGCACCAATGACATCGTGTTTCAGCAAAAATCCGGTTTTTTTATCGATCCAGAATTCGTGGCCGTAGCGATACTCGTCCTTCGGCACCAACTTCAACTTCACCGCTTGGCGTGAGGCGATACGTTGGCTTTTATCAACGATTTTAATGTCGTAGGCCTGCTTCAGGCGCTCTTTATCCAGCTCTTGAAAACGGCGGAAGGGCTCTGCTGGCACAAAGCCCGCCACGTAATCGTCTTTTTCAGGAAAGACACAGATGACACTGTCATCAATGCGGATCACCGCAATACGCTGGCCATCTAAATCTTCTAGACTTTCGTATTCCACGCCACCGATCAAACCACGGCGAACCCGCATGGAGTTCATCATACCCGCTTCTTGATGTACAAATACGCCATCGTAGGACAGAGAATCAAACGACTCTGTCATGCGGCTCAACCAGTCGACACCGGATTGAGCCGCCCACAAGGTGCTGCTTGCCGACACCAGAAGGGAAATGACAAAAGCGCGAATCATTGACCGTTCCCTTGTGGGTAACCGACAACTTTGGCCATCGGAATCATGCCTTGACCAACCGTCATGGACGCTTGCTGGGCATGCTGACGTAGGTAATTCTGCAAGCGCTCGTTATTTTGCAAGGCTTCTTCTGCACTCAGTGCCGTAATCGGTTCCGTCGGCGTCACCTGTGGCGCTGAATTCGCTACGAACGTCGGTGTGAACGTAGCATTTGAATCACCTTCAAGCAAGACATTACCGCCTAGCACCACCACAAAAGCAACGCTCGCCGCGACCGCAAGACCCGAGAACCAAGAACGTCTGGAACCCGTCGCTTGACTCAAATTCGGTAGTTCAACCTGCTCGAGTTTTTCGGACTTTAGTAGCTGGCTATTTTGTTTCGGAAAGACGACAACATTAGTCTCTTGTTTGCCTTGCTCAAGCTTGGCATGCATCTGCGCTAGAAACGATCCAGAATCTTCAATCAAGATAACATGATCAGGCTGAAGCGCCTGCTGAATCTGACTGTAATGATCCACTTTATGCGCCAACTCATTGATGTCGCTGGCAAGCAACATTTCAATGTCTGCATGGGTCGCTTCATTGTCTAAGAATGCTGATAGACTGTCGTCACGTCCTGAGCCGTGTTTATCATGGAATTTCGACATGACTACTCTCCTCCTCCCATAATGGGACGAATACGTTTTTCCACCGCCTCACGGGCGCGGAAAATGCGCGATCTGACCGTTCCCACTGGACAATCCATGACCTGGGCTATGTCTTCGTAACTCAATCCATCAAACTCTCGTAACGTTAGGGCGCCACGTAATTCTTCTGGTAGATCTTTGATCGCTAATTGAATCTCCGACTCTAGACGATCGCGGTTTAAATTTGCGTCCGGTGTGCCGGCATCTGATAACTCATTGTACACAGCGTGCACTTCTTCATTATCCAGCTCCACATCGCTGGAGGGCGGTCGTCGCGAGCGACTGACCAGATAGTTTTTCGCTGTGTTGACCGCTATTCGGTAGAGCCAGGTATAAAACGCACTCTCCCCTCGGAAGCTGTCAATCGCCCGATATGCCTTGATAAAACTGTCTTGCGCCACATCCAGCACTTCTTGCTTGTCCTGAACATACCGAGAAATAAGCGCAGCGACCTTGTGCTGATATTTCAACACCAATAAGTCGAAGGCGCGCTTATCGCCACTCTGAACCCGCTTAACCAACGCCTCATCGCTAGACGTTTCGTGCTGCATAGGCACCTCATAATTCGCTAACATACTGTGCCCACCATGTTGTTGCTTATATGGACAACGGACCATTTCGAGAGTTCCAAGAAAAATCTCTTGCCACCATTACTGACCATTGTATGCGATTTACTTCCTCAACAGTAACTGGGCCGTGTCGCACTGAGGTATTCATTGGTATTGCAAACAAGTGTAAAATCAGGGCGTTTAACATTACTTAGAACAACAACATGAGCCAACATCTTCATCACGACATAGTTATTATCGGCGCCGGTGCAGCGGGACTGACGCTTGCACTTGAACTGGCTAATAAGCATCAGGTGGCCATTTTAACGAAAGGGGACATCTCCGAAGGCTCGACCTTATACGCCCAAGGTGGCGTAGCGGCCGTATTGTCGGAAAAAGATACCATCGACTCCCACGTGCAAGACACCATTATTGCTGGGGCAGAGTTAGGTGATGAAGACGCCATTCGCTATACCGTGGAGCATTCCAAGGAAAGCATCGATTGGTTGATCGACCAAGGTGTGCCATTCACCCGTTACGGCGACAACGAAGATTACCACCTCACCAAAGAAGGCGGTCACAGTCATCGACGTATTATCCACGCCGCAGACGCGACAGGATTGGCCATTTCTAAGACCTTGGTGAAAAACGCTTTAGCGCATCCTAACATTCACTTCTTCCCTGATCGTGTGGCGATTGATTTGATTACCACCCAGAAACTTGGTCTAGACGGCGAAAACCGTGTTATCGGTTTGTACGCGCTAAACCAAGACTCTAAGCAAGTGGAAGTGTTTCATGCCCACCGCATTGCTTTAGCTACGGGCGGCAGTTCCAAGGTGTACCTGTACACCAGCAACCCTGATACCGCCTCCGGCGATGGCATTGCCATGGCGTGGCGTGCTGGCTGTCGCGTTGGCAATATGGAATTTAACCAGTTCCACCCAACCTGCTTGTACGATGCCAAAGCCAAAACCTTTTTGATCTCGGAAGCGGTACGAGGCGAAGGTGGCCGACTGCTGCTGCCTGATGGCACGCGCTTTATGGCCAACTTTGACGAGCGCTTGGAATTAGCACCGCGCGATATCGTCGCCCGCGCCATCGACCATGAAATGAAACGCCTAGGGGTAGATCACGTCTTGTTGGATATTTCCCATAAAGACCCTGAATTTATCAAAGAGCATTTCCCGACCATTTACCAACGCTGTTTGAACTTCGGTCACGACATGACCAAAGGACCAATCCCTGTGGTGCCAGCCGCGCACTATACCTGTGGCGGCGTGGTGGTGGATCAGTTCGGCGCTACCGATGTCAAAGACCTGTACGCGATCGGCGAGACCTCTTATACCGGTCTGCACGGCGCCAATCGTTTAGCCAGCAATTCGTTATTGGAATGTATCGTCTACGCCCGCTCTGCAGCGCGCCAAATTCTGTCAGACAATGCAACAAGAGCCGATTATCAGATTCCAGACTGGGATGCGTCTAAGGTTACTAACTCTGATGAAGACGTGGTGATCACGCACAACTGGCACGAACTGCGCCGTTTTATGTGGGACTATGTGGGCATTGTGCGCACCAATAAACGTCTATTACGTGCTAAACACCGCGTCGATTTATTGTTGTCGGAAATCGATGAGTTCTACTCCAACTATCGCGTCACCGCAGACCTATTAGAACTGCGTAACTTAGCGGTGGTGGCAGATTTGATTATTCAATCGGCGATGGCGCGTAAAGAAAGCCGCGGTTTGCATTTCACTCTGGATTACCCAGAGAAGATGGAAAACAGTGAACCGACTATTTTGAAGCCGCGGATTCGCTCTTCTGAGTTGGCAAACCAAGCAGTTTCTCAACATTAAGGCGAGAACGCAGATAGCGATAATCGGCCTCGCAGAGCTGATCTCGGTATAACCAACGGTAGCGGCAAAGATGGTGCAGCAGCCTTTTCAAAAAGGGTTGCTGCATATCAGGATGCAGAATCACCACACACCAAAGCTCAGTTTGGTAAAGCAGTGACAAAACTCCGCAAGCACCTGATTGATGCCAATGCAAGACATCCTTTGACGTATCCAGCGAAAAGCTTGGCCGCCTCTCACTTTTGAGCAGCATAATGCTACCCCCAAGCAGCGTCAGCCATTGCAAGACGCTAGGCCATTGCAATAGCGCTAAGATGACAATCACCGCTATCAACCATAGCAGTGACATCACCAGCGCCAGTCGTGACGCCTTAAACTCGGCGATAGTTCTCTGGCTGGACACGAGTCACAATCAAATGCACGATGCGAGCAAGATCTGGGTCCTCAGGCACTTCCTTTTGCATAAACCAAGGGAAGATTTCCTGATCTTCGCATTCAATTAGCTTATAAAAACGCTGTTTATCTTCTTCGTCTAACGTTAAAAATACGTCATCCAAGAAGGGTTCAAACAACACATCCAGCTCCAACATACCGCGACGACATTGCCACTTTAAACGTTTGAAGTTGGCTGAATCTTTCGATTCGATGATATCTGTCATGAGAGATCTCCCCGATTTAGTGGCGCCATTATAGCCCTTCACCGCCCCTCGGCAAACTGATTGAAAACGCAAACAAATGCTTTATTGACCCTCATCTTACCCAGCCAAAACCAGAGCACTGATCGAATCAGCCCGTTCGCCTCGTACTACAAACAGCTACTTTCAAGTTAAAATGCCCCTTCACTGGATGCTGGACGAAAGATTACCCAGCACACGGTATCAATTTTACGACTGGATGAGTCAGCGCAATGAGCCATCAACTCAAACGCGATATATTTAATGGCAATGTAAAAACGTGAGGGACACCATGTTACGACGATTTTTTTTGAGCTTAGTACTGACCGCCATGGCCAGCGCAGCGTACTCAGCAGAACACACCGTAAAAATGCTCAATCAAAACGCATGGGGCAGTATGGCTTTTGAGCCTAGTTTTCTTCAGGTCGAAGTCGGCGATACAGTGACGTTTGAACCAACCGATTATGGTCATAATGCGGTCACCATTAATTACCTGATTCCGCGGGGAGCCAACCGTTACCGTGGCAAAATCAACCAGCCCATCACCATGACTATTAATGAAGCCGGATTCTATGGTATTGAATGCGCGCCACACCTGACCATGGGTATGGTGATGATTATCCAAGCGGGCGACGCTGACATCACCGAATTTGCCATTCCAGATACACTGCCCAAACAAGCCAAGCTGCGTTTCGATGCAATCAAAGCCTATGCAATAAGCCGCTAAGCTCGGCTCATTATTGCTTCTGCCAGCACCTAGGTGACCTACCCTATAGCGTTGGTCACCAAAACGCTTTTATCCCCTTTTATCCTACGATTTTTGTTAAGGTTTAGTCGCCATTGCCAATCTACTCAAGCAACGGACTAATGCTTTCTTGACCCCTTTGTTTCGATTTCCCTTATTTACATAGCAAATATTGCACAGTCAAAAGAGTATTATTTTGACTACATTTTTGATCATCCCTCATCAAACCAAACAAAAAAGTACAACTATCCACTATTTATGTACTAGTGAGTCAATTACGACTTGCACTATTCTTACTCAACTTGATTAACAAACGATCAAGGTCTCTAGGTGCGACAATAAAAAGAAACTTACCCAAATGGGAGAACCTATGAATAGTCTTAGCAAAACAGCCATCGCCTGTGCTGTGTCTCTAGCTGCCTGCAACGCGTTCGCAGAAACGCAAATTACCGTTGCTACGGTAAACAACGGTCACATGATCGAAATGCAAAAACTGACTCCTGAGTTTGAAAAACAATACCCTGACATCAAGGTGAAATGGGTCACCCTTGAGGAGGGTGTATTGCGTCAAAACGTCACCCAAGACATTGCCAACGGCAGTGGCCTCTACGATGTCATGACCATCGGCATGTACGAAGCACCGATTTGGGGTGAGCGCGGTTGGTTAGAGCCAGTGGATACCAGCGGCGACTACGATGTGGATGACCTACTGCCATCTATTCGTGGCGGTCTTTCTTACAACAACACCCTCTATGCTGCGCCTTTCTACGGTGAAAGCTCGATGGTGATGTACCGTAAAGACTTGGCTGAAAAAGCCGGCGTTACCATCAGTGACCGCGACAGTTGGGAGCATATTCGCGCGGCCGCCAAAGCAATGAACGATCCTGAAAATGGTGTTTACGGCATCTGTCTACGCGGTAAAGCTGGCTGGGGCGACAATATGGCCTTCCTATCTGCCATGGCCAACTCCTTTGGCGCACGCTGGTTCGATATGGACTGGAAACCACAGCTAACCACCGATGCGTGGAAAAATACCGTGTCTTTCTACGTCGATATGATGAATAACTACGGGCCACCAGGCGCCAGTGGTAACAGCTTCAACGAAAACTTGGCACTGTTCAACGAAGGCAAGTGTGGTATGTGGATTGATGCGACCATCGCGGCGTCCTTCGTCACCGATCCAAAGCAATCCAAAGTGGCGGATCAAGTCGGTTTTGCTCAATCACCTTATGCGGTAACGGAGAAAGGCGCTAACTGGCTTTGGTCTTGGGCACTAGGCATTCCCGCGGCAACGAAAAAAGCCGATGCGGCGCAAACCTTCGTACGCTGGGCAACCTCAAAGGAATACATCAAGCTGGTCGCCGAGCACAACGGTTGGGACGCTGTGCCTACTGGGACGCGCGCCTCCACCTATGCAGCGCCTGAGTTCCAACAAGCAGCGGTGTTTGCCGAAGCAGAACTTAAAGCCATCAATTCTGCTAATCCAAACGACAGCACCATGGAGCCGTCACCCTACGTAGGTGTGCAGTTTGCGGCCATTCCCGAGTTCCAAGCCATTGGTACGACGACTGGGCAAATGATCTCCGGCGCACTGTCCGGCAGCATGTCGGTCGATCAAGCGCTGCAATCAGCGAACCGTTCAGCGGATCGTCAGATGCGTCAAGCTGGCTACTACTAAGAGCGAAGTCACATCGCTCTTGCGGTGGAAGTGAGGTCTCAGCCTCACTTCCCTGCCTATAAATAATCGTCGCGAGACGCGCTAAAAGCTAATCACGAGAGAATTATCCCATGAAGCGTTCCATTACCCGCTTGTTAATGGCGCCGTCAGTCCTATTGCTGTTGGCTTGGATGATAGTGCCATTATCAATGACCATTTACTTCTCCACCATCAACTACAACCTGTTGTACCCAGGTCGTAATAACTTTGTTGGTTGGATGAACTTTGAATTCTTTATCACCGACCCAGGTTTTTGGATTGCGATCTCCAACACTCTAATTTTATTAGTGTCGGTACTGGTAATTACGGTGGTGCTAGGGGTGGCATTGTCCGCTCTGATCGATAAGCCGTTTTATGGCCGTAACATAGTGCGTGTGCTGCTGATTTCACCTTTTTTCATCATGCCAACGGTCAATGCGCTGATCTGGAAAAACATGATGATGAATCCGGTGTATGGCATCTTCGCTTGGATTTCCAATAGTTTAGGGCTTGAACCCATAGACTGGTTGTCCGATTACCCGCTTATGTCGATCATTATTATGGTTAGCTGGCAGTGGCTACCATTTGCCATCTTAGTGTTTGTAACCGCCCTCCAATCCCAAGACACCGAGCAGAAAGAAGCGGCACAAATGGACGGCGCTAATGGCTGGCACATTTTCCGCTACCTCACCATTCCCCACTTGGCACGCCCAATTGCGGTGGTGGTGATGATCGAGACCATCTTCCTGTTAGCCGTGTTCGCCGAGATTTACGTCTCTACGGGCGGCGGCCCAGGCTATGACAGCACCAACCTTGCGTACCTAATCTACAACCAAGCACTGCTGCAATACGACGTCGGTGTGGCTTCGGCAGGCGGTTTGTTCGCCGTCATTCTAGCCAACATCGTTGCTTTCTTCTTAATCCGCGCGGTCGGCAAAAACCTGACCGTGTAAGGAGACGACCATGACTTTAACGCAACAACGAAAACTGAAAACTCTATTGGTCGGATTGGCCTCTTGGGCAGTGGCTTTACTACTGTTTTTCCCGATTTTTTGGATGTTTATTACCTCCTTTAAAACCGAGTTACAGGCGATTTCTGTACCGCCACAGCTATTCTTTGAACCAACATTCGAGAACTTCTCGATCGTTCAAGAGCGTAGTGATTATCTAAAACACGCTTGGAACTCGGTCTTCACTTCGTTTGGCGCCACCCTGCTGGCGTTGATCATTGCGATTCCAGCCGCCTACTCCATGGCCTTCTTCCCGGGTAAGAAAACCAAAGACATCTTGTTGTGGATGCTGTCCACCAAAATGCTGCCAGCCGTGGGCGTGTTAGTGCCGATCTACATTTTGTCCCGTGACTACGGCCTATTGGATTCCAAGTTAGGCTTGGTGATTATTTTCACCCTAATGAACCTGCCCATCATCGTTTGGATGCTGTTCTCTTACTTCAAGGATCTGCCTAAAGAAATCCTTGAAGCTGCGCGCATGGACGGTGCCACCCCTTGGGATGAAATGGTCAAAGTCGTGCTACCGCTTTCAGTAGGCGGTATCGCCTCAACCGGCCTTCTATCCATCGTGTTGTGCTGGAACGAAGCCTTCTGGTCATTGAACTTAACCGCGTCAGAGGCCGCCCCTTTGACCGCGATGATCGCCTCTTACTCAAGCCCTGAAGGTTTGTTCTGGGCCAAGTTATCGGCCGCTTCCACCCTTGCCTGTGCCCCAATCGTTATTTTTGGCTGGTTCTGTCAAAAACAACTGGTACAAGGTCTTACTTTCGGCGCAGTGAAATAGTTTATAGGAATAATAACAATGGCTTACCTAAACATTACCGATCTACAAAAACACTATGACAACTACCACGCGCTACGCGGTATTAACCTTGCGATTGAAGAAGGGGAGTTCATCGTCTTCGTTGGTCCATCGGGCTGTGGTAAATCGACCCTACTGCGCACTATCGCAGGTCTAGAATCCAGCACTGGCGGTACCATCGAACTAGATGGCCGCAACATCACGGAACTGTCCTCCTCAAAACGCGACCTAGCCATGGTGTTCCAGTCCTACGCCTTATATCCGCATATGACGGTGGCAGAAAACTTAAGCTTCGCCCTGCGTCTCGCGAAAGAAGACAAAAGCGTGATAGATGAAAAGGTAAAATCCGTTTCTGCTTCGTTGCAACTAGACAAGCTATTAGAACGTAAACCACGTGAACTCTCCGGCGGTCAGCGCCAACGCGTGGCCATTGGTCGTGCCATTGTGCGCCAACCCAAAGTCTTCCTGTTCGATGAACCGCTATCGAACCTAGACGCCGCCCTGCGTGTGCAGATGCGCTTGGAGCTGGCACGTCTACACAAGAAACTCGGCACCACCATGATCTACGTAACCCACGACCAAGTGGAAGCCATGACGCTTGCGGATCGTGTGGTGATTTTGAACGCCGGTCAAATCGAACAAGTGGGCACACCGCTTGAACTTTACCGCTCGCCAAACAGTCGCTTTGTGGCGGAGTTTATCGGCACACCGAAGATGAACCTCATTGAGCTGGACAACATGGTGCGTGAAAACGATACCCTGCACTTAAAACTACTCGGCGCCAACATCGATTTCCCAGTTGCGCGTACTCATGGTCAACTGCCAGACAAGGTGATTATGGGCATCCGTCCTGAGCACATGCATTTGGTGGAAACGGATGGCGACTTGGTCGGCAAAGTTGAGTTGATCGAACATTTAGGTTCAGAAGCTTACACGCACATTCGTTTAGCCAATGAGCAAACCATTATTGTTAAAGCCCCTGCGCGCACCACTATCAAAGATGGCGAACAAGTTCAAATTCAAGTGGACCGAAATGAAGTCATTCTTTTTAACGACAACAACCGTGTTTTTTCAGTGATTGCTGAGGATGCAAACCATGACTAATCGACTTCAAATGCCAACCAATTCAGAGCAAATGCAACGCCAAGATTACCAGCGCTCTGATATCTCTTCCGGTGTCATGCATTTAGGGGTGGGTGCCTTTCATCGCGCTCACCAAGCGGTATATTTTGATCGACTATTGGCCTTACCAGAAGGTAAACAATGGGGCATCACTGGTGTAAACATTCGCCCACAAGACAGCGGGCAGTTTGCCCGTTTCATGGAGCAAAAAGGTGAATACGTACTAAAAACCATGGACTCTGACGGTACCACGGTTTATGAGCACATTCGCTCCATCGTCCGTCAAATCGACGGGGCGCAAACCCCAGAGCTAGTCGATCAAACCATGGCCGGTGCTAGCATTCAGCTGGTGACCTCTACTGTTACCGAAGGCGGTTACTATCTAGACGAAGCACGCCAATTGATGACTGATCATCCGGCGATCAAGAGCGACCTAGCCGGTGGTCGAAATACATTGTACGCCTTTTTATATGCCGGTCTTAAACTCCGTAGCCAAACCTCCAACGCGAAAATCACATTACTGTGCTGCGACAACCTGCGCCACAATGGCGAAGTGCTGCAAGCAGGCTTAATGCAGTTTTTAGACGCCAAAGGTGATCAAGCTCTGAGCCAATGGGTCAGCGAAAATGTTGCGTTTCCATGTGCGATGGTCGACCGCATTACCCCAAAACCCAGCCCGATTCATGTGCAAGACGTGCAACAGCGCTTTGGCACCGATGATGAAATGACGGTCATGGGGGAAGACTTTATTCAGTGGGTAGTGGAAGACAACTTTGCGGGCAGCAAACCTGCGTTAGAGCGCGTCGGAGTACAGTTTGTCGATAAAGTAGACCCCTATGAAGAAGCTAAAATCCGCATTCTCAATGCCGGCCATACCAATGTGGTGTATCAAGCAGCATTAAAAGGCATGACCTACTTTGATGAAGCCATGCGCGATGGGGAATTGCGCCAATACTTCGAGGATTTCATTGCACAGGATTCGATTCCAGCCATTGGTGAATCGATTGTCGATCTAGAACACTATGCCAAGATTATCGAACGTCGCTTTAGCAATGCCAATATTGGCGATACCGTGGAACGTATCTGTACCGACGGTTACGCCAAGTTCCCGATTTTCGTTTATCCCTCTTTGATTGGCTGTTACCAACAAGGACGTACGCCGCAAAAAACCATTGAAGGCATCGCTGCTTGGTTTGTCTATTTTCACAAAGCCCAATCTGGAGCTGTCACAACGCCCTATCATGAGCCAAACTTAACAGCACTAGCGCCCTTCACTAACGATGCGCAAGGGATTAAGGCATTTGCCAACGACCGCTTCCTCTGGGGAGAAGTGCCGAGGGATTACCCTGAGTTTATCGACACACTGAGCCAAGCTATTATGGCCATGCAACATAAATATTCTTAATAGCACTGTGACTTATGAGACCCGCGGTCTAGTGAGTCAAGGTTAGTAAGGCAACTTGCCTTAGACAGATGCTACGCAGGACACCCCATTGACCTAATGTCGTCATGGGGTGATCGCGTAACAAGATTTAAATAGGTAATACTATGTCTACAATAACAACAAAAAGAGTCACGCCAGAATATGAACTGGTCGACGATGGCATCGAGACAATTCGCTATCTCGAGCATGGTTTTCCCAGTGAGTTGATCCGCTGGCATGCCCACGATGACTATGAATTACATTTTATTGTCGCTTCCCAAGGCAAGGTATTTGTCGGGGATTACATTGGCAACTACAAACCGGGGCAATTGATCCTGACTGGCCCGCGCTTACCTCATAACTGGATCTGCCAAGACGGCGATACCAGCGTTCCGTTGCGTGATATGGTGATCCGCTTTGATCACGAATCCTTTGAATACGGGGCCAAAATTTTCCCAGAACTGGCCGAAGTCTTACCCATGCTGCTGCGTGCCAAATCGGGGATTGAATTCTTCGATTTGGACTATGACTTCCTCAAAGAAACCTTCGCCACGGTTCGCGATTCTTCTGGCTTGCAGCGAGTGATCAACGCATTACCGTTGCTACACAAACTGTCCCAAAGCCGCAATTACCGTCTGCTGTCGACGGTGCAGATTGATTTGAAATCCAGTGAAACCCTACAGCGTAAAATCAATACCGTAGTGGATTACGTTTCCAATAACTACGCCAACGACATCACTTTAGCCGATGTGGCGAGCCTAATTGGCATGTCCGACAGCCACTTCTCACGCTTCTTTAAAAAGGCCACGGGCAACCGCTTCACGGAATTTGTCAACCGCATGCGCATCAGCCGAGCCTGTAATTTGCTGACCGAGACCGATCAGCAAATTGCCAATATTTGCTTTCAAGTGGGATTTAACAATGTGGCGAATTTTAACCGCCGTTTTCATGAGCTGAAGGGCGTCACGCCGAGAGATTTTCGCACCCAATACTACAAACGCATTGAGGGCCATAACGCTTAAGTCAAAGGATAAGTCTTCCTCCGAGGCGGTAGCCCCCTTGAGGAATCTTTGCCGCCACCTGCACTGCAGCTGGCGGTTTTTTTATGGCTGAGCTGTCAACGCCATAAGCGCCTCATTAAGACTTTGTGTCTGTTGATACAATCGCTGATAGAGTTGGTATTTAGCTTGATAATAGTCATGCATCAAAGGCGCTGGCTGATGTTCGGCAATGACCTTTGGCAGCGGACAATGCTGCTTGATTAAGAGTTCAATATCCTCGCCCTGCTGCTCACGTAAACCCAGCAACGCCAAACGCGCCGCCCCTAAGCCTGGGCCAACATCGCCCCCATCTCGATAACTTAACGGTTTATTGAGCACATTGGCGATCACCTGACGCCATAACGCACTGCGTGCGCCACCGCCAATCAAGGACAGTTGCTGCACTTCACTGCCCGCACTCGCCAAGGCGTTTTGACAATCCAACAGTGAAAAGGCAATGCCCTCCAGCACCGCCAGCGTCATTTCGGCACGACTGGTACTGTTGCGTAAGCCCACGAACTGAGCCGATGCCAAAGGGTCATTAATCGGCGTACGTTCACCGTTTAAGTAGGGCAGAAAAAGGACTGACGTTTGCCTGATCGGGCTCTGCTCAAGCTCCAGCAGTAGCTCTGCTACTGGCTGTGCGACCAGCTCAGCAAACCACGCCAGCGAGTTGGCCGCACTGAGAGTAACGCCCATCTGATGCCAGCGATTTGGCAAAGCATGGCAAAACGCATGTACGGTATTTTCCGGTTTCGCATGATGGGATTCTGATACCGTGAAATAAACGCCAGAGGTTCCCAATGAGACAAAGCCCTGTCCCGGCTCGGTGATGCCCATACCCACAGCTCCTGCGGCGTTGTCCCCCGCTCCAGCCACCACTGGCACTTGCGCAAGCCCAAGCTGCGCCGCGACCTGTGCCGTCACCAGACCAATCACCTGCTGGCCTTCGTGTACGCTGGGCATATTGGCGTGGCTCAGACCACCTAGAGCGAGCAAGCGCTCATCCCACTGGCGCGTTTCAGGATTAAGCCAAAGGGTGCCCGCCGCATCAGAGCAGTCCGAACTAAACTGCCCAGTTAAGCGATAGACCAAGTAATCTTTCGGCAATAACACTTTATCAATGGCTTGAAACACCCCTGGCTCATGCTCTTTTAGCCACAGGATTTTCGGTAACGTAAAGCCCGGCATGGCCAAGTTACCAGAGAGAGTCATGAATTCAGGATGAGCGGCCATCATGGCATCGCATTGAGCTTTACTGCGTCCGTCATTCCAAAGGATACAAGGCCGAAGCACTTGTCCAGCGCTATCCAGCACGGTAGCGCCATGCATCTGTCCTGAGAGCCCAATCGCTTGCACATCGCGCAAATTGATCTTATGGGATAACTGCTGGCACACCCGTCCAACGGCTTGCCACCAGTCTTCGGGCGCTTGTTCAGACCAGGTGGCTCGTGGTGAACTCACTTGCAAGGCATGACTGGCTTGCGCCACCACTTGACCCGCGCCATCAATGACCACGCCTTTTAATCCTGAGGTGCCTAAATCCAACCCTAAAAACATAGCTGTTACCTGCGTTAGATGATGACTGTGCATCGTTATTATTCTGTTTTAATTGAGTGTCAGCAGGTGCGCAGCGTTAGTCAATGCTTGAGAAGAAATCTGCATGTTGCGTATCAGTCCATCGCAAAAAGCATCCATTTGCGCCACTTTTAGAACAGAGCAAGGATTTGCCCGTCCCATACATTGATTTCGCTCAAGTGAGCCCCACATAATGAAGCATATTCATTTATCAATTTTGAGGTCATTATGCAGCTCCAGCAGCTTCTTAGTGAAACACTGCCCGCAACCAGTTACGGTCACAGCCAAGACCTAGGCGTCATTTCCATCCAAGGCCCTGACAGCGTCAAATTGCTGCAAGGTCAAACCACCGCCGATATGAAACTGGTCAGCGAACAAGCCAGTGTGTTTGGTGCCGTGTGCACGCCAAAAGGTCGCATCATTGCCAACTTTTACATTCTGCAAAATGCGGTAGACTCCTTTTTAATGGTGCTTAAACAAGATGTGCTCGACACGCTATTGGCGCACCTAAAAAAATACGCCGTATTTTTCAAAACAGAATTAAGCGATGTCAGTGCGCAATATCATGTCAGCTCGCTGTTCGCGCTAACCGATACCCTTGAGCCGCAAGATCATTATGAATTGGCCATTCCAACCACACATCAAGACGGTTGCAGCCAGCTGATTCTGAACAACACTTATTACCAAGAGACCCTCACCGTAGCGCAAGCGGCAGAAGAGCTACCCGCTGCAGAAGATCCCGCTGCGCACAAGGTGATGGCACTATTGGCTGCGCGTCCTCTGCTTGGCAAAGAGCATTTGGAAGAGATTCTGCCCCAGTGGATCAATATGCAGCGTAACGGCGGCATCAGCTTTACCAAGGGTTGTTACACTGGCCAAGAAATCGTGGCGCGCATGAAATACCGTGGTAAGTCGAAAAAACACATGGCGTTATGCGTTTGCGAAGGACCCATGAAAATCGGCACGGATGTGATGAGCGAAGACGGCAAGGCGATTGGTTCTGTGTTTGATACAGCACCACTGGCAAACTGCCATGTAGCGCAATTAATCCTAAACGTTGAGCAAAACGAGCTGGGGAGCGCGACCGTAGAAGGCTACGATATAAACCTGATTCCTCTGCCTTACGAACTCGGTAACTAACCCGAGTTTAGACAGCCCCCTGTTTAGAGAGGCTGGTAAAACAAAAAAGCGCGCTAGAGAGGAGATCCCTAGCGCGCTTTTTTTATCACCGTCCGATTTACTCGGCTGGCTGTAAATGTGTGCTCCAATCAATCGGTGCTTTACCGATGCTCTCCAAGTACTGATTGGCTTTGGAGAAATGGCCACAGCCCAAGAAACCACGATAAGCCGATAACGGAGATGGATGCACGCTTTCTAACACACAGTGTTTAGAACGGTCGATATGGCGCCCCTTCTTCTGCGCATAAGAGCCCCACAGCATAAATACTACGCCTTGGTGATGCTCATTGATCAATTGAATAATTTGATCAGTAAAGGTTTCCCAGCCTTTGTTCTGATGCGAACCGGCTTTTGCTGCTTCCACGGTCAACACACTGTTTAGCAGTAGCACCCCTTGACGCGCCCAGTTGACCAAGTAACCGTGATTCGCCATAGGGATTCCCAAATCGCTTTCCAGCTCTTTATAGATATTCACCAAGGACGGCGGTGTTTTGACACCTGGTTTTACCGAAAAAGACAAGCCGTGGGCTTGGTTCGGACCGTGGTAAGGGTCTTGACCCAGTATCACGACCTTGACGTTATCAAAGCGCGTTTCGTTTAAGGCGTTAAAGCAGTCATTGGAATGGGGAAAGATGACTTTGTGGGCGCTTTTTTCTTGTACCAGAAAGGCACGCAGCTGCTGCATGTAGTCTTTATTGAATTCGTCAGCAAGCAAAGCTTGCCAATCGGAAGCGAGGTTCATAATTTGTCAGCTTTAAAATAGGGATTAAACACAGGATCGTTTAGCAGCGCATGATACCACTGCAGACAATCTAAATCTTGTGTGCCACACAGCTGATGCCGTAGCAGCAACCAGACCAACTCACGCACCACATAGGCTTGGCGATACTGCTCGATCCATTGCAATTGCTCAGCACTCGGAGCAGAGCCTAAAACAATCTTGTAGGCCTGCTGCAATTGCTCAGCACTGAAATGATGAACATGGGCAACCAAAGCCAGATCAAATAAGGGGTCATTCATACCCGCCGACTCCCAATCGATTAGCCAGGCTTTCGCGCCATCTAAGAGGATATTCTTGGGATTCAAATCGTTATGACAGAGCACTAACTCGCTAGGTCTTGGTACCGACTCTAGGGCATTATAAAAATGACGCGCTTGGCTAGTGAGCGCCACTACCTCCGCGGTCATCTCAGTTTCCTGTAAGCGATCTAGCCAATCTTTCATCAACTGGTACACATCGTATTGCTTGGTCACTGGCGGCAGCTGATGTAACGCCGCCATGGCATTACAAAGTGGCAATAAGGTGGCCTCGGTATGCTGCACATCCCATGGTAAAGTCTGACCTGGTAAAAACGCCCAGACAATGGCCCGTTCATCCTGCCACAGGATATTGGCCGCCAGCTGACGTGTCGCAGCGAGACGACAGACCTCACGTTCGGTTGCCCGATCAATGCCAAATGCTGGGCCATTCGAATCGGAAATTCGCAGCACTAATTGGGGCTTTTGCTGCCAACTGATCTGATAGGTTTTATTGGAGAAACCTTCCTCTAGCGGACACACTTCAATCTCACCATGTTCCGGCAAGATGGAGTTCATTTGCTTCAAATACTCAGAAAGTGCACACATTTTCAATCACTTATTGCCAGAGGGGGAAACCGCTGTCAGAATGTCCTTGATACCCATTTGAGTCAATATTTTACTGTTGAAGCACATAAATGAATAAGCACGAAGACATTATTCGCAGAATCCAAGAAAAGCTCAGTACCCTAAGTAAATCTGAGCGTAAGGTTGCTGAAGCTATTTTAGCCGACCCGAAAACGACTATTCACTCTAGCATTGCGAAGCTTGCCGCGCGTGCCGAGGTCAGTGAGCCAACGGTTAACCGTTTTTGCCGTAGCCTAATTGGTAGCGGCTTCCCTGATTTCAAAGTGGCTCTTGCCCAAAGCCTTGCCAAAGGCACTCCCTACGTTAACTTAAACGTTGAGCCAGATGATGCGCCAGGCGCTATCACCAATAAAATCTTTGAAGCCGCCAAGAACAACCTAACCCGTGCCCAAGAGCTATTACCTGAGACACTGATCAGCCGTGTTGTGGATGTCTTGGCCCAAGCACGCCGCATTGAGTTCTACGGCCTAGGCGCCTCTGGCCCAGTGGCGAAAGACGCGCACCATAAGTTTTTCCGTTTGAATATGCCGGTGGTGGCTTACACGGATATTCTGGTTCAGCGCATGGCAGCCGCAGGCACACACCCAGGCGATGCGGTGGTGGTGATTTCTTTATCAGGTCGTACCTTGCCATTGATCGAGACCGCACGGGTCGCGCGTGAAGCGGGTGCGACTGTGGTCGGTATTACCAACCCAGGTTCTCCTTTGACTGAACACTGCTCAATCGTGTTGCCTATTGAAGAAACCGAAGATACCGATATCTACACGCCGATGAGTTCTCGTATCGTCTATCTAACATTGATCGATGCCTTGGCAACGGGCGTACTGTTAAAACGTGGCCCTGAGTTCAATGAGCATCTGCGTAAGTTGAAACTGAGCGTGCAAGACACACGTCTGCCTAAGCTAGACAACTGATTCCGCTTAGCCTCTAAGTCCACGGACTTGGAGGCTAACGCTTTCCCAGATCGCATCATCCTAACTATCTTCCAGCACATCCTGCTCTGTTCCCAGAGTATCTCGACAAATTGTCGGAGAATTCTGAAAGACGCCCTTCCTACTGGTACATAGAATCACCAATCAGGTTTAAATTATGAGCAGAGTCACCACTTTTCTCTAAGCTTAAGCCCATGCTCATAACAATAAAGACGATGACTTTTTGAGGCTAGCTTGCACAGTTTTTACCACAACTAAGACGAATTGCTCGGTAACATCTGCGCCTCAAAACTATGATAATAAGAGGACTTACGATGATTGATAATAGCTTAGCAATAAGCTTTACCTTTCTAGCCTACCTAGCGGTGATGCTGGGCATTGGCTTATACGCTTATAAGCGCACTTCCAATTCGGAAGACTACTTTCTAGGTGGACGCTCATTAGGCCCTTGGCCAACGGCACTCTCTGCTGGCGCCTCTGATATGAGTGGCTGGTTGCTGCTTGGCTTACCTGGCTATGCCTTTGCGGCAGGCATGGAGTCCCTTTGGCTAGCGGGCGGCTTGCTGGCGGGAACTTGGCTGAACTGGCTAATCTGTGCCAAACGTCTACGCACTTACAGTATTCAAGCGAATAACTCGCTGACACTGCCGGAATACTTATCAACTCGTTTCCAAGATAACTCGAAGCTGATTCAGACGATTTCGGCGTTCTTTATTCTATTGTTCTTCTTGTTCTACACCAGCTCAGGCCTAGTGGCCGGCGGTAAACTGTTTGAGACGGTATTTGGACTCGATTACCGCTGGGCGGTGGTCATCGGCACTGTATGTGTAGTGTCTTACACCCTATTCGGTGGTTTCCTAGCAGTATCTTGGACCGACCTTGTTCAAGGCCTACTGATGTGTGCAGCCTTGGTGATCGTACCACTTGCGATTATGGAAGGTGATTGGTCACAACTACCAGATACTCTAGCCGCTAAAAACCCTGAACTGTTGACGATGTGGAACGATATTAACGGCGAGCCATTGAGCATCATCGGTATTATTTCCCTCGCCGCATGGGGGCTTGGTTACTTTGGTCAACCACATATCTTGGCTCGTTTTAAAGCATCACGTTCTAATAAAGATTTGATCACCGCACGTCGCATCGCAGTGGGTTGGACTGGCTTGTCTATGCTTGGTGCCTTGCTAATCGGTTTGGTGGGTATCATCTATGTGGACAACCATATGGCCGGCTCGTTAGAAGACGGTGAGAAGATCTTTATGATCTTGGTGAACGCGGTATTTAATCCTGTGGTCGCCGGCATTCTATTGGCCGCTATCCTCGCAGCGATTATGAGCACGGCGGATTCTCAGCTATTGGTGTCTTCTTCAGCCCTAGCAGAAGATTTCTACAAAGCTTGGATCAACCCTAATGCCTCACAATCACAGATCGTCAATGTCGGCCGTTTAGGCGTGGTTGCTCTGTCTGTGATCGCTTTGCTGCTGGCGTTTAACCCAGAAAGTTCGGTACTTGGCCTCGTTTCTTACGCCTGGGCAGGTTTTGGTGCGGCGTTTGGTCCAGCCATTATCTTGAGCCTATTCTGGCGCAATATGAACCGCAATGGCGCTCTAGCAGGTATCTTAGTGGGCGGTATTACCATTGTGGTGTGGAAACAAATCTCCGGCGGTATCTTCGATATTTACGAAATCGTACCGGGCTTTATCCTATCGACATTGGCCATAGTCGTGGTCAGTCTAATGACCGGTAAACCCCATTCAGACGTACTAAATACGTTTGATGAGTACGAGAAAAAGCTGGATACCCTAGGCTAATCTCACTCTCAATTTTAAATAGCCGAGCACTCACACTGCTCGGCTTTTTTATGCCTCATTTTCAATTCTATCCTAACCTTCCCCTTAATAAGGGAAGGGATTTGAAATCCTACAAGGCAAAAAAAAGCCTCCCGAGGGAGGCTTAAACACTATTACTAACAAACGTTAGTAGTCAGAGAAATTCTTTACTCATGGAACAGGCTGCACGCACCCTGCTCTGCGCCATTGACCAACATACGGTAGCTGGCGAACAACTCGCGGCCCATACCTTGATGGGAACGACGCAGGTCGCACTGCGCTTGTTCACGTTGGGCCAGTTCTGCTTCGTCCACCAACACAGACAGCGTACCCGCCACCGCATCAAGGCGCACCAAGTCACCGTCTTGAATCTTACCAATCACACCACCCGCTAAAGCTTCTGGCGTCAGGTGAATCGCTGCTGGCACTTTGCCGGACGCACCAGACATACGACCGTCAGTGACCAGCGCTACCTTGTAGCCTTGATCCTGAAGGTTGCCTAGGTAAGGCGTCAGCTTATGCAGCTCCGGCATACCAATCGCTTTTGGGCCTTGGTAACGAACCACTGCGACACAGTCACGCTTTAGCTCGCCACTACGGATGGCTTCCACCAGATCGTTCTGGTCATGGAACACCACGGCTGGCGCTTCAATGATGCGGTTCTCTTCTTTTACCGCAGACACCTTAATCACCGCGCGGCCGATATTGCCTTGCAGCAAGGCCAAACCGCCTTCTTTACTGAATGGATTCTCGATCGGACGCACCACATCTTCATCCAGACTTGTTTCGATACCATCACGCCACACTAGTTGATCGCCATCCATAAATGGCTCCTTGGTGTAGTGTGTCAAACCTCGACCCACGATGGTGTTCACATCTTCGTGTAGCAAACCGCCTTTCAATAGCTGCTTGGTTAGGAACGCCATACCACCCGCTGCTTGGAAATGGTTAATGTCCGCTTGGCCATTCGGGTAAATACGCGTTAACAAAGGTACTACTTTTGATAGCTCTGCAAAGTCTTGCCAGTTAACAATGATGCCCGCCGCTCGTGCAAACGCCACGATGTGCATGGTGTGGTTCGTGGAACCACCGGTCGCCAACAAGCCGACAATTGCGTTCACAATCGAACGCTCATCAATGACTTTATAGATCGGACGGTAATCGTTACCCAGTGCTGTTGTCTTGGTCGCTAGCTGCGCCACATAACGGGTCAACGCCTCGCGCATTGGGTTATCAGGGTTTACAAATGAAGAGCCTGGAAGTTGTAGGCCCATCATCTCTACCAATAATTGGTTCGAGTTCGCGGTGCCGTAGAAGGTACAAGTACCGGCACTGTGATAAGACGCCGATTCCGCTTCTAATAGCTCATCACGAGTCGCTTCACCCTTAGCAAATTTTTGACGCACCGCCGCTTTCTGTGCATTGGTAATGCCTGAAGGCATTGGCCCTGCAGGCACGAAGAAACAAGGCAAATGACCAAAGCGCAATGCAGCGATCAACAGTCCTGGGACGATCTTGTCACAGATACCTAAGAATAGAGCCGCATCAAACATATTATGAGACAGAGCAATCGCTGTACCTTGAGCAATGTTGTCACGACTAAACAGCGACAATTCCATGCCTTCTAGTCCCTGCGTCACCCCATCACACATAGCTGGAACACCACCTGCGAATTGTGTTACAGAGCCCATTTCAGCCACGGCTTGACGGATAATGTCAGGGTAATGCTCGTACGGCTTGTGCGCCGAAAGCATATCGTTGTAAGAAGAGACAATCCCGATATTGGCCTCATCCATCAGTTTTAGCTTTTGCTTTTCCTGAGGCTGGCAGGCCGCAAAACCGTGCGCCAAGTTACCGCACGACAATGCCCCACGGTGTGGACCCTTTAACTCAGCCTGCTGCATATCCGCTAAATATTGAGAACGTAGTGCTTTGCTACGTTCAATAATGGCTTGGGTTACTTTTTCCACAATAGGGTTCATCTTTGCTCTCCATCAAGATTTCATCACACTGATCAATGAAACAGATTTATGTAATTTTACTACATTTTAATAATTTAACCGCAACAAACAAGTGCAAAACAGACAAAAAAGACCATTTATGTAATTTTTTTACTAAAAAACACTACCAAGCGGCTTTTTTTTCGTTAGAATAGGGCCATATAACAGGCTAAATGATGGAAGATTACGAAGTCATGACTATTTTTTGAACAAAATTAGTAAGTTATGCTCTTCCTTCCGGAGAATTTTTTTATTTTTGTAGTGTTTTTACAATAACATTGAAATGAAACTGTCCTACACTTACCCCATAGGACAGACTGTATCTTCAAACATTAGGAGTGAGATATGACGATTAAGGTAGCTATCAACGGTTATGGACGTATCGGACGCAACGTACTTCGAGCGCTTTATGAGTCCGGCAAGCGCAACCAAATCCAAGTCGTTGCCATCAACGATCTTGGTGATTCCAAAATCAATGCTCACTTAACTAAATATGACACAGTTCACGGACGTTTCAATGCCGATGTGAATTTCGATGCTGAAGCACTGTACATTAACGAAGATAAAATCCTGACATTCTCTGAACGCGATCCAGCAAAACTACCATGGGAAGCACTGGGTGTTGACGTGGTGTACGAATGCACTGGTTTCTTCACCACCAAAGAAACAGCGGGCGCTCACATTACTGCAGGCGCGAAGAAAGTCATTATTTCTGCGCCAGGCAAAGAAGTCGATGCAACGGTTGTATACGGTGTTAACCAACAAGTATTAACGTCTGACATGACGGTGATTTCTAACGCTTCTTGTACAACTAACTGTCTAGCGCCGATTGCTAAGCCTCTGAACGAGAAGCTAGGTATCGAAAGCGGTTTGATGACCACTATCCATGCCTACACGAACGATCAGCGTTTATCAGATGTTTACCATGAAGATCTATACCGAGCTCGTGCCGCGGCGATGAACATGATCCCAACTAAGACCGGTGCTGCTGCGGCAGTAGGTCTAGTGGTACCAGAACTTGCGGGCAAATTTGACGGTATGGCCGTTCGCGTACCAACCATTAACGTTTCTTTGGTGGATCTAACCTTCTTAGCGCCACGCGAAACAACCGCGGAAGAAGTAAACAAGATTATTGAAGATGCCGTGGCTGCAGACCCAGTATTGGCCGAAGTTCTGTGCGTCAACTATGAACCACTGGTTTCTACTGACTTTAACCACAGCACCTACACTTCGAACTTTGATGCGACACAAACTCGTGTTCAAGGCAAATTAGTTAAGGTTATGGCGTGGTACGACAACGAGTGGGGCTTCTCAAATCGAATGCTAGATAATACACTTGCACTCATGAGCGCAAAATAATACTTCTAATAACAAAGGCTGCTGATGCAGCCTTTGTCGTCTCTATATTCTAACTCCACGCTTTAAAAAATTTTTTTGGAATTAATATGACTCGCAGAACCAAAATCGTTGCCACGCTAGGCCCAGCTTCCAGCTCTCCAGAGATGATCGAAAAACTAATCTTGGCCGGGGCAAACGTCTTCCGTTTAAACTTTTCTCACGGACAACCTGAAGATCATATTAATCGTGCCAATGTGGTGCGTGAAATGGCAGCGAAAAACAAGCGCCACGTAGCCATTCTTGGCGACCTACAAGGTCCAAAAATTCGTATCGCACGTTTTAAAGACACGAAAGTTACATTGAAAGATGGCGCGCACTTTATCCTTGATGTGGGCTTTGATAAAAACGCAGGCGATGAAACTCGCGTTGGTATCGATTACCCACAGCTAGCTGAAGACTCTTCTCCAGGCAACATCCTGCTATTGGACGACGGTCGTGTGGTACTTGAAGTATTAGAAGTTAAAGGCTTAGAAGTTCACACTAAAGTTATCGTGGGTGGCCCGCTTTCAAACAACAAGGGCATCAACCGTCAAGGCGGTGGTTTGTCAGCCGCTGCATTGACTGAAAAAGACAAAGAAGACATCAAAACTGCTGCGGCCTTAAAAGCTGACTACCTTGCTGTCTCGTTCCCACGTAGCGCTGCAGATCTTGAAGAAGCCCGTGAACTAGCTAAAGCAGCAGGCCTTGAAACCGGCATCGTTGCTAAAGTAGAACGTGCTGAAGCGGTAGCGGACAACGAAACATTGGATGCCATCATCCTAGCCTCTGACGCTGTCATGGTGGCTCGTGGTGACCTAGGCGTTGAAATCGGTGACGCAGAATTGATCGGTGTTCAAAAACACATGATCAAACGTTGCCGTCAGCTTAACCGCCCTGTTATCACAGCAACGCAGATGATGGAAACCATGATCACTCAAGCGATGCCAACTCGTGCCGAAGTGTTCGACGTTGCTAACGCTGTGCTAGATGGTACTGACGCAGTGATGCTTTCTGCTGAGACAGCAGCGGGTGCTTACCCAGAAGAAGTAGTGAAGAAGATGGACAGTGTCTGTCTTGGTGCAGAGAAGCACCCTTCTGTAATGCGTTCTAAGCACCGTCTAGATGTGACTTTCACATCCGTGTCTGAAACTATCGCCATGGCAGCTATGTACGCGGCCAACCACCTTGAAGGTGTGAAAGCGATCATCAGTTTGACCGCTTCGGGTACCACACCATTGTTGCTATCACGTATTTCTTCTGGTCTGCCAATCTATGCATTGTCGCCAAACCAAGCAACACTAAACAAAACAGCCCTGTACCGTGGTGTAACGGCTGTAGCCTTCTCATCTCAAGAATACAATGTGGACACCATTATTTCTGGTTTAGTGAACAAGGTGAAATCTCTTGGCCTAGTTGAAGATGGCGATCTTGTGATCGTGACCAAAGGTGATCACTTGGTATCACACGGCACAACCAACATGATCAAAGTGGTTGAAGTCGGCGCGGTTGCTTAATGGATAAGAAAACCGTCACCACGGCAGCGCGTAAACGCGTTGCTTTGGTTGCCCACGACAACATGAAGCCTGAGCTAACCACTTGGGCAGTCCAGCATAAAAACAAGCTGGTTAAACATGAGTTGATGGCAACCGGTACCACGGGCAACTTGCTGCAAAAGCAACTGGGCGTACCGGTCAATGCTCTGATCAGTGGTCCCTTGGGTGGCGATCAACAGCTTGGTGGAATGATTGCCGAAGGTAAGATCGACATTTTGATCTTCTTTTGGGACCCATTTGAGCCAATGCCTCATGACCCGGATATCAAAGCTCTTCTGCGAGTGGCAGCGGTTTGGAATATTCCGATTGCCTGTAGCGTCTCCTCGGCGAACTTCTTAATCAGCTCGCCGTTGTTTGATGAGCCATTTGAGAAGCAAATCCCAGATTATGAAAGTTACCTAAAGGCGAGACTCTAACTCGCCTTTTTTATATTTATAAATTCCCTCCCCAAAGCCATAAAAAAGTCGTTTCTAAGCACTCCCTAACTCGCGGTTTCGGCGAAAATCGGCTATATTATCGCCCCTATTTACTGGAGTTGAGCACAGCTCCTCCTATGACTTGAACATTAACTCCGACACTTCCCCTCATACCCGTTGGAGAACAGCGCAGGAGAACGATTTTGCAAGCGAAAGTAGCCCTTATTATGGGATCGAAAAGTGACTGGGCCACCATGGAAGCTGCGGCTGAAATCATGGACAAACTAGGCGTTGCTTACCATGTAGAAGTGGTATCAGCACACCGTACACCTGTTAAGCTGGCTGAGTTTTCTGAAGCTGCGGTTGAACGTGGTTTTAAAGTGATCATCGGCGGTGCCGGCGGTGCAGCACACCTGCCAGGCATGGTGGCAGCGCACACTCGTCTACCAGTGCTAGGTGTTCCAGTTCAAAGTAAAGCTCTAAACGGTATGGACAGCTTGTTGTCTATTGCACAAATGCCAAAAGGCGTTGCCGTAGGTACGCTTGCGATCGGTACTGCGGGTGCCTTCAACGCGGGTCTACTTGCTTGTCAAATCCTAGCAAATGAAGATGCTGCGCTAGCGGAACGTATCGAAGCCTTCCGCAGCGAACAAACTGAAACTGTTCTATCTAATCCAGATCCACGCGAGGCTTAATTCATGTCATCTATTTGGGTACTCGGCGCAGGTCAACTTGGCGCTATGCTTAAACAAGCGGCTAATCCACTGGGCCTAGACGTTAAACCAGTTGATATCGAAACCGATGAAACCCTGCCACTGCAGGCAGATGACATCGTTACTGCAGAACGTGAAGACTGGCCTGAAACCGCTGCAACTAAACAGCTGGCAGCACACCCTAACTTCGTGAACCTAGAAACATTTCCACAGCTTGCTGACCGCCTAACGCAGAAGCAATGGATCGATAAGTTAGATCTAGCGACGGCTCCTTGGTTCCCAGTAGAAGACGATTCAAGCGCTGAAAAAGCATACGCTACATTGGGTGATCGCGTGCTAATGAAACGCCGCCGTGGTGGTTACGACGGCCGTGGTCAGTACTGGTTGAAGCAAGCTGAAGGCACGGAAATTCCTGATGAATGGAAAGGCCAAGCGATCGCAGAACAAGCGATCAACTTCGACGAAGAAGTGTCTGTTGTCGGTGTACGTGGTAAGAACGGTGAGAAATACTTCTACCCACTGACTCTAAACCTTCACATCAACGGTATTCTATACGCGTCTATTTCTCCACTACAACGCCTTGAGCACCTACAAGAGCAAGCCGAAGGCATGCTAGGTAAATTAATGGATGCCTTGGATTACGTGGGCGTAATGGCGATGGAATGTTTCCGTTGCGGCGATAAGCTACTGATCAACGAATTGGCGCCACGCGTGCATAACAGCGGTCACTGGACCCAAGCCGGTGCCAGCGTTAACCAATTTGAAAACCATATCCGTGCCGTTGCCGGTTTGCCTTTAGCGCCAGCTGAAGTGAAAAACCAAAGCATGATGGTGAACTTGATTGGCGTTGACGTAGATTACAACTGGCTATCAATCAAAGGCCTTGAGCTTTACTGGTACCGCAAAGAAGTGCGTCCAGGTCGTAAGGTAGGCCACCTAAATGCCTGTTCTGGCGATCTAGACCAGCTACAGTCGATTCTTAAATCACTGAGCACCATGCCTGAGCCATACGATGAAGCGCTGGCTTGGCTAGCGAAGAATCTTCCTTCCGCTTAATTGCGAAAAAGGCTGCCAAAGGCAGCCTTTTTTATGTCTAAGCGCAAATTTATGCGTACTTCTCGCCAAACCAGCCCTATCTACGCTTGTTTATTCAAAATATTACCCTAGGATATATTTAAGACTCAGCCGCACTCTCCAACTATAAAATATAAGCTGAGCGACAATTCTCAGGAACCTTGAATGAACCAATTAGAACTTGATGCTTTCGACTGGAAGCTGTTAAAGGCGCTACAAAGCAACGCTCGCCTGTCCAATGTGGCCCTGTCCGAGCAGGTCAACCTATCTCCTTCCCAGTGTTCGAGACGCTTACAGCGGCTGGAACAAAGTAGCCTTATTGAATCCTACAACACACAACTAAACATCTCAGAACTCGGTTACCAAGTGACAGCCTTTGTTTCTGTCACCTTAGACAAAGGTAACAGCCTAGCCCGTAAAAACTTCCAAGAACGGATTGAGGGCATGGACACAGTTCTAGAGTGCTACGCGGTTACCGGCCCTTGCGATTACTGGCTAAGAGTCATTTCTCAGGATTTAAACTCGCTGTCAGACTTTTTAAATGACGAGTTATGCAGCATGGAGGGCGTGCGTGATATTAGCTCCACCCTAGTACTGAATAACATCAAACGCAGTAGCAACGTCCCCTTACCTAATTAATGTTTGGAGACATCCGGTAGGCGGATCGCCATCATAACGCCAACTAAAGTAATGATGGCATAAACACCAATAAGCGCTTCCAGTGACACCACTTCACTCAGTAGACCTAGCAAGCTAAACAGCAATAACATGATACCAATTGCTGTATTGCCAACGGCTACGTAGCTGGTGCGTTTATTGCCTTCTGCCATATCGACCAAATAGGTTTTACGCCCGACTCGAATTCCTTGATGGAAAACCGTCAAAGCAAAATAAAACATAGGCAGTAGCCAAATAGAGCCAAGCAAATCAGGCAACTCTAGCGCAACCACAAACAGAAGAAGCCCCGTTAGAGCCCCTAAGCTTGAAGCCATAATCAGTACTTTACGGCTAGAGACATCCGAAAAACGCCCCCAGAAAGGCCCTGATAGCAATCCAGCTAAGCCACTGATGCCCATGAAAATGGCCAATACCCAAATCGAGCTACCCATGTGCTGTTCCGCTAATAACACATAATAGGGAGCGCTTAACGCAGTTCCTAAGAAACAAGCGCGAGTAATAACAAAGTGACGGAATTCCCTATCGGTGTATAACAGGGACAACTGTGACAACGCAGAGAGGAGACTAAACTCGCTTTGCTCTTTTTCACTTAGAGGCTCATCAACTCGAGCAAAGATCACTGCTGAAAGTAGCCACAGCACCGCCCCCGCCACTAGCCCCCAGATAAAGTAACTCGATGTTTGCCAATCGTAGACATAACTCAATGCCATCATTACCGCTAAGCCAATGGTGACCAGACCTGCAGCACTTGCCGACAGCCCCGTCACTTGCCCCCGCTGTGATTTGGGAATGGTTTTGCCTAACACATCCTTGGTTGCCACTGAGTTAAGGCCACGTGCACAGCTAAACAGCACCAGTAGCGTAATGATCGCCAAACCTGCAACATAGCCTTCTAAGAAGTTAGCCACCAATGCCATCAGCAATAGAGATAGGGCTTGAATGACACTGCCAGCCACCCAAATCCATTTTCGGATTGCTAGGCGTCGCATGGCACTGGCAATCAACAATTGTGGCAACAGTGATCCCGCTTCACGAATCGGCACCAGCCAACCCACCAAAAATGTTGGTGCCCCGACGCTTTGTAACAACCACGGCAAGGTCACTTTTGGGTTGACGATGGCATCACCCGTATTGATTAGAAACTGAGCACTAATTAAGCGCAGAAAGTTTTTTGCGAGCGAATGCTTGTCACCCACTTCTTTGTCATCAGACTTCACCATCGACTTGTACAGACTCATTACCCGCGATTGACTACCCATTCAGCAAAATCCTTGTTTTTACATCTCAATACTCTACGCACCATTCTAATAAATCAGCTCAATGAATTGCGCAGCTAATCTTAAAGTAATGAGGTTCAAGACTAAAAATGCCCACAGGTCTATCTATCATGGGGCGGTATAAATACAATTTATTAAAAGTAAGACGAATCCACCTAGCATTATTTAAGCGAGAAGATGCACTATGGCCAGCAACGACACCAGTGACCTCAATTCTAAGATATCGACCATTGAAGAGTTCGCCAAGTTAGCCAACTACTCCTTAATGGATTCACTCAACCCTGATCCCGATGCCAACCAAGATGGCAACGAGCATCAGCCAAGACAAGTCTATTCTGGCCACTATGTACCAGTCACACCGACTCCTTTGCCAAACGCCGAGTACATTGCCCATAGCGGAGCCTTGTTTGAAGAGCTGGGCTTGGACGATACACTGGCACACACACAAGACTTTAAAAGAGTGTTTTCTGGGGATCTTTCAAACGTACCCGCGCCTATGTCTAAACTTGGCTGGGCAACTGGTTACGCGCTTTCTATTTACGGTACAGAGTACACACAGCAATGTCCTTTCCGCACCGGCAATGGTTATGGTGATGGCCGTGCCATGTCGATCTTCGAAGGCGTCTTCAAAGGCAAGCGCTGGGAAATGCAGCTCAAAGGTGGCGGACGTACCCCCTACTGCCGTGGTGGCGATGGCCGTGCCGTACTGCGTTCAAGCGTGCGTGAGTTTTTGGCGCAAGAAGCCATGCATGCCCTTGGCATTCCTACCTCTCGCTCCTTGAGTTTATTCGTTTCTACATCCGAGCAAGTCAATCGCCCTTGGTATCACGAAGGCTCTCAGTCTACTGATCCAGAAATCATGGTGTCTAATCCCGTTGCTATCTCCACTCGAGTCGCACCATCATTCTTACGTGTGGGTCAGTTAGAGCTGTTTGCCCGTCGTGCGCGCAGTAATGCTCACCCCTACGCACTCAAAGAGCTCGAAATGATTGTGCTGCACTTGATTGATAGAGAGTACCCAAAGGAAATCGATCCAGCGCTCGCCTTTTCCGACAAGCTTCTCAAACTGGCTCAATTGTTCCGTGAGCGCCTAAGCACCTTAGTAGCTGACTGGATCCGAGTCGGTTATTGCCAAGGTAACTTTAATGGCGACAACTGCCCTGCAAGCGGCTACACCCTAGACTACGGCCCGTTTGGCTTCTGTGAAATGTTTGATCCGGCTTTCCAACCTTGGACCGGCGGTGGTCGTCATTTCTCCTTCTTTAACCAGCCCTTAGCGGCACAGCAAAACTTCAACATGTTCTGCAAATCGCTTGAGCCATTACTGCAAGAAGAGCCAGACGCACACAAAGCACTGCTGCAAATCCGTGATGAGTTTATCCAGGTGATGCAGCAGAAAATCGAAACCATGTGGGCTAACAAACTAGGGATGGAGTCCTATGACTCAGAGCTTGTGCAACAGCTGTTAAACTTGATGCTCAGTTCCCGCACCGACTTTAATATGTTCTTCCGAGAGCTGTCTCATATACCGAAAGACATTTCAGCCCTGACCTGTGCTTTTTATACAGAACCAACTGAAGAACAATTAGACCAATGGCAGCAATGGCTTGACCTGTGGCGCACCGCTATCAATGCGGACGAACGGCAAGCCAGCGTTAGCCAAGCGATGAAACAAGTAAACCCCAAATACACTTGGCGTGAATGGCTAGTCGTTCCTGCTTATCAACAAGCAGAACAAGGCAACTACGGTCTGATTAAAGAACTACAAGAAGTGCTTAATAATCCTTATCAGGAGCAGTCCAAAGAGATAGAGGATAAGTACTACCGTCTACGTCCAGAAGCGTTCTACCGCATGGGCGGTGTTAGCCATTACAGCTGTTCTTCGTAAAGATTAAGAAGTACCCCCTCCCCTTGCTAAGGGGAGGGGGAGGGGGGCTCTGATCTGCTGAGACCTTATTACTTTCAGGGGTCAGAT
>NZ_JBMMKT010000006.1:0-171603 GCF_057626615.1 Marinomonas sp. HM11-D | reverse complement strand
ACAAAACAGTTCTTAATGGCCTTCCGTGGAGGTTGCCAGACCTTTAACCCCCTCCCAGCCTCCCCCTTGATAAGGGGGAGGAGCCTGGTTCTGTAGTGCTGAAATAATTCGCGTCCCCTCCCCTCTTTCTTCTGTAGAGAGTAAGGGGAGGGTTAGGGAGGGGTTTTATGTTGCCGTGACCCTAAAACCAAAAAGCCCGCTACGGAAATCCGTAGCGGGCTTTTAAATACTTTATTACTAAGCGATTAGCCTAGGAACTTGCGTGCGTTTTGGAATAAACGCAACCAAGGACCTTGCTCTTGCCAGCCTTCTGGCTTCCAGCTGTGTTGTACCGCACGGTAAACACGCTCTGGGTGAGGCATCATGATAGTCACACGACCATCTTCAGACGTTACACCCGTGATACCTTCAGAGGAACCGTTCGGGTTGAATGGGTAACGCTCTGTTGCTTGACCGTAGTGATCCACGAATTGCAGTGCTACTTGGCCATTCGCTTTAAGGATGCCTTTGTGTGCGTCATCACGGTATTCCGTGTGACCTTCACCGTGGGCAACCGCGATCGGCATGATCGACCCCGCCATATCCGCTAGAAGAACAGAGTTAGACTGTTTCACTTCTACTTGCACTAGACGTGCTTCGAACTGTGCCGATTGGTTACGCACGAACTTCGGCCAGTTTTGCGCACCTGGGATCAGGTCGTGCAAGTTAGATAGCATCTGACAACCGTTACAGATACCTAGCGAGAAGGTTTCTTGACGGTTGAAGAAGGCTTCGAACTGCTCGCGTGCACGTGCGTTGAATAGGATAGACTTCGCCCAACCTTCACCGGCACCTAGTACGTCACCGTAGGAGAAACCACCACAAGCCACTAGACCGTGGAATTCTTCTAGAGAAACGCGACCAGACAGGATATCACTCATGTGTACGTCAACTGGATTGAAGCCAGCTTTATGGAAGGCTGCTGCCATTTCCACTTGACCGTTTACACCCTGCTCACGCAATACGGCCATGCGAGGTTTCACACCCGTATTAATGTAAGGCGCTGCAACGTCGGCATTGATATCAAAGCTTAGGCTCGCAGATAGACCTGGATCTTTCGCATCAAGCAAGTTATCGAACTCTTGCTGTGCTGACTCTGGGTTATCACGTAGCGCTTGGATACGGTAGCTTGTTTCAGACCAAGTACGCTGCCAAGTGACACGATCTTGTGACAACACTTGCTCACCTTGGAAAGCAAAGTTCAAAGTATCGCTATCGTTTAGTGTTGCAACCGCTGTCGCAGAAACACCCGCCGCTTGGTAAGCCGCTAGTACTGTATCCACTTCGCTGTTCGCAACTTGGATCACCGCACCTAGCTCTTCGTTGAACAATGCCGCTGCTAGAGACGCTTTATCTTTAGCTACGTTTGTTAGGTCAACATCTAGACCAATGTGGCTCGCAAAAGACATCTCTACCAGTGTTGCAAATAGACCACCGTCGGAACGGTCGTGGTAAGAAAGCAGCTTGCCTTCGCCATTCAACGCTTGTGTGGTATCGAAGAAGCCCGCTAGCACCGCAGCACTGTCTACGTCAGGTGTTGCGTTACTTACTTTGTTAAATACTTGCGCAAGTACCGAACCACCTAGACGGTTTTGACCCGCACCAAGATCTAGAAGGATCAATTGGCTGTCAGCTTTCTTAAGCTCAGGAGTAAGAGTCTTACGAACATCTTCCACAGGCGCAAAGGCAGAAATCACTAGAGACAATGGTGAAGTAACCGCTTTCTCTTCGCCGTCTTCTTTCCATACCGTCTTCATCGACATAGAGTCTTTACCCACAGGGATCGCGATATCCAGTGCAGGACATAGCTCCATACCTACGGCTTTAACCGTTTGGTATAGCTTCTCGTCTTCACCTGCGTGACCCGCAGCCGCCATCCAGTTAGCAGATAGCTTAATGTGGTTACGTTTGGTGATTTTCGCTGCCGCTAGGTTGGTTAGCGCTTCACCTACTGCCATGCGACCAGACGCTGGCGCATTCAATAGTGCTGCAGGCGTACGCTCACCCATGGTCATTGCTTCACCAGTGTAGCTATCTAGTGACGAAGTCGTTACCGCAACGTCAGCTACTGGCACCTGCCATGGCCCCACCATCTGATCACGCGCCACCATACCTGTGATAGTACGGTCACCGATGGTGATCAAGAAGCTCTTAGACGCAACTGTTGGAAGGCTAAGCACGCGCTTCGCTGCTTCAGCCAATTCAACGTCAGAACCGTCAAAGTCATCGCCTTTCACGTCTGCTTTAGTAGCTTCACGATGCATCTTAGGTGGCTTACCAAACAGCACAGACATTGGTAGATCAACTGGGCTGTTGTCGAAGTGTGGATCTTCTACTTCTAGATGTAGTTCTTCTTTCGCTTCACCTACCACAGCAAATGGACAACGCTCACGCTCACAGATCGCTGCGAACTCGTCAATGCGGTCAGCAGGGATCGCCATTACGTAGCGTTCTTGAGATTCGTTACACCAGATTTCTAGTGGTGACATACCTGGCTCGTCGTTCAATACTTTACGTAGATCGAACTTACCACCACGCTCGCCGTCTTTTACAAGCTCTGGCAAGGCGTTAGATAGACCACCGGCACCCACGTCGTGGATGAAGCTAATTGGGTTCTTGTCGCCAAGCTGCCAACAACGGTCGATAACTTCCTGACAACGGCGCTCCATTTCTGGGTTACCACGTTGTACCGAAGCAAAATCTAGGTCTTCGTTACCGTCAGCAGACGCCATAGAAGAGGCTGCACCACCGCCAAGACCGATCAACATCGCAGGACCACCTAGTACCACTAGTTTAGAACCGACTTGGATCTCGTTCTTTTCAACGTGCTCACGACGGATGTTACCGATACCGCCCGCAAGCATGATTGGCTTGTGGTAACCACGCACTTCGTCACCGGTTGGACCCTGTACTTTTTGCTCGAAAGTACGGAAGTAACCTAGTAGTGCAGGACGACCAAATTCGTTGTTAAATGCCGCGCCACCGATAGGACCTTCGATCATGATATCCAATGGTGTCACGATGCGGCTTGGCTTGCCGTATTGGCTTTCCCATGGTTGCTCGAAACCAGGGATTTTAAGGTCAGAAACCGTAAAGCCTGTTAGACCTGCTTTCGGCTTAGCACCGATACCAGTCGCGCCTTCGTCACGAATCTCACCACCAGAACCGGTCGCGGCACCCGCAAATGGAGCAATTGCCGTTGGGTGGTTGTGAGTTTCAACCTTCATCAGAATATCGATGTTCTCTTGTGAGAAATCGTATTCACGAGTTTCGGAGTTCGGGAAGAAACGGCCTGCTTTGTGACCTTCCATAACCGCGGCGTTGTCTTTGTACGCAGACAAAGTACCGTCAGGGTTATGTTCGTGGGTATTCTTGATCATCTTGAACAAAGAACGCTCTTGTTCTTCGCCATCGATCGTCCAAGAAGCGTTAAAGATCTTATGACGGCAGTGCTCAGAGTTTGCTTGAGCAAACATCATTAGCTCTACGTCATTTGGGTTACGACCCAATTCTTTGAATGACTCTACCAAGTAGTCAATTTCGTCTTCCGCCAAGGCTAGACCAAGTTTTTGGTTAGCTTCTACCAATGCATCGCGACCGCCGCCTAACACATCAACACTGCTCATTGGTGCTGGTGTTGCATGGCTGAACATGGTTTGTGCCGCTGCAACGTCTAGCAAAACGCTTTCTGTCATACGGTCATGCAGTAGCGCCGCAATGTCACTACGCTGTGCATCAGAGAATGCTTCGCTAGAGTGGATAAAGTATTGCACACCGCGCTCAACGCGCTCTACTAACTCAAGACCACAGTTATGCAGAATGTCCGTTGCTTTAGAAGACCATGGAGAGATGGTACCAAGACGTGGCACTACCAATACGTAGTTGTCAGATACTTGAATCGGCGCAGACTTAGCCCCGTAAGTCAGAGCCTGTTCTAGCACGCCTTGTTGTTCAGCCGTCAGCGCCTGACCTGACTTTAGCTCAACAAAATGTAGAAACTGGGCATCGATATCTGTGATAGATGGATACAGATCTTGTAGACCTGCTAAAAGCTTAGCTTTGCGAAACGCAGAAAGCGCCGCGGAACCATGCAGAGTCAGCATGTCGAGTTTTGCCTCATGTGGTAGTTTGGGGAAAAATTTGCGCGTATTTTAAATCATTGAGGCGTTTTGAAGCCAGTATAGTCTTTGCAATATCGCGACTTTCCTTACTCAGTGTCGTTATTTCGAGCCTTAGCCTGTTGTTTTAACCGTTTTTTTTGCTCGCGGCGATACTGAAAAAAATTTGAAAGCTGAGTGCTCGCTTGCTCCGCGAGCACTCCACCTAAGGCTTCGACACGGTGATTTAAGAAGCTATGCAGGAAAAACTGCTGCTGACTTTCCACGACACCGCTCTTTGGCTCGGTCGCGCCATACACCACACGAGCAATACGACTGTGCACAATCGCCCCAGCACACATGGAACAAGGCTCCAGCGTGACATATAAGGTCGCCTCTGGTAGACGGTAATTATTCACATTTTTGCAGGCGTCTCGAATTGCCTGAATTTCCGCATGAGCAGTCGGGTCACAGGTATGAATCGGGGAGTTAAACCCCTGACCGATGACTTCGCCATCTAATACGACAATCGCGCCAACAGGAATTTCGCTTTCCGCTTCCGCAGCACAAGCCAGCTCAAGCGCTTTGGCCATCCAATATTCGTCTATCTCTAACTGTGAATGACACGGGTCTATTGCACTGGGCATTTCAAATCTCCTAAACTCAGGAGAACTATTATACAAGGAGTTCGACGCGTGCAAACTGTAGCCGATTTAATGATTACCAATCTTGTGACGCTAAAAGAAAGCGACTCACTGGCCAAAGCCAAAGCACTCATGGCGGAAAAGAACATCCGCAACCTACCGATTGTCGATGACGAAAACCATTGTCTTGGCATGCTGACTCAGCGTGAATACCTAAAACACGCCTTTTACCTAGTCAGCCAGTTCGGCACTCAGCAGCTACAGAAGAAAGAAGAGCAAACCCCAGTACGCAACGCCATGAACAAAGAAATCTTAAGCGTCGAATCCACCATGTCGCTCAAAGCGGCAGCTGAGTTTTTCATTGAAAACAAATACGGTAGCTTACCTGTGGTAGAAGATGGCAAGCTGGTCGGCATTTTAAGCCCAGTAGACTTCGTCAAACTGGCACACAGCATGTTGAAGTAATTGATACAAGACGTAAAAAAACCAGCGCTAGGCTGGTTTTTTTTTCACAAGAAGTCAGGACTGATCAGTACTTTGCAGTAGCGGTCGCTTCTCAAGCATCACTTGCGAAGCTTGCTGACCAAAATCCGTTTGCATAATTTCAAAGCTAACAGATTGACCCTTTTTCAGGGTTTTATGCCCCTCTGACACAATCGATTTATAGTGCACAAACACATCCGGTAAGTCATCGCGCCTAATAAAGCCAATGCCTTTGGTGTCATTAAACCAACGCACCTTACCAAAAAACCGTTCTGCCATTGACCACCTCTTGTTATTGTTTTGAGCCAATTGCTCTAGTCTATTTACAGACTAGAGCCGACCGTTGTTACAAAGACGCGATGCTCGCCTTTTGCTCTTCTAGACGAGCAACGACTGACTTCAGATCTTCGCACTTGGCTTTTTCTTTCTCTACGACATCCGCTGGCGCTTTGGCAACAAATGACTCGTTGCCTAGCTTGCCTTCGATACGCTGTAGATCTTTGCTTGCCTTATCGATTTCTTTTTGCAGACGCGCAAGCTCTGCTTCTTTATCGATTAGACCCGCCATTGGCACCAATACTTCCATTTCACCCACTAGGGCAGTAGCTGACATTGGTGCTTCCGCACCCGCTTCTAGCCAAGTGATAGAGGCAATTTTCGCCAATTTCTCTAGGAACGCTAAGTTCGCTTCCATACGAGTTTTATCTAGCTCGGAACCGTTACGGAAGAAAATCTCTAGCGGCTTAGACGGTGCAATGTTCATCTCACCACGGATATTACGAATGCCTTCGATCACACCTTTTAGCCATTCAACGTCCGCTTCCGCCGCAGCGTCTTTCTTCGCTTCTTCAGCTTCTGGGAAAGACTTAACCATCACCGTCTCACCCGTTTCGCCAGCTAGCGGTGCAACACGCTGCCAGATTTCTTCGGTGATAAACGGCATCATTGGGTGCGCAAGACGTAGGAAGGCTTCCAATACACAAACCAAGGTACGACGTGTACCCGCTAGCTGTGCAGGCGTGGCGTTCTCGTCCCAAAGAACCGGCTTAGACAGCTCTAGGTACCAGTCACAGTATTCATGCCACATGAATTCGTAAACAGCTTGCGCCGCCAAATCAAAACGGTGCGTCTCGTAGGCTTTGTTTACTGCATCTTCAGCGTGTTGTAGACGGGAAATAATCCACTTATCTGCTAGCGATAGCTCAACTTCACCACCGTTTTGCGCGCAATCTTGGCCTTCTGTGTTCATTAACACGTAGCGTGCTGCGTTCCAGATCTTGTTACAGAAGTTGCGGTAACCTTCTAAACGGTTAAGGTCGAACTTGATGTCACGACCACCTGACGCTAGCGAGCACAGCGTGAAACGTAGCGCATCGGTACCGTAAGCAGGCATACCTTCTGGGTAGGTTTCGCGCGTGTTCTTCTCAACTTTCTCAGCAAGACGTGGCTGCATCATGCCGTAAGTACGCTTCGCTACCAGAGCGTCTAGGTCGATACCGTTAATCAAATCCAGTGGATCGATTACGTTACCTTTCGACTTCGACATCTTGTCGCCGCGCTCGTCACGGATCAGACCTGTGATGTAAACCGTTTTGAACGGTACTTTGTTAGTGAATTTCAGGGTCATCATGATCATACGAGCAACCCAGAAGAAAATGATGTCAAAGCCCGTTACTAGAACGTCTGATTCACCAAATAGATCTAGGTCTTCGGTTTGCTCTGGCCAACCTTGCGTTGCAAAGGTCCACAGTGCAGACGAGAACCAAGTATCTAGTACGTCTTCATCTTGAGTCAGTTCAAGATCTGCCGCTAGGTTGTACTTAGTACGCACTGTTGCTTCGTCTTGACCTACGTAGAAGTTACCTTCTGCGTCGTACCAAGCTGGGATTTGGTGGCCCCACCAAAGCTGACGCGAGATACACCAATCTTGTAGATCACGCATCCAAGCAAAGTAAGTGTTTTCCCACTGCTTAGGTACGAATTGAATGTCACCGTTTTCAACCGCTTCAATCGCTGGTTTGGCTAGACTTTCTACCGCCACATACCACTGCTTCGTTAGGTATGGTTCAACCACGGTATTACCACGTTCGCTGCGTGGCACTTTCAATTTGTGGTCAGCAATTTTTTCTAGAAGACCTAGGTCTTCGAAATCTTGCACGATCACTTTACGGGCATCAAAACGATCTAGACCACGGTATTTTTCTGGCGCTTCGTTATTGATCGACGCATCATCGGTAAAGATGTTGATCATTGGTAGGTTATGACGCTTACCGACTTCGTAGTCGTTAAAGTCGTGGGCTGGAGTAATTTTCACACAGCCTGTACCGAACTCTTTATCAACGTACTCATCAGCAACGATTGGAATACGACGACCAACAAGCGGCAGAATGATTTCTTTGCCAACCAACGCAGCGTAACGCTCATCATCTGGTGCCACCGCCACGGCCGAGTCACCAAGCATGGTTTCTGGACGCGTTGTCGCCACGACAATGTAATCTTTGCCATCCGCTGTTTTTACGCCATCCGCTAGTGGGTAACGAAAGTGCCACATAAAGCCATTTTCTTCTTCTGACAGTACTTCTAGGTCAGAAATAGCGGTGTGCAGTTTTGGATCCCAGTTGACTAGGCGCTGACCACGGTAAATGATGCCTTCGTCAAACAAGCGTACAAACACTTCTTGTACCGCTGCAGACATACCAGGGTCCATGGTGAAGCGCTCTTTACTCCAATCCACCGAGTCACCCAAAACGCGCATCTGATCAGAGATAGTGCCGCCTGACTGACCTTTCCATTCCCATACTTTTTCTAGGAACTTTTCACGGCCTAATTCAGTACGCGTTAGGTTTTGTGCTGCCAATTGACGCTCAACCACCATCTGCGTTGCGATACCAGCGTGGTCGCTACCTGGCTGCCACAATGTGCGTTTGCCTTGCATACGCGCACGACGAATCATAGCGTCCATCAAACTGTGCTGGAACGCGTGGCCCATGTGCAGACTACCTGTGACGTTCGGCGGCGGAATCATGATCGAGAATGGCGTGCCGTCACCCTTAGGTGCGAAGTAATTATTTTCTTCCCAGCGCGTGTAAATCGGCTGTTCGATACTTTGAGGTTGGTAAGTCTTTTCCATTATGGTGTCTTAAAGCTCTTGGATGGCAAAAATTAAGTTGTGGGAATTATACCGCTTACGCGACGACCGAGAAAGTCACGAAAGACCTACTGGCCTTTTCGTTTTGAGATTTCTGTCATGACTTCAGCGACCAGGGTAGGCAAACGACGCTCCAATACCGTACGAATCGCCGCGGCAATCAACTGAGATTGATCCTGTTTACTGGGCGCTTGCGGCGCTGCGGTGACTTTTTCAGCTGTTTGATGGACGGTTTTTGTAACCGCCTCTGCGACAACGGCCGCCGTTTCTTCAGGTGGCTCGTAGTGAAATTCGGCCTTTTTGGTTTCAGGTGGTTCGTACTTAAAGTGCGTTGCTGACTTGGCCGATACTGTCTGCTCAACAGCCGCATTGTGAACCTGAGAAGCCTGATGCACCTGCGGCGCTTGCGCTTCAGGGTGCGGAACTCGCTTCTCTCCCGAGAGCAAATTCTTAAGGTGCATTTCTTGACTAATAGGCGTAGAAACCTCGTCCGCGCCGACAACATCCATCAGAATAGGAATGTCATCTTTATTGCGCAGCGCAGCTGTTAGGACTGTTTCGTCCGGCTCAGACAAATACATTTGAGCATCAGAAAGCACATCAGACATAAGAAACCACAATCAAAGCCAAGTTAATCAGCATGGTCAGAGGCCATTCACAGCCACTGATTATCCCGTTAGAAAACGATCAAGTTGTACAACTTTCGCACTGACGCCAACAAAAGTCTACCCTATGTCGCGTCAGGATCGATCGACGAAATCTATACCTAACATTTCATAGCCATTAGATACAGAGGCGCACATTTCACTGAGCTAACCACCCTACAAGGTGACCAATGACCCGTAAAAGCAAAAAGCCCCACCGCAATCAATTACGGCAGGGCTTTTAAATACTTTAAAAGCAATTAGTTAGCTTTACTCAATAGATACTGAGTCAACAAACCCACAGGACGACCACTCGCACCTTTGCTCGCGCCACCAGCCCATGCGGTACCAGCGATATCCAAGTGTGCCCAAGGGTAGCTTTCAGTAAAGCGCGACAAGAAACATGCCGCTGTCACAGAACCCGCCTCTGGACCACCGATATTGCCCATGTCAGCAAAGTTACTGTCGAGTTGCTGTTGGTATTCTTCATCTAGCGGCATTTGCCATAGTTTATCGGCGGCTTCTTTACTAGCCGCTTTCAGTGCATCCGCCACCTCTTGTTTGTTAGCGTACATACCAGAGTTCACACTACCTAGCGCAACGATACAAGCGCCGGTTAGGGTGGCAATGTCGACCACCGATTGAGGCTTAAAACGTTCGATGTAAGTCAATGCATCACACAGTACCAAACGACCTTCGGCATCGGTGTTCAACACTTCCACCGTTTTACCGGACATGGTTTTCACGATGTCACCTGGCTTGGTTGCTCGACCGCTTGGCATATTTTCTGCGGCAGCAATCACAGCCGTGAAGTTTAGCGCTGGCTTAAGCTCACAGATGGCTTTCATGGTACCAAACACGCTGGCCGCGCCACACATGTCGTATTTCATCTCATCCATTTTCGCGCCTGGCTTTAATGAAATACCGCCGGTGTCAAAGGTAATACCCTTACCTAGCAATACATGCGGCGCTTCATCTTCTTTGCCGCCACGGTAATGCATCACGATTAGGTAACTTGGTTGATCACTACCACGGCCAACCGACAATAGACAGTGCATGCCTAGTTCATCCATCTTAGTTTCGTCTAGCAACTCCACTTCGATGCCGTAGTCTTCACCCAATTGCTGTGCTTTCGAAGCAAGGTAAGCTGGCGTACAAACGTTGCCAGGCAGGTTACCCAATTGACGCGTGAAAGCAGAACCAGCTGCCGTCGCCACACCCACTTTTAAGGCATCTTCGTTGCTGCCTTCGATTTGCAGCGTTTCAACTTTGTTTACCTTCTCAGCATCAGACTGTTTAAAGCCAAGGAATTCGTAAAAGGCTTCATTTAGCCACTGACCCAGCAAAGTCGTGATGTTGTCCGCGGAACGGTCTTTTACCGATAGGCCGCTCGCTGCCACAGCTACATTGGCGTATGGCAGAGCTTTGATTTGCGCGCCCACCGCTGCAGCCACTTTCTTAACATTCATATCAGATAAGGCATCTTTGCCCGTACCAACCAACAATAGCGCAGGCTGACCATCTGTTACGCTTGGTAGCAACAAGGTTTGTGCTACTGAACCTTTGAAAACGGTTTGTTCACGAAGTGCGGCAATTTGACCGTTCACTTTTTCGTCTGCTTGTGCCGTCGCTGCAGGCAAATCCCCTTCACTTGGAACAAATACCACAAGCAGGTCTGCTTGCACGTCAGCAACATTGTTGAACAATTGTGTTTTCATATTTCCCATCCAATTCAATAATCTTTCTAAAATACTGGCTACCTACGGCAACTAACGAGATAATATTGGCCGTTTAATTTTTAGTAGCGATCACCTGAAGTCACGCTAGAACTCCAGTAGAGGTTCCTTTGAAACTATTCAGATACTTGGCTAAAGAAGTGTTGGTGTCAACCGCAGCGGTGACCCTCATCTTACTTCTTGTCATTTTAAGCGGACGCATCTTTAACTATCTAGGTCGCGTCGCTGATGGCCGCATGAGCTTTGACTTCCTATTCATCTTATTAGGCCTACACGTCCCAAGCTTTATTCAGGTTATTTTACCGTTAGCCTTCTTCCTGTCATTACTGCTGGCCTACGGCCGCTTGTACATTGAAAACGAAATGTCGATTTTGTTCGCCAGCGGTGTCAGCAAAATCAAACTCGCAGGTTACACCCTTGGTATTGCACTTTTTGTAACGGCCCTATCCGCTTGCATCAACTTTTGGCTGTCGCCAACCTTTGAATACAAGGCTCAAGAAATCACTCAAGCACAGGATCAACTGACTGCATTTGATTTCCTCCAACCCGGTAAATTCGAAGGCTCAGGTCAACGCGCCACCTACATCGAGAACTTCACTGATAATGAAGGCTGGATGGAAAACATGTTTGTCTCCGACTACACCACTAAAAATCATCAGCTGGTGCCGACGCAAACATTGGCACGCTATGGGGAGTTAGTACGTTTCGCTGAGCACGACGGATTGCAATACCTGGTATTAAAAGACGGCGTACGCTACCAAGGTAAACCCGGCACCGGCAACTACACGGTCACTACCTTTGATACCTATGCGTTGCGTATTGAAGACACGCCACCCAGTGAGATCACTGCAGAAGAAGCGCAATCGACCCTATCCTTATTAAATGCCACCGATCCCAAGCTGGTCGCAGAACTGCAATGGCGTATTAGTCTAGTGATCATGGTGCCTATTCTGGCGATTATCGGTTTATCCCTGAGTCAGGTGAATCCACGCCAAGGCCGTTTCTTTAAAATGCTGCCAGCGATCGTATTGCTAATCACCTACTTGGGCTTATTGATTTGGGGACGTACCGCCATCGAAAAACAAACCATCCCTGTACAACTTGGGCTGTGGTGGGTACATGCGGCCTTTATCATGATCGCTACCTATACCTTCCTATTGTTTAACCAGGCGTTCTCACGTAAAGCCGCCCGACTACCAAAAGCATCAGGAGGCCGTCATGCGTAAACTAGACAACTACGTGGGCATGAGCGTTTTCTTGGCGGTTTGCTTGGTGGCGTTTGTATTACTAGGACTGGACTTTGCCATTACTTTTATTGAGGAAGTAAAAAAGGTAAACGACCAATACACGACCACCACCTTGATCCAAGTATTGGGACTACGCATCCCAGGCAAATTAGCAGAATACTTACCCGTTGCATCTTTGATCGGCACCTTGGTGGGACTAGGGGCTTTGGCTTCAACCTCTGAGATTACCGTGATGCGTGCGGCGGGGGTACCGCTATGGCGCCTAGGCTTTGCTGCTTGCAAACCAGTGCTAGCTCTTGCGTTAGCAGGCTTATTAGTCGCAGAGTTTGTCTCACCGATTGCAGAACAAAAAGCCAATCTAGTGGATAAGTTACAAGTAGGCGTGAACAGCAACTTTGCCATCACCGGTGGCAGTTGGCTAAAGACTAATGGCGACTATGTCTACATTGATGCCGCTGATCGCCAAGGCAGCCTCTACAACATCACCATTTACGATCGTGAAGGCGACACGTTACAAGCCATTCATACTGCTCGTAGCGCGACACAAGAATCGGAAAACACTTGGACATTACATGACATTTCGACCACTAGCTTTGGTGGTGATCGCGTCACTATAAGCCAAGCTGACACGCAAGAATGGTACTCTTCGTTAAAAGCCGACTACCTCTATCTGTCGACCCAAGAACCGGACAGCTTGTCGCTGACACAACTGTATCAGTATTCGAGCTTTTTGAAGGAGCAAGGGCTAAACCCAGGGGATTATGAACTGTCTTTTTGGAGCAAGATTTTCCGCCCACTCTCCTCGCTAGCCTTGGTTATCGTCGCCATTTCGACCGTCTTCGGGCCGTTGCGTTCGTCGACCATGGGAGGACGCATTTTCTCGGGTGTGTTGATTGGTCTAGCCTTCCAAAACACCCTCTATATTATGGGTCGCTTAAGCTTGGTCAGCTCACTACCACCATTACTGGGGATTTTGCTGCCAATTCTGGTCTGTTTCACGATTGGTCTTTATCTCTTGAAACGCCGTCACTAACAGCAAAAAACAACGCAACCTAAGACAGGTTGCGTTGTTTATGATCGATAAACTCTAAACGGGTCTGCGACAACTTATCGTGCCAAGTCTGTTGATTCTTATCGATTAGCGCCCACAAAAACCCCAAACCAAAGCATCCCCACGACACCAAGGCAAACACATAACGCGCGGTCGCTTGGCGCATTGTCACTGGCGCACCGTTTTCTTGCACCACACGAAACTTCCATACCTGCATCCCCAACGTTTGCCCTGGGTAACGCCAGAATTTCACAAAGAAGCCCCAAGCAATCAATAGCAGCAACCAAAATAGCCAGGCGCCTTGAACGGCCTCCCCTTCATTGGCCATAACAGCGATCCAGCCCACTAGGAAATACAAGGCAATTAATAGTAGAGAATCGTAGAACGCCGCCGCTAAGCGACGCCATAAATGAACTTTGCGCATTGTTACTCTTCACTTTCCCATGCTTATCACAGTGAAAGCTATAATGCAGAGTAATAATGCGCATTTGAAGTAGCTTTTGGAAAACCTCAACAGAACACGATTGAGGTCAATAAAACGTTAAGCCTGTATAAAACGCGCAATACGCTCTAAGGCTTGCTCAATGCGCTTAGAATCACAGGTGTAAGCAAAGCGCACATATTGATGGGCGTCCTTCATGCCAAAATCCGCCCCCGGCGTCAGCGCGACAAACTCTGTTTGCAATAATGCCAAGCACCACTGCATGGCATCCGTAGTAATGCTCGACACATCCACATAAACATAAAAGGCCCCCTGCGGAGCTGAGGCAATCGGCAGCCCCAGCTTTTCCAAACCATTAATCAAGGTCTGACGACGTTCCGCCAAGGTTTGACGACGTTGCTCGCACTCTGCTAACACATCAGGCTGGAAAGCTCGCAGTGCTGCATGTTGAGCAATCGAAGGTGCCGAAATAAATAGGTTTTGTGCCAGTTTAGTTGCACCCTCAATGGCCCATTCAGGCACCACAATCCAACCTAAACGCCAGCCCGTCATAGCAAAGTATTTCGAGAAACTGTTCACTACAAAAATGTCATCACTGACACTTAATGCCGTAAAGTCTTCACCTTCAAAGACCAAGCCTTGATAGATTTCATCCACCAACAAGTGGCCGCCCTGTCGCTGAACAATCTCCCAGGCTTTGGCAATGTAGTCTACGGACAATACCGAACCGGTTGGATTCGCAGGTGATGCCAGCCAAAGCCCCGTAGTTTGTGCTTGCCATTGCTCTGCCAGCGTATCCAAGTCGATTTCAAAGTTGTTTTCACTGAAACATTCCAGCATACGTGCTTGCGCACCGACCTGTAATAAAAAGTGGCGATTACAAGGGTAACAAGGATCTGGCATCAGCACTTCAGAACCCACTTCCGCCATCAAAGAGCTTAATAGCAGCAAGGCACCAGACGCACCAGGCGTCACAATAATACGCTGTGACGCCACCTTCACATCATAGCGCTCAAGATAGAAATCGCTGATTGCTTGACGCAGTTCCGGCAAACCTGTCGCTGCCGTATAACCCGTCTTCCCTTCACGAATAGCGGCCATACCCGCTTCGTTTACGGCCGCCGGCGCCGTAAAGTCCGGCTCCCCCACTTCTAGGTGAATCACGTCTTTTCCAGCGGCTTGAAGTTGCTTCGCTCGCTCCATCACGGCCATGACTTGAAAAGGGGCAATTTGCTCGACGCGTTTGGCTAAAGTCTGCATACTAATCTCTAAAATCCTTAAAAATGCGCGGCAAAAGAATAAAGTTTTTGCGCAAAAAATGTGGTTCTGGCACAAATTATCTGATAAGTTTCCGCCCGAAAAATTTAAACCACTTTAACTTAATGTAAACAGGTTACCACAAGGACACCTGGGAAGTGAGGCAAGACTATGCCAAGTAAAAATCCTGAATCATTGATGAAAGACTTTACACCTTACGTTGCGGCGGAAGGTGAAGAGTACATGAACGAACAACAATTGGCGCATTTTAGAAGCATCCTTCTCAACTGGAAGCAAAACCTAATGGAAGAGGTTGATCGCACAGTACACAACTTACAAGAAGAAGCGGTGAACTATGCCGATCCAAACGATCGTGCCAGCCAAGAAGAAGAATTTAGCCTAGAGCTGCGTGCCCGTGACCGTGAGCGTAAATTGGTTAAAAAGATTAACCAAACTATCGAACGCATCAACGAAGACGACTACGGTTTCTGTGATGAGTGTGGTATCGAAATCGGTATCCGTCGCCTAGAAGCTCGTCCTACAGCGACCATGTGTATCGACTGTAAGACACTAGCAGAAATTAAAGAGAAGCAAATCGGCGGTTAATTCATGCCCTCTGCTTATCGCGGCCGGTTTGCGCCTTCGCCAACCGGCCCACTTCATTTTGGCTCTCTACTCAGTGCCGTTGCTAGTTATCTTGACGCACGCCAACAACAAGGCACTTGGTTAATTCGTATCGAAGATGTGGACGGCACACGCTGCTCTACCGCTTACCAACAAGCCATCATCAGCACCCTACACAGCTACGAGTTATTTTCAGACGAAACGATTGTTATCCAGTCTGAACGTTACGATCTGTATCAGCACTATTTAGAACAGCTGATTGAGCAAAATCTGGCTTATCCCTGCCAATGCACCCGAGCCTCTTTAAAAGCCACACAGGGCCTACATCCGACGCGCTGTCATAGTGACACCCTGACGCCACACTCTTGGCGCGCGCAATGCGATCAAGGCCTCTATGAATTTGTCGATCCAATTCAAGGACCGCAGTACTTTGATGTTAGCCAGCCATTGAATCATCCGGTATTAAAGCGCAAGGACGATTACTTTTCTTACCAATTGGCCGTGGTAGTGGACGATCACTTACAGAACATCAGCCATATTGTGCGCGGTGCCGATTTGCTTGAAACGACCGGTCAGCAACTGTGGCTCTACCAACAGTTTGGCTGGCAAGCGCCTGAACTCTGCCATCTACCGCTGATCGTCAATGAACATGGCGATAAGATCAGTAAGCAAAACCATGCCAAAGCCATTCCTAACGGCGAGCCGCAAGTCTTGCAACGAGTGCTACATTATTTAGGCTTTCAGGACGTTCCTAACGACTACCGCCTAGGGACCTTATTAGAATGGGCCAGTGAGCGTTGGCAACGGACACAGCTACGCCAAGCAACGCTTTCTTTGATCGACAACGACCAACCACTGATACGCTAAACCAGCACTCGCACACACCTTTAAAGTGAGTATAATCGTTACACCAAGTTACAAGGGGTGACAGGATGTATCACGTAATGGTGATTTGTGGGGATAACTCGCCACTTAAAGAAGTCGATCGCTGGTTAAGCCGTAATGGCTTTCACGTCAACATTAGCCAGACTATTGAGCAGGCCATCAAGTACTACGAGCTGGATGACTTCGAGCTGCTGTTAGTGGACGCCGATGTCGCCCCCGACGAATCCTTGGCCAAAATCAGCCAACAAACCTTTATTATTTTCGACCAACGCCCAAGCCTTAATAGCGCCATAGAATACATGGCCAAGGGTGCCAATTACTTTATTCCTCTGCCGACTGATCCAGATACGGTACTCGCGCAAGTGATTGAAGCCTTGGAAAAACCCAAGCGCAGTGGCAACAAGTCAACAGAACTGAAAACAGGCAGCGCTGGTGAGATCAGTTTATTTGCCGAACAATCCAACAAGTCCAGCGAGCCAACTCTCGGCTCTCCTGAAAGCGGCATTATTGGCGACAGCCCCGCCATGCATATACTGTTTGATGAATTACAAAAGGTCGCCAAAACCAACGCGACCGTGTTAATTCACGGGGAATCTGGTACCGGTAAAGAGCTGGTCGCCAAATCGATTCATAATCTTTCGAAGCGCAAAAACAACGCCCTTATTAGCGTCAACTGTGCGGCGATTCCAGAAAATCTAATCGAGTCCGAACTATTTGGTCATGAGAAAGGCGCCTTTACCGGTGCGGTGTCCGCACGCGATGGCCTGATTGTCGCTGCCGACAAAGGCACGCTTTTCCTCGATGAGATCGGTGAGCTGCCACTAGAAGCCCAAGCCCGCTTGCTACGCGTCTTACAAGAAGGGGAGATTCGCCGTGTCGGTGCTGTCACCTCGACTCAGGTGGATATCCGCCTCGTGACGGCGACCCATAGAAACCTGCTGCAAATGGTTCAGAACGGCATGTTCCGAGAAGACTTGTATTACCGCCTCTATGTGATGGAATTGACTGTTCCAGCCCTACGTGAGCGCGGTGAAGATATCTCGTTGATTGCCAAGACATTACTAGAGAAAGCCTGTAAGAAGCACGACAAGCCCGTGCCGACCTACAGCAAAGCCTTTGATAAAGCGATTCGCGAGCACACCTGGCCTGGCAACGTCAGGGAACTGGAAAACGCCCTAGAACGGGCTATTATTCTTAGCCCAGAAGGTAAGCTTGAAGCCAGCAATCTTAAGCTCAAGACCAAGGACAGTCATATAACGGTAACAAAAGAGGTGCACACTGGCGCCACCTCAGAAAGTTCTCCTCAATTTGCCATTGAAGGCACGACGCTCGACGATTACTTCAAGCACTTTGTGTTAACGCACCAACATAAAATGACCGAAACACAGCTTGCACAGTCTCTGGGCATCTCTCGAAAAAGCCTTTGGGAACGACGCCAAAAACTTGGTGTGCCCAGAAAAGTAACAGAATAAAAGTAACACTTGATACGATATTACCCAACAAAACCTATCAATATCGTAAAAAAAGTGCACAACATTTTTAAAAAATCCTTACTTTTCAGTATTTTGAAAAAATTGGCACAACAAATGCCTTATAAAGGACACAACGATAACAAGATTGACGATAATAAAAATAAGTTAATCATTGTGTACGTTCCTTCAAATAAAAATAAAATAAAAGGAACACCGTAGCCTCTTCAAATAAAAATAAAACCTGAGGCTGCGGATGGAAAGATCGCTTTGGATAATTGATTTTTTTAGATATACAAGCCGTTAGGCGATGAAAACATTGCAATAATAAAAATAAAAATTGAGTAGAACTGCAGAAGCAGCACGAACTTTGTTTTCGGAACTAGTATCTTCGATGTATCCAAAGCGATTATTTTATTTTCGCTTATCTATGTAATAACCCTTTCTCGACTTTTCCCAGCTAAATCCAATTCAGTCTCTCTTTATCGTGTATCTTCTACCCTACCCGTGTAGAATAACCAAACCCATCAATTGTTGAAATTTTTTAAATAATGCTTGCAGGTTTTAGGTCTTTGGTTCGTAAAGCGACTTCCTTATTTGGCTCAGATGAGTCTCGACAACTACCTCTAGAAATTCCTAGAGACAAACATACGTTCTCGAGAAAGAACATCAGCCCTAATGCGCTGAAAGTTCTATATCGCCTACACGAGGCCGGTTTTGACGCCTATCTCGTCGGCGGCTGTATTCGTGACCATTTGATTGGCATTGAGCCAAAAGACTTCGACGTGGTGACTAACGCCACACCAGAAGAAGCTCACGCGCTGTTCTCAAATTCGCGCTTGATCGGCCGACGCTTTAAACTGGTGCATGTGACCTACGGACGCGAAATCATCGAAGTGTCCACCTTCCGCGCCAACACCGCCGCTCAACACCCTGCCGAAAGCGAGCAACGCAAGTCCCTGAAAGACAAAGACACCGCCCGCTCATCCCATGGCATTATTTTGCGCGACAACGTCTACGGTTCGATTGAAGAAGACGCCGAACGCCGCGACTTCACTTTCAACGCGCTGTATTACAACATCGCCGATTTCTCGATTAACGATTATTGTGGTGGTCTAGCAGACATCGAAAAGCGCCAGATTCGCATTATTGGCGATCCACGTCAGCGCTACCAAGAAGACCCTGTGCGCATGCTGCGCGCGATTCGTTTTGCCGCCAAACTCAACTTCTCCATTGAAGCAGAAACGGCCGCACCGATTAAAGAAATGGCCCATCTGTTAGACCATATTCCACCGGCTCGTCTGTTTGAAGAAGTTCTGAAACTGCTTGGCAGTGGCAATGGCATGGAAACCTTCAAGTTGTTACGTGAATACGGTCTGTTCAAATACCTATTCCCAGATACGGATGCCCTACTAAAAAGCGGCTGGCAGCGTAAAGACATTGATCCAGAAGCCTTTATTCTTCAGGGCCTACAAAACACTGACGAACGCATTCAGGGTGGTCGTAGCACCGCACCTTACTTCTTATATGCGATCCTATTGTGGCCAAGCGTGGCACTGCGCCATGAAGAGTTTGAAAAGCAAGGCCTGCCTGAGCTACCGGCACTGCATCAAGCCGCCACCATGGTATTGGACAACCAGGTGGCCGCAACCGCGATCCCGCGTCGTTTCTCAACGCCGATGCGTGAAATTTGGGATTTGCAGTTCCGTCTACCGAAACGCTATGGCAAACGCGCTTTCACACTCTTGCAGCACCCACGTTTTCGCGCAGCCTTTGACTTCCTCTTGATTCGCGAGCAAAGTGGCACCAACCTTGGCGGTCTAGGCAACTGGTGGAATGATTTCCAGCAAGCACCAGAAAACCAGCAGCGTGATCTAATTAATAAGGCGGACGAGCGCAAGAACACGAGCAGTGAGCCCGCGAAAGCGAAACGCCGTCGACCACGCCGCCGTCGTAGCAGTAACGCCAAACGTTCACAAGAACAGTGAGATCAATATGAATAAGGTTTACATTGGCCTTGGTGGGAATCTAGAAAACCCACTGGCGCAGGTGAAAAGTGCCATCCAACAGCTTTCTCAGCACCCTAGTATCAAAAACTTCATCTGCTCAAACCTCTATTCCAGTAAACCGGTTGGTCCACAGGACCAACCAGACTACATTAATGCTGTCGCCTGTTTTGATACCGAGCTAGACGGCATTGCCACATTGGATTTATTGCAAAGTATTGAACAAGATCATCGCCGTGTGCGTGAGCGCCACTGGGGACCAAGAACCCTAGACCTAGATATTTTACTGTTCAATCAAGACACTATTGAACTGCCACGCCTGAATGTCCCACACCCTTTTATGCTAGAACGCGGGTTCGTCATCCGTCCTCTGCTTGATCTAGCACCAAAGCTGCTGCTGCACAATGGCAAAACCGTTGCAGAGCATGTCACTCAACTTGATACCAGCGATTTGGTAACAATAGAAGAAGCATAACCATGTATTCAGACACGTCAGCGAAAAAACCGGCCAGCCCCATTACTCTGTCCAAACTGCAACGCATGAAGCAAGCAGGCGAGAAGTTCACTTGCCTAACTTGCTATGATGCCACCTTTACCCATGCCATGAACGAAGCCGGTGTCGAGACAATTCTCGTCGGCGACTCTTTAGGCATGGTGGTGCAAGGACAAGACAGCACGCTACCGGTGACTATCGATGACATGTGCTATCACACCGCTGCCGTGAAGCGTGGTAACAATCACGCTTTCATTCTCGCGGACATGCCTTTTATGAGTTACAGCTCACCGAACCAAGCCCTCGACAATGCCGCCAAGCTGATGCAAGCGGGCGCCAATATGGTCAAGCTTGAGGGTGGCAGCTGGCTGGCTGATACCGTACGCCTGCTGTCAGAGCGTGGTATTCCCGTTTGCGCACACCTTGGCCTAACGCCGCAAGCCGTGCATAAACTGGGTGGCTATAAAGTACAAGGAAAAGACAAAGCAGCAGCAGACTTGATCCTAAAAGAGTCGCTAGAATTGGTTGCTGCCGGCGCAGATATTCTTTTATACGAGTGCATTCCTAGCGAGCTAGGCAAATCACTCACCCAAGCCGTAAGCGTGCCTGTGATTGGCATTGGCGCCGGCGCTGATACTGATGGCCAAGTTTTGGTCATGCACGACATGCTGGGCATTAATATTGGTCGCCCAGCCCGCTTTGTAAAAAACTTTTTGATCGACGGTCGCACCATCAAAGACGCTTTCGCCGCTTATGTAGACGAAGTCAAAAATGGTCGCTTCCCAGCACCAGAGCATACATTTGACGCATGAAAACATTTCACACCGTGGCTGAACTTCGCACAGCCCTAAAAAGCGAACGCCTACAAGACAAACGCATCGCCTTCGTTCCCACTATGGGCAACCTACATGAAGGCCATATGGAGCTGATCCGCCGCGCACGCAAAGAAGGTGACGTGGTGGTCTCGTCGATCTTTGTTAACCCTATGCAATTCTCTGCTAACGAAGATTTAGAGCGTTACCCACGTACATTAAAAGAAGACCAAGCACTGCTTGAGAGCAATGGTTGTGATTTCCTATTTGCTCCATCCGCATTAGAAATGTACCCAGACGGCAAGCGCAGCCAAACCCAGATCGAAGTAACAGGCTTGTCTGACATCCTTTGCGGTGCGACACGCCCAGGCCACTTTGTCGGCGTGGCCACCGTCGTGACCAAGCTTTTTAACATTGTTATGCCGGACTGTGCGATTTTTGGTAACAAAGATTATCAACAATTGAAAGTCATCGAAGACATGGTGCGTGACCTGAGCTCCAATGTGGAAATCATTGGCGTAGATATTGCTCGTGCAGAGACAGGTCTTGCCCTCAGTTCTCGTAATGGCTACCTAACGGATGCCGAGCGCAATACGGCAACAACGATTTACCAAACCCTTCTATGGGCCAAGCAACAAATCCTAGAAGGTCACGTGTGTTACGCTGACATTTGTGAACAAGCTCAGCAGAAGCTTGAAGCAGTGGGATTTAAGCGTGACTACTTTGAAATACGTGCACAACACGACTTACTAACACCATCAGAGAAAGAGACGCGACTAGTGATTCTAGTAGCGGCCTATTTAGGCAAAGCTCGGTTGATCGACAACCTCACCGTCGAACTACCGTAACCCTCTTATACTCAACCTAGGGAGATTGTCATGAGCTCACCAACGCAACATTCCGCGTGGCAAGCACTGGCACAACATCAGCAGGACATGGCATCCGTAAAAATGACGGATCTGTTCGCTGACGATGCAACACGTGCTGAGTCTTTCAAAGCATCCGCCGCGGGATGGACACTGGACTATTCGAAAAACCGTGCTAACGCTGACACCATGCAATTGCTACTGCAATTGGTCGAGCAAGCCGGCATGAAGTCAGCTATTGCCGGCATGTTCCAAGGCGATCACATTAACAATACCGAAGACCGTTCGGTACTGCATGTGGCGCTGCGCGCAAGCAAAACACAACAAACTCTAATGGTCGATGGCGTCAACGTACTGGATGAAGTACGTAGCACCTTGGCACAGATGGAAGCTTTCGTTACGCAATTACACAGCGGCGAATGGAAAGGCTACACTGGCAAAAACATCACCGACGTGGTGTCGATTGGTATCGGCGGCTCTTACCTTGGCCCTAAAGTCGTAGCTGAAGCGCTGACGCCGTACAAGAAAGACGATATCAAGGTTCATTTCGTTGCCAATATTGATGGCTCTGACATCACTGAAAAGCTCAAACTACTGAATGCGGAAACCACAGTATTCATCGTTTCCTCTAAGTCCTTTGGCACCTTGGAAACCCTATACAACGCCAATGCTGCCCGCGCTTGGTGTATTGCTGAAGGTGTGCCCGAAGCCGATATTAAGAAACATTTTGCCGCAGTCAGCTCTAACGTAGAAAAAGCGGTGAAGTTCGGCATGGCGGAAGAAAACATCTTCCCAATGTGGGACTGGGTTGGCGGTCGCTACTCGTTGTGGTCAGCAATTGGTTTACCAATTGCTGTAGCCGTGGGTATGGATAACTTCTATGAGCTGCTAGACGGCGCTCAAGCGATGGATGAGCACTTCAAAACTGCCCCGTTCGCACTGAACCTACCTGTGATTATGGGCGCTCTGGGTGTTTGGTACAGTAATTTCCATAATGCTCAAACCCACGCACTGATTCCATACGACCACTTTCTACGTGCCATGCCCGCCCATATCCAACAGTTGGATATGGAAAGTAACGGTAAGGCTAACTTGGTCGATGGTTCAGGGGTTGAAACCGATACTGGCCCAATCATCTGGGGTGGTGCTGGCACCAATGGTCAACACGCTTACCACCAGCTGCTGCATCAAGGCACTCGCCTAGTCCCAGTAGATTTTATTGCGCCGTTGAAAACCCACAACCCAGTAGCGGATCATCATGCCCAGCTGTTTGCTAACTGCCTAAGCCAGTCACAAGCACTGATGGTCGGTAAAAGCCTAGCGCAAGCCGAGAAAGAACTACGTGACGCAGGTGCTTCAGAAGCACAAGTGGCCGCCATTGCGCCACATAAGGTGATTCCAGGTAACCGCCCAAGCAATACCTTGCTAACCGAGCAGCTGACGCCGTTCACCACTGGCTCTTTGATTGCATTGTATGAGCATCGCACCTTTGTACAAGGCACCATTTGGGGTATTAACTCATTTGACCAATGGGGTGTTGAGCTGGGCAAAGTATTAGGTACTGACATCTATCAGCGTCTCGTGAGTGATAGCGATAACAGCCAGCTAGATGCTTCAACCCAAGCTTTGATTGCGGCCTTTAAAAACGCTCAGTAAGCTTTAGCTAGAGTTCGTATACAGCTAAAAGGCCTTCACCTACGTGAAGGCCTTTTTCTTTATAGATCAAAGTTTGTCGGCATCACCACCACATCGCGAATGGTCACGCCCCGCGGACGGGTCAACATAAACAAAATAATTTCTGCAATTTCTTTGGCTTCAACTAAGCTGCCAGACGCTTTTGCCTCCTCCAGCTTTTCTACGGGCCAATCCTCTAACAAGGCGGTAATCACTGGCCCTGGTGAGACCGAGCCAATACGCAAGCCATGTTTAAATACTTGCCGACGAGTAGTTTGCACAAAGCAATCAATGGCCCATTTTGAAGAGGCATACACTGGTTCCCAAGGGGTGGGGAAATGGGCAGCTAATGAGCTAGTCACTATGATGTCGCCGGTTTTATTGGGCGACATATGTTTGATCACATCGCGCACATTTTTCATTACCACATTGATATTTAGATTGAGCATGCGATCGATCGCGTCGGGGTCAGCATCCACTAATTCTCCACCAACATACAAGCCAGCATTAGCGTGAAAAATATCCAGTGATCCCGGCAATAATTCAAGCACTCTGATGATCAGCATTTTACAAGCTTCAGGATTTAGCAGATCAATCACCAGCGGAAATGCGTTGGCGTAGCCATGACAGACCCGTTCCAGAGCGGCTGCATCCCGATCGATCAAAACCACCGTTGCGCCAGCTTCGAGTAGCATTTGCGCACTGGCCCAACCAATACCTGATGCGGCGCCGGTTACTGCTGCATTTTTACCTTGAAGTGAATGACTCATAATTGCCCTCTGCTTTTATTCTTAGTAATCGCATCAAGCACTTATTATTAGCAGGAAAAGACATTACTTCTTGCTACTTTAACCGCAAGAAGTAATGCTTTTTTGAGTTTTTATTGAAGAGAATTAGCGTGCGTCTCGCACCATGCGGAAAAAGCGGATGTAGTTATACTCATTCAAAGAGCTACGTGCCACAGTGCCATCGGCAAAACTGATGGTCCAAATAAAGGTATCGGTCGAATCATAGTAAGAGGTCGGTGTCGAGGTAAACAGCGTCATGCTGTTGACGGTAGTACGGTCATCTGAAGCATCCGTATTTTTCAATGGAAACACTTCCTCATTTTGCGCTGGACGCGCACAGCGCTCTTCAACAATGCTGCGTAGCTCTTTCACGTTAGGCAACCGCCAGTCAGTGTAGCCAGCAAAACCACTCCCCTCATTCAGGGCGTCAATGTACTCTACCGCCGCGACAAAGGTCGACTGCATAGCATCCCCAGAACGACAATCGGCTCCGGTGAAACCTTCTACACAACGCTTCCACATCAAGCCAGTGGTATGATCCACCACCACGCCATTATCTTCATCAATGGTAAAGTTCTCACTCGGTGTCGTCGCAGCGATAGTCGAAGTATTACAAGCCGCTTGCGCCTGCAACGCCACTACGCCAGTTAGAATAGAAGCAATCATTAACTTATTCATGGGCAGTTCTCACTAAGATCACACCAGCATTGGTGCCTTTGGACATATTACTCATCACACCAAGGTTTTGGCCGCTCGAAACGGTATCACGTAGATAGATACGCCACGCTCGGCTGGCATCACTGACATCGTAATAGGGCGAAGTGGTCCAGTAGCTATCCACCACTGTATCGGCGTTTAGTGGGAAGAAGTTGGTATCCACGGCATAGGTGCTACGGCGGGCAAAACTGTCACCGTAATAAACAATACTCATCAACTCACGCGCGGTAGGCAAACGCCAATCATTGTAACCACATAACCCTGCCGCATTCACACGCGCACGAAAATCTGAAGTATTACAAAAGCTGTCCGAGCCATTGTAAGCAAAGCAGGTATCTGGTGAGTTTGAATGTGACTCCACCCCCTCAGTCACACCAGAACCACTCAGGCTAGGCTCAAACCAAGTAAAGGCATCATCCGCATCATGCAGATCGCTACTTAAGGCATTACCACGGGCACTGTCCCCTGCCGATTTCACTTCCCACATCAGTCCTGTGACTTGGTCTAGAACACAATTCCAGTCTTCTGAGTCTGCCGTCAGCACACTACCATCACTACCGATTTTGCTGAAGCTAAAGCCACCAATACCATCTTCATCACCACTGGCAATGGTGTCCACATCACGACCGAAACTACAATCTTGGCCTTGGCTGGCACGATCGCCATCGGCACAGCCTTCCAAGTGCTCATCAGAGCTGACAGAAAAGCGCATACCCGTATCATTCAGCTCACGCATGGCAACGAAATCTTCTGCCACTAGGCCATTGTCTTGTGGCACAAAGGCTTTTACTGGGCTAAAAGCACTGACATTAGTCGAGGTGAGTGATGTTTTCGCGACCACCGCCACATAGTAAGTCGAATCATTAGTCAGATAAGCCGCTGGGGAAATATAACTAGTCGCCTGCAAATTATCGACCGCGATCATCAAGCTAGACAAATCGCTGTCTGCGGTAATTTCTTCGGTCGAGTAATACACCGTATAAGCCACCGCATTCGGGGCATCGTTCCAGCGCAACACCACCTGCTGGTTGGCGGCTACCGCTGTCAAAGATACTGGCGCTTGCAACGCCGCATCCACCGTATAGTCAGCCGGATCAGGCGTCTCGCTAGGATCCACCGGAGTAGTCGGCTCTGTCGGTGTGGTTGGCACCTCTGGTGTAGTTGGCGTCGTCGGTGTAGTTGGGGTTGTGGGAGTGGTCGGCGTCGTTGGTGTCGTGGTACCGCCATCCGCTTGTCCGGCATCGGCGGATTCTTCTGGCGTACCACAGCCAGACAGCGCCGCCGCACACAATACAGATAAGAGAACTCGATTCATGAAAGCTCATCCATTGATTAAAAACGTCATTCGCTATAAGTCATAGCATATCGACAAAACTGACAAAAAATTTACCCTATCAAAACAAAAAAACGCCAAGAAGTCTCCTTCTTGGCGTTTTTCATAACACTAAATTCAGTGTTTAAATATGTTCAACGTTTTCGATTTCGTAAACCACTTCACCAGCAGGAATCTTAATCGCAACTTCGTCGCCTTCCATCTTGCCGATGATCGCTTTCGCGATCGGTGATGCGTAAGAAATCTTCTTCGCTTTCACATCTGATTCGTCGTCACCCACAATTTTGTAAGTCACCGTTTCTTCAGTATCCACGTTGAACAAAGTCACCGTGGTACCGAAAACAACCTTACCTGTGTGTGGGATAGACTTAACATCAATCACTTGTGAGTCTGAAAGCTTGCCTTCAATCTCAGAAATACGGCCTTCACAGAAGCCTTGCTCTTCACGAGCCGCGTGGTATTCCGCGTTTTCTTTCAAGTCACCGTGTTCACGTGCTTCGGCGATATCCGCGATCACACGTGGACGAACCACAGTTTTTAGGTGGTTAAGCTCTTCGCGTAAACGCGCTTCGCCTTCCACCGTCATAGGTACTTTTTTCATTATTTCCCCGAATGCAGATCTTGCAGTCTTCTGACTTTGATTTCTTCATTCATACGGCTGATCGCTAGGCTAGTCGCTTCCGCACCCGCTAGAGTAGTGGTGTAGCAAACCTTGCCTTGTAGCGCTGTACGGCGAATCACAGAAGAATCTGCAATCGCTTGCGTACCAGAAGTTGTGTTGATGATGTAAGCGATTTCGCCATTCTTCAACATATCCACGATGTGTGGACGACCTTCGTTTACTTTGTTGACTTTTTGCACGTCAACGCCGTTTTCCGCAAGGAACTTCGCTGTACCGCCCGTTGCCACTAGCTCAAAACCTAGGCCAATTAGGCGTTTCGCCACGTCTACCGCACCTGGTTTGTCTTGGTCACGTACAGACATGAACGCACGGCCAGAAGTTGGTAGCACAGTACCGCCACCTAGTGCCGCTTTGCCGAAGGCTTCAGCAAACGTATCACCCACTCCCATTACTTCGCCTGTTGATTTCATTTCAGGGCCAAGAATTGGGTCAACACCTTGGAATTTGTTGAATGGGAATACCGCTTCTTTCACGCTGTAGTAGCTTGGGATCACTTCTTCAGTGAAACCTAGCTCAGCCAGAGACTTACCCGCCATCACTAGAGCAGCCAATTGCGCTAGTGAGCGACCGATACATTTCGATACGAAAGGTACCGTACGTGATGCACGAGGGTTCACCTCGATAACGTAGATCTCACCGTCTTGTACCGCTAGCTGAGTGTTCATCAGACCGATTACACCAAGCTCTAGCGCCATGCGTTTGATCATGTCACGGATTTGATCTTGGATATCCGCTGGCAATGAGTATGGTGGCAGAGAACATGCTGAGTCACCTGAGTGAACACCCGCTTGCTCGATGTGCTGCATGATACCGCCGATCACTACTTGCTCACCGTCAGAGATACAGTCGATGTCGATCTCGATCGCTGAGTTTAGGAAGTGGTCTAGCAATACTGGGCTGTCGTTTGACACTTTTACCGCAGACGTCATGTAACGAGACAATTCTTTCTCGTTGTAAACGATCTCCATCGCGCGACCACCTAGTACGTACGAAGGACGCACTACAAGTGGGTAGCCGATTTCAGCCGCTTTAACGATCGCTTGTTCCGTTGAACGAACGGTGGCGTTCTTAGGCTGTTTGTAGCCTAGGCGCTGAATCATGCTTTGGAAACGCTCACGGTCTTCCGCACGGTCGATTGCTTCTGGCGTTGTACCAATGATTGGCACGCCTTCGTTTTGCAGAGCACGAGCAATCTTAAGTGGTGTTTGACCACCGAACTGTACGATTACGCCTGTTGGCTTCTCTGTACGAACGATTTCTAGCACGTCTTCCAACGTTACTGGCTCGAAGTACAGACGATCAGACGTGTCGTAGTCGGTAGAAACCGTTTCAGGGTTACAGTTAACCATGATGGTTTCGAAACCGTCTTCACGTAGACCTAGGGCCGCGTGTACACAGCAGTAGTCGAATTCGATACCTTGACCGATACGGTTTGGACCACCACCTAGGATGATCACTTTTTCGCGATCAGAAGGGGCTGCTTCACACTCGTCTTCGTACGTTGAGTACATGTACGCTGTGTTAGACGCGAATTCTGCCGCACAAGTATCCACGCGCTTGTACACTGGGTGTACGTTGACTAGGTAACGACGCTCACGTAGAGACTTCTCTGTTACGCTTAGTAGCGACGCTAGACGTGCATCAGAGAAACCTTTACGTTTCAGACGACGCATGTAGTCGTAATCAAGATCCGCAAGACCCGCATTTTCTAGCGCTTGCTCTTCTTTGATGATGTCTTCGATTTGTACTAGGAACCATGGATCAACGCCCGTTACTTCGTACACTTCGTCAACGCTCATACCTAGACGGAAGGCATCACCGATGTACCAAATACGGTCTGCACCCGGCGCTTTCAATTCGCGCTGTAGCTTCTCTTTGCTGTTTTCTTCAGCAAAATCAAGCTGAGGGTTGAAACCATCAGAACCTGTTTCCAGACCACGCAATGCTTTTTGCATCGATTCTTGGAAGGTACGGCCGATCGCCATCACTTCACCCACAGACTTCATTTGCGTGGTTAGACGGTCGTTTGCCGTTGGGAATTTCTCGAATGTGAAACGAGGAATCTTAGTCACAACGTAGTCGATTGACGGCTCGAAACTCGCTGGCGTTAGACCACCAGTGATGTCGTTTTGTAGCTCATCAAGGGTGTAACCGATTGCCAATTTCGCAGCGATCTTAGCGATAGGGAAACCTGTTGCTTTAGACGCTAGGGCAGAAGAACGCGATACACGCGGGTTCATCTCGATGACCACTAGACGGCCAGTCTTAGGATCCATACCGAACTGTACGTTCGAACCACCTGTTTCTACACCGATTTCACGCAATACCGCTAGAGAAGCGTTACGCATGATTTGGTATTCTTTGTCAGTCAGAGTCTGAGCAGGTGCCACTGTGATCGAGTCACCAGTGTGAACACCCATGGCATCGAAGTTTTCGATCGCACAAACGATGATACAGTTGTCGTTTTTGTCACGCACAACTTCCATCTCGTACTCTTTCCAACCGATTAGAGATTCGTCGATTAGAAGCTCGTTCGTTGGAGAAAGATCCAAACCACGAGTACAGATCTCTTCGAACTCTTCCATGTTGTAAGCGATACCACCACCGGTACCACCCATTGTGAAAGATGGACGAATGATACATGGGAAGCCCACTTCGTTAAGTACACCAAGTGCTTCGTCCATGTTGTGCGCGATACCCGCACGTGGACATTCTAGCCCGATAGACTTCATCGCTTGGTCGAAACGGTGACGGTCTTCTGCTTTGTCGATCGCATCAGCAGTCGCACCGATCATTTCAACATTGTATTTCGCAAGTACACCGTGACGCTCTAGATCTAGGGCACAGTTCAATGCTGTCTGACCACCCATTGTCGGAAGAACGGCATCTGGACGCTCTTTCTCGATGATCTTTTCAACAGTTTGCCACTCGATTGGCTCGATGTAAGTTGCATCCGCCATTACTGGGTCAGTCATGATGGTTGCAGGGTTCGAGTTCACAAGGATTACTCGGAAGCCTTCTTCACGAAGGGCTTTACAGGCTTGCGCACCTGAGTAGTCAAATTCACAGGCCTGACCGATGACAATCGGACCAGCACCTAAGATTAGGACGCTTTTTATGTCTGTACGTTTTGGCATAGTCTTCTCGTTCTCGCTTAGGCTTTCGTTGCTTTGATGTTTTCAATGAACAGATCAAAAAGCGGCGCCACATCGTGTGGACCAGGGCTTGCTTCAGGGTGACCCTGGAAGCTGAACGCTTTCTTATCAGTACGAGCAATACCTTGTAGAGAACCGTCAAACAATGATTTGTGAGTCGCTTCAAGATTTGCTGGCAACGTTGCTTCATCTACGGCGAAACCGTGGTTCTGGCTAGTAATCATTACACGGCCAGATTTAATGTCTTGTACAGGGTGGTTTGCACCGTGGTGACCAAACTTCATTTTTAGAGTTTGCGCACCGCTTGCAAGAGCAAGCAATTGGTGTCCTAGACAGATACCGAAAACGGGAATTTCAGTCTCTAGGATTTGTTTGATCGCATTGATCGCGTAATCACATGGTTCTGGGTCACCAGGGCCATTTGATAGGAAAACACCATCTGGATTCAGTGCAAGTACGTCACTTGCAGGTGTTTTCGCTGGTACAACTGTCAAGCGGCAACCACGCTCAACAAGCATACGCAAAATGTTAGTTTTTACACCGTAGTCGTACGCTACAACGTGGAATGGGAATTCCGTTGGCGTTGTGTGGCCGTCTACCAAATCCCAAGTCGACTCAGTCCACTCGTAAGATTTGTCCGTTGTTACTTCTTTGGCTAGATCCATGCCTTTCAAACCAGGGAAAGCTTTCGCTTGTGCTACTGCTTCCTCTTCGTTGATGTTGTCGCCAGCCATAATACAGCCAGCTAGTGCACCTTTCTCACGCAAGATACGAGTTAGTTTACGCGTATCAATATCGGCGATGCCTACCACACCTTTGCGCGTTAGGTACGCGTCTAGGGTTTCTTGTTTACGCCAGCTGCTTGCTAGCAAAGGTAGGTCGCGGATGATCAAGCCCGAACACCATACTTGGCCAGACTCTTCGTCTTCGGCGTTAACGCCAGTGTTACCAATGTGTGGGTAGGTCAAAGTGACCATTTGTCGAGCGTAGGAAGGATCGGTAAGAATTTCTTGATAACCGGTCATAGAGGTGTTAAATACAACCTCTGCGGTTGAGGAGCCATTTGCCCCGATCGACACTCCTCTGAATATAGTGCCGTCTTCCAGAGCAAGAATCGCTGATGTTGCCAAAGGAACCTCCCGTTAGAGCCTATTTTAGGTTGCAAAAAAGCGAGGCAAACTCGTGGCCCACCTCGCTTTCATAAAATCACGCTGATGTCGTAGCCAAACTACTGCTATGTGATGAGCCGCTACGACTAAATAAATCCGGCCAATTTTACTCTTATATGGCGATAGCGTCCATACAAAAGACCGACCGAATCCGCAAACTTTAGCCGTTTTTGCGCATTTTTAGCTGACCATTCAGACAAGATTAAACAAGTTAGCAAAGTAAGCCTTGTGCCACTTCTTGGGTCTTTTCGATCCCCTGAAGGTTCGCCAAAACCGCCAAAGAGAACGCCATAGCCATCGCTGGCCCCTGCCCTGTGATGACATTATCGTCCATTACCACTGGCTGATCAGCGATGTATTCTGCGCCAGTCAACCCGGCTTCAAAGCCTGGGTAACAGGTCGCCTGTTTGTCCACCACAAAGCCATGAGTACCAAACACCACCGCTGGCGAAGCACAAATCGCCGCCAACAAAGCATCTTGAATATCGTGTTTTTCCAACATATCAATCAACAACTTGCAATCACGCAGATGCTCCGCACCAGGCATACCGCCAGGCAATACGATGGCATCGTACATTTGCTCCGCCACGTCCGTTAGCAGTACGTCCGCAACAATGTTGGTGCCATTGGCTGCTTTGATTTGCTTTTCCTCATGCACACTGGCTACGGTGACATCTGCACCGCCACGACGCAGCACATCAATAATGGTGATCGCTTCAATGTCTTCACTGCCGTTGGCAATCGGTACCAGTACTGTGGTCATGGTTTGTCTCACTTATTTCAATTTACACGTCATGAGCACGGCAGGTTCACTGCCGCCCTCTGCTAATGAATAATAGTTCTTACGCAGGCCGACCTGCTCAAAGCCCAACTGCTGATATAAGGCAATCGCCCCTAGGTTTGATTCACGCACTTCTAATAAGCCTTCTTCGCAGCCCTGCTGCTTTGCCCAAGCCAACCAGTGTTGTAGCAGCGATCGACCTAAACCTTGTCGACGCCAATTTTGATCGGTGACGACTAACTCTAGCTCAGATTGGTCAAACAGCAATGATGCTGTTAGCCAACCGATCACTTTGCCCGACTCAGGACATACTAATACCCAGTTGTGACGACTTTGTAGCGCGTCTTCGATCAGGCTCAAGCGCCAAGGGTGAGGATCAGACGCTTGCTCTAGCGCATTAATGACGTCTAGATCAGCAAGGGTTGCGTCGCGCAAAGAATAAGATGGCATAGTAACGTCTCTTAACTAAAGCTGGCTTGCATAACCTTCCAGGCTTCTTTACGCAGCTCTGGAATACGCAACATCTGCGGCAAGCTGTTAACCTTGGCCAAAGGCAAGCGTTTCAGAGCATGAGACTCAGGCAAAGCATCAAAGAATTGCGCACAGTGTTCCCCTGCGAGAATGACTCGCTGCGGCTGATGACCAGCGGTTTGATTCATGAGAAATTGTTCAAAGCCACCCATGACCCAATCTTGACGCTGCACCAAATGGCGGTTTTTCAACTTGCCAGGCCACTGAAAAATGCCTGCGCCCCACTCGGTCACTTCTTGTCTGAGCAAGGCTTTACTCAAGCTCAAGGCCAATTTATCGAGCGGCTCTTGCTCTTGGAAAGAGCGCGGCAAATCCGTGATCAGCAACAACTGCCCAGCCAGCATATAAGCACACATTTGTGTCGGCACCGGCAAGCCAAAGGAGATCTCCGGCACCGCCGTTTCAACTGGGGCTAATGTTTCTTCAATCGGCTGCAGATCTTCAACAATGACTTCAGGCGCGGCACCAAGCTGGCGACGTAAATCCGCTACCGAGGCGTCTTTCTGCTTTTCCTCCACCACAGGCGCTGCAGGCACTGGCGGTTTAAAGGTCGATTCAGGAATGGCTTGTAGTTGCGCTGGAACGATCGGCGCTATGCCGTCGGCGCGCGCCCAAGGTTGTGGTGCGCGGAATACTTCGCCATGAACAGGCTCTTGCCCTTGCAGCCAACTGACCACGCCAAGCTCTGCTAAAGCGTGCGTTTGGAAGGCTTGATGGTGAGAAAGTTCGCGCGACACGGGCACATCCTGATAAAAGTAATGGACAGAATTATACGCACGGGAAGGCGTCGCGCCAAACACTCAAATAAGAAGATTAACGACGCGGTAACAGGTACGACTTAGAGATCCCGGCAACCTGCGCCACACCCGCCAGCGCCATGGCCACTTCGAATTCCTCACGCAGAATTCGCAGCATATGAGCCACCCCCGCGGCCCCCGCCACGGCTAGGGCGTAAAACTGTGGCCGACCAATCAGCACAGCATCCGCCCCCAGAGCAATGGCTTTGAACACATCCGTGCCACGTTGAATCGCGCCATCTAATAGCACACAGAAGTCGTCGCCCACTGCTTCACGCACCGCCGCCACCATATCAATAGCACTGGGCACGCAGTCTAGGGTGCGGCCACCATGATTAGAAACAATCACCCCTTGAGCGCCCAGTTGTTTCGCTTTACGCGCATCCTCAGGGTGTAAAATGCCTTTAATAATCACCGGCAAATCGGTTTGCTCAATCAGCCATGCCAGATCCTGCCAGTTGGGCGCTTCGCTCATCATACCTTGGAAAACGATACTTTGATCCGGAGTAAAGGCTTGTCGCGGTAGCTCAGGTCGATCCTTTAGATTCACCGCAGCGACGCCTTCTGGCAAGGCAAACTTGGCTCGTTGAGCGCGATTGCGGATACCATGAATAGCAGAATCCACGGTTAATACGATGGCTTGGTAGCCTGCTGCTTCAGCACGTTTGATCAGACTTAAATTGAAGTCGCGATCCAACTGCCAATACAACTGAAACCATTTCGGCGAGCTCAACTGCTCACTTATGGCTTCTATTTCCACTGAGGCTAAGGTACTGACCACCATGCCGATTTCTAAGGCATTGGCCGCTTGAGCCGTGGCAATTTCCCCTTGCTCATGGGCCATTTTTTGAAAGGCTACCGGTGCTAGCATTATCGGCGTGCGCCACATTTGCCCCAACACCTTGGTATGGGTGGAGCCATGACGCACATCGTTGAGCATACGCGGCAGTATTTGGATGTCATCAAGCGCGTTACGGTTTTCGCGTAAGGTAATCTCGTCCGCCCCACCACCGTAGACATATTCATAAATCCCATGGGGCAGAACCTCTTGCGCAAGACGCTCATAGTCCGCTACAGATAAGGCTTCTTCAGGAATAATGGTTTGGCTCACGGTGATTTACCTTATGCTTTTTGAGGGGAAATTACGTATCCGCATGCAAGCGGATCAGACGATGATAAATGGCACTTAGTTTGACGGTTTCTGTATCCATTGGACCACGCTCTTGAGTGAGAGTTTGAATACTTTGATCCAGATCGAACAACACTTCACGCAGTTCATGATCACGCACCATGCTTTCAATCCAGAAGAAACTCGCCAAACGCTGACCTTTGGTCACAGGACTAACTTGGTGCAAACTGGTTGACGGGTACAGCACCATATCGCCAGCGTTCAGTTTAATCTTTTGCTCGCCGTAACGATCTTGAATACAGAGTTCGCCGCCTTCGTAGTCTTCTGGATTATTTAAGAAAATGGTCGCCGATAAATCGGTGCGCAGGCGGGTTGGCGTCTTAGGAATAAAGCGAATCGCATTGTCCACATGCCAGCCATAATGACCGCCATTTTGATAAAGATTAAACATGGGCGGCAGAATCTTCAGTGGCAATGCCGCCGAAATAAAGCGTGACTGCTCGGCCAACACTTGCAAAATATGATCGCCCAGCTGCTGCGCAAGCTGACTGTTTGGGTCAAGCTGTAGGTTCTGTTTCACGCCAATCGCTTGGCCGCCCGCTGTCGCAGCACCATCTTGCCATTCGGCTTGGCTTAAATGCTGTTGGTACTGAGCCAACTCATGGGCACTCAATACCCCAGGGATGGTAATCACCATAGGCACCTCAGAAACAATAAAAGGCCCCCACTTTAACAGTGGGAGCCTCGGCTTAGCAAAAATCTGGCTTAGAACTTGTAGTTCGCTGTCAGGCTGATAGAACGTGCATCGCCGATGTAGATGATATCGCCACCACGGTAAACCGCTGTGTAGTAGTCTTCATCCGTAACGTTCTGGATATTCGCTCGCAGATCGAAGTTATGCGTCACTTGGTAAGTGGCGAACAAATCGTACACAGTGTATGACGGCAACTTGATGACACTGTCCGCCGACGCACCCGCATCCGGTTGACCACCAATGATTTCGCTTGAGTAAGTCATGGCACCACCTAGAGCGAAATCAGACGATACATCGTACTTCACTTGTGCGTATAGGCTCTTCTCAGCAAAGTTCGCTTTTGGACGACCAACGTTGTCTTGGTTGTAAGATTCAAGGGTTTCAGAATCCATCAACGCTAGACCTACTTGACCGCTTAGCTGATCGGTAATGTTACCTGATAGACCTAGCTCGACACCGCGCACACGGTTTTTACCGGTATTTAGAGAACCACCGCTCTGGTAAGAGTCGTTGCCGCCTTCGATAACATTGTCTTTAGTAATCTGGAACAAGGCACCCGTTAGCAAGAGTTTATGATCCATTAGCTGCCATTTAGTACCAATCTCGTAGTTGGTTGACTGCTCTGGATCGGCACTTTCATAGTTACCATCAGAGTCGGTACATAGACCACCGTAACCACAGTTGGTCGCAGCATCCGCTTCACCGCCGTTGATGTTAGAAGACGTCGACCAAGTGGCGTAGACGTTACCGTGCTCCCATGGCGAGTACACTGCACCTAGCTGACCATTCCAGAAACCATCAGAGAATTGGTAGTCAGTGTCTGGGAAACTGTTACCGCGGCTGGTGTAAGCAGGCACAAATAGCTGGTAGTCAAAGTGGTCGTAACGTACACCGCCACTGACTTCCCAGTCATCGTTAAGCGTAATGGTATCGCTTAAGTAAGCCGAAACCGTCTCAAGGGTCAGAGCACTGCTTGCCGCATTACGTGCGTAAGAACCTTGCCACAAGTTGTTGTTGGTATTGGTTTCCGTCAGCGTGTAGCTGTTCGTCGTGTTCACTGAGTAATTACCAGCGGTCACGTCTTCTTTCGCGTATTCCACACCCGTCACCACGGTATTACGCTTGCCAAATAGCTCCGTATCCCATAGTAGGTTAGTCTGGTTGCCTAGGTATTCGTTTTCCTGCCAGCCAGTAAATTGACGGTGGCTGTTGGCAAAACGAGAGTGCACGTTAGACACGATGTAATCGTTTTTAGTCTCACCGTAACGGGTCTTGTTTTGTAGACGTAGATCATTGGTTAGGTAGGCATCCACCGTTACCGTAGCAACGTCCGCTTCACTTTTCTTAAAGTCTAACCCTTCTTGACCCACGTAATCACGCTGAATAATGCTGCCCGTACTACGGTCAATACGGTTACCCACATCGTCTTTGTCATCGGCGCGGAAGTAGTAGTAATCAGCACTGATTAGAACATCAGGGTTGGCTTCGTACGCACCAGACAGCAAGAAACCTTCGCGTTGCTCGTCGGCTGGTTTACGGTCTGGAATATCACGCTCTGAGTACAAAGCATTAAAACGCACCGCGCCGTTTTCACCGATCACCTTGTTGGTATCTAGGGTGTAACGTTGCTTGTTATCGGTACCCAGTGTGCCACTTAGCTTATTGAAGTCGTCATCTAGCGAGGCTTTTTTGGTGACTGAGTTCACTGCACCACCTGTGGTACCACGGCCACCAAAGGTAGAGCTTGGACCTTTAGTCACTTCCACTTGGTCTAGGGCAAAGGTTTCACGAGTGATCAGACCAGGCTCACGTAGACCGTCTGTGTAAACATCGCTACGCGCTTCATAACCACGGATGATGTAACGGTCACCAAAAGAGTTACCCCCTTCACCGGTACCTAGTGTGATACCTGGTTGTGCACTTAGAATCGATTCAAGATCGGTTTTACCCGATTCTTCGATCGCTTCTTTGGTCAATACGGTAATGGTTTTTGGGGTTTCAGCGATGTCTCGAGCGTACTTGATGTCAGACATGCGGTTCGCTTTATACGGCGCATCAGGCTCCGCATAAGGGTTCGCATCTGCAGCAACCTGTTGACCTTCCACCACTAGGGTATCTAGGTTTTTCGTCGTTTCCTCAGCAAATGCTGCACCAGATAACGCACCTGATACGGCAAGCGCCAATGCCGTCAACTTTAATGGTGAGCGTGATGTTGCCTGCTCTTCCGTCATAACACTCAAGATCTTAGACACTCGAAACCTCAAACAATAATAAGAATTAGAATCAACTAGAAAGTGCTCGTTATTATTTGCAAACAAGAACGATTGTCAATATTATTATTGCCAATTATTTACTAATTTTCTATCTTTCAAACAAACACTTATGCTTTGGGGTAATAACTAGTGTCAAAATTTAACCTTTCTCTAGCGTTATTAATCGGCGCTTCGACTGCACTTAGCTTCACATCTTCACTGGCTGAAGCCCGTGGTGAGGTAAATGTTTACTCAGCTCGTAAAGAGGCTCTGATTGCCCCAGCCTTGGAGAATTTTTCTAAGGAACACCACGTTCAGGTCAACCTGATTACCGGCGATGCCGACACCCTGTTGCAGCGTTTGAAAATGGAAGGAGACGCCAGCCCTGCCGACGTATTTATCACGGTGGATGCTGGTCGCTTACATCGAGCGAAAGAAGAAGGCGTATTACGCCCGATTGAATCGGACATGATTAACGAATCCATCCCAGCACATCTACGAGATTCAGAAGATTACTGGGTCAGCCTATCGCAACGTGCCCGTGTTATTTTCTACAACCCGAAAACAGTGAACAAAGAAGAGCTATCTACTTACGAAGACCTAGCCGATCCAAAATGGCGCGGCCGACTTTGTACACGTTCATCGAGCAACATCTACAACCAATCGTTGGTTGCTTCTATGATTGCTGCGGACGGTGAAGCAGCAACAGGTGAATGGGTCAAAGGCTTTGTCGCCAACCTAGCGCGCCCACCGTTTGGTGGTGACACCGATCTACTGCGTGCCGTAGAAGCCGGTGTGTGTGATATCACCTTAGCCAACACTTACTACTACGGCCGCTTGGGCCACAGCGATGATCCAGCAATGAAATCGGTTTACGACAATGTCGCCCTATTCTGGCCCAACCAGGCAGAAGGCGAACGTGGCGCTCACGTGAACGTCAGTGGTATTGGTATCACTAAATCTGCCAGCAACGTACGCAACGCTCGTTTGCTGATTGAGTTCCTAGCCAACCACGAAAGCCAAGAATGGTACGCTGAAGTGAATAATGAATACCCGGTGATTGAAGGCGTGGCCTACCCAAGCACACTGGAACCATTCGGCACCTTTAAAGCGGATACCTTGCAATTGGATAAACTGGGTGAGAATAACCGCCTAGCGACAGAATTGATGGACGCTAACGGCTGGAAATAAGACCGCCAGTGTCACGTTAAAAAGCCTCAGCATTATGCTGGGGCTTTTTTGTTTTATGTAACTTTCATACGCTTTTGTATATATCTTAGGCATCCAAGCAAAAATACGCGCCTGCTTTAGCAAAATACGGTGCGTCGCTAAAATTTAGTTTTGATAGGCTGGTATTCTCACTCATCGGAGAAAATTCATGTCACTTTCTAATACTAATAATAGCTACGTGAAAATATCTCGAACGGAGAAGTTCGGATATGGCCTTGGGGATTTTGCATCCAACCTATCGTTTGGCTTTGTCTCGCTGTTCCTATTGTTCTACTACACAGACATCTACGGCATCAGCGCCACACAAGCCAGTGCAATCTTTGTGATCGCACGGGTTATTGACGCTATTTTCAACCTTGTGATTGGTTACTTTATTGATAAGACCAATACCCGTTTTGGTAAATTGCGTCCCTTTATTTTATACGGCACCCTACCGCTTGGTTTGCTAACCGTTGCCTGTTTCTTTATCTTTGAGACGGACTACAAGTTTGCCTTTGCGCTGTTTACCTACACCCTGTACTGCCTAGCCTACACTGCGGTGAATACGCCTTACTCAGCGTTAACTAATATGCTAACTCAGGATGAACAATCCCGTGCTTCCCTATCGGTTTACCGTATCGCCTTGGCCAGTATTGGTTACCTAGTTGTTTCCACTACCGCAGACCCACTGGTTTCTTTATTTGAAACACCACAAGTGGGCTACATTGCAGCCGTGGCAATCTACTCCGTTTTGGCTTCTATTACTTTCTTTGCCTGCTTCTTAATGACCAAAGAGCGCGTAGCGGTAGAACAAGAAACCGCCCCTGTTGGCACCAAGATCATTATCGACACCATTTTCAAAAATAAACCTTTGATCAACGTGTCGCTGTACACCATGTTGTTCTACATCGCCTACACCGTATGGATGGCGATTGCGATCTACTTTATTAACTATGTGATTGGCGATGCCTCGTTCACCACTGAATTCTTTATGATTCAAACGGCCTTCTATACGTTTGGCGTGATCATCTCAGACAAGCTAATCGCCATGATGGGTAAGAAAGCCGCGACTCAAGTGGGCTTGCTGTTTGGTACGGTCGGCTTATTGTTCCAATACTTCTTTGCTGGCGATAATGTCACCCTAATCATGATTGGCGTGTGTATGTTCAGTGTCACTCTAGGCATTGGCTTTGTAACCATGTGGTCGATGGTGCCAGATACGGTGGAATACGCGGAATGGCATCACCAAGTGCGCGCTGAAGGCACTATTTATGGTTTCTATAACTTCATCACCAAAATCGCCATGGCCATCGGTGGTGGCTGTGCCGGTATGCTGTTGGATAATTTCAACTACAGCAGCGACGCCGTCAGCGCAGAAGCCATCAGCGGCATCAATTTCAGTATGACCCTTTTCCCTGCAGCAATGTTTATCGCATCGATGGTGATTGTTGCCCTATACGAGCTCAACGAACAGAACTACCGTGATTTGATCGCCAAGATCGGTGCTCGTAAAAGTAATGCTTAACGGATAATCCATGAAAGACTCACACAAAACCCTTATTAGCCAAATGACTACCGACGAGAAAGTAGCTTTCTTGTCGGGCAAAGCCTTGTGGAAAACCACCAGCTTTGAGCATCTTGGTATCAAAAGCGCCACCATGACCGATGGAACTTACGGTGTGCGCTACAGTAGCGAGCAAATTGACGATGATGCCAGCTGGACCATCGGTGACTTCTTGAACGTAGTACACCAATCTGCGGACGACCAGGGGGAACAAAAGAAAGGCAGTGAAGCATTATTCGGCAAGACCTTACCCGCTACCTGTTTTCCAAATGGCTCAGCATTAGCCTGTAGCTGGGACACCGATTTGGTGTACCAAATGGGCGAAGCCTTAGCCAACGAATGTAAAGCGCTGGGCGTCGATATTCTACTAGGCCCAGGCATTAACATTCGTCGCACGCCCCTATCTGGTCGTGGTTACGAGTATTACTCTGAAGACCCGATTGTCAGCGGTGAACTTGCCGCGGCACTGATCAACGGTATGCAAGATCAAGGGGTGGGCGCGAGCCTAAAACACTTTGCCTGCAATAACTCTGAGTTTCGCCGCACAGAAATGGACTCTGTGGTCGACGAGCGTACCTTGCATGAGATCTACCTTGCTGGCTTTAAACGTGCCATCGATAAGTCCAACCCTTGGACAGTGATGTCTTCTTACAACCGTTTAAATGGCGAACAGACCTCACAGAGTAAAACCTTACTCACCGATATTCTGCGTCAGCAATGGGGCTACAACGGCCTGGTAATGTCCGATTGGTACGGCATCAAAGATCGCCCAGCGTCCTTATTGGCGGGTAACGATTTATCCATGCCGGAAGTCAAACGTGACAAGCGAGATCTATTGGCGGCCGTGTTAAATGGCGATGTGCCAATGTCTGTCGTGGATGAAGCCTGTGCCCGTATGCTGACTTTATTGGACCGTTTAGAGCTTGATAACAAAGACACTAAACCCACGACAGATTTCAGCGCTCACCATGCTCTGGCACAACATATTGCCGAAGAGTCGATTGTACTGCTGAAAAATGAAGCCAATACACTGCCACTGACATCTGAACAGTATCAACGTGTTGCCATCATTGGCCCAAGCGCCCATGAACCTGTGATTCAAGGTTCAGGCTGTGCAACCACAGTGCCTTATGTGCTCGACCGCCCCTTGGATGAAATCATCGACATCGCTGGCGAGGAGTTTGATATTCAATTCGCCAAAGGTGTCAGTGATGATTACCAATCTGATCGCCAAACACTCGCGCAGGCCACGACTTTGGCGGCCCAGTCTGATGTCGCCGTGGTATTTGTGAACACAGCGATTGGTGAAGACGGTGAGAACGGCGATCGTCACAATTTATCGATCTTGCCAACGCACGAAGAGCTGATCCGTGAGGTGGCAAAGGTTGCCAAGAAAACTGTGGTCGTGCTCACCAACTCTGACGCGGTAGAAATGCCATGGCTTGATGATTGTGATGCCCTATTAGAAACCTTCTTCGCGGGTCAAGGCGTGGGCAAAGCAGTAGCGAAACTGCTGTTTGGTCACAGCAACCCAAGCGGTAAGTTAACCGTGACCGTGCCAAACTGTTTAGAAGAAACGCCTGCGTTCCTGCATTACCCAGGGGAAGATTTGCGTCACTTCTACTCAGAAGGCATTTACGTGGGCTACCGTTATTACGACAAACGTAAGATGACGCCGCGATTCCCGTTTGGCTTTGGTTTGAGCTACACCCAATTTGCTTATCAAAGCATTGCGGTGAGCAAGCACAGTCTTAGCGCAAGCGACTCCGTTACGGTCTCAGTGACACTGACCAATACAGGAGATCGAGCGGGTAAAGAAGTGGTGCAACTGTACTTGTCACACCCGCAAGGGGAGTTGGCCCACGCACCGGTCAACTTAAAGACCTTTACCAAGGTAGCGCTGGCTGCAGGCGAGACGAAAACGGTTGAACTAACGCTAAATCCAGAAGACTTTAGTTCATACCATCCGAGCTTAAAACAATGGATCATTGAAGCAGGTGATTACCAAATCCACGTGGGTCCTAGCTCTCGCGAGCTACCATTAACAGCAACTGTTGAAGCACTTGGCACCGCCCATCGCTTACCGATCCATGTGGATAGTTCATTGGTCCAGTTAATCAACGATCAGCAAGCCTTCGATCAAATTGTAGCCTTAGTAGCCAACAAGAGTGGCTTAGAAGACGCGGTTATTCGTGAGCGTTTGATTAACATCGCCCCTGAGCTATTCTGTGGTTTCTACATCGCCCTCACTGAGTTCTTAGGCGTTGATGTGACAAGAGAGGAATTGGCGAAAGCTTTGCATTACTAAACCTCAGCATTACCCCAAGCACAGTGACCAGAGAAACACTGTGCTTGGCTTGATAAGAGGCAAAGACCTCACAATAATTAATAAAAATTATAATTAGTACTGACTATGCAACCGTTTAATTCAGTGAAAAAACAGGCTGAATACTTAGAGCCTATGTCGTCTACCTGTGAACTGATTGTATTCGACTCTGAGCATCTCAACGTATTTGCCGCCGAAGTAAACTACTGCCAACCACATTGGCACGAAGCACCGGAGTTTAGCTATATTCTGCGGGGCTCATTCACGTTTACGGTTAACCAGCAAGAAATCCTCCTCACTCAAGGGGATTTTATTTACATCGGTCCGGATGTCATCCACGCCCTAGAACAAACCACACCACACAGTGCCCTAGTCACTTGGCAATTTGATGCTACCCTGTTTGACCGCAACCACGCACCACGCACTGGCTATCAGAAAATCACCGCTCATGAGCCCCATTACGGCAGTTTGTCAAAGCTCAGCCAAATACATTTAGCTGCCCTGCTCGAACCGCCCGCGTCGTTTGAGAGTTTAGCCAACACCTATCTCTTGCTGGCGGCCATTGACCAAGCAGCCGATGCCTTCCATGAGACAACGCAGCTGAGCGAAAACAAGGATGAGAAAGTCATTAAAGACAGCATCGACTTTATTAATCATCATTACCAAGAGCCAATTACCATCGCTCAATTAGCCGAGCGCGTGAATCTTAGTTACTACCACTTCTCTCGACTCTTCAAGAAAATCAGTGGTTACAGCCCGTTTGAATACCTCTCCATGGTACGTGTGAACATGGCCAAGCCGTTGCTCAAAGATGTGCAATTGCCGATCACAGAAATTGCTCAGGCGGTGGGCTTTAACGAACATCGCCACATGACCGCGGCCTTCAAAAAGTATTGTGGCGCCACGCCCTCAGAATACCGTAAGACCTACTACTCTGATTTCCAATGGCGTTACAGTGACAAGGTGTTGGAGTCGACCGATAACCGGCCGCTGTTACTCAGTGAAGCACTGGAGTTATTCCAAGCGACACCTTAATCAATAGACATGAAAAAGCCCCGCACTGTCGCCAGTCTCGGGGCTTTCTTTAGAGAGTCAATCAGTTAGCCCATCAGCTGCACGATGCCCTGCAAAGCAAAGAAGGCAAAGATACCCGCTAAGATGTCGTCGAACATGATGCCAAAGCCACCATGCACATGCTGATCCGCCAGTGAGATTGGCCAGGGTTTCCAGATATCAAAAATTCGGAATAAGATGAAACCGAGAATGATGTAGGTCCAACCCGCAGGCGCCATCCACATGGTAATCCAATAGCCGACAAACTCATCCCAAACAATGCCAGAATGATCATGCACTCCCATATCATGGGAAGCTTTTCCGCAGATAAAAATACCCGCCAATGCCGCCGCCATCAGCACTAGAAAGTAATTACCGACGGATAGATCTTGAATCAACAGATATAGAGGAATGGCCGCCAGCGTACCAAAGGTACCCGGTGCTTTATCGACCGTGCCGGAGCCGCAACCAAAGGCGAGGAAATGAATCGGATTGCGCCATACAGAATCCGGCACAGGATGTTTTTCAGCCATAACTTATCTCTAATGATTAAAAGTGCTGCCAGCCAGCCGTACTGCCGTCGTAGCCTTCTACCACATAACCAGATTCGGTGATCTCACCAATACGCGTACAGGGCAAATGTAAGGTTTGTAGGATCAATAGTACTTCATCACGGGCACTCTGCGGCGCGGTGAAACAGAGTTCGTAATCATCGCCGCCGGTTAACGCCAACACCCGAGCAGCGTCAGGTTGCCAACTTGCAAGCATGTCCGACACTGGCAAGGCATTAAAATCAATACGCGCGCCAACCCCCGAGGCTTGGGTAATGTGTTGCAAGTCCTGACCGATACCGTCGGAAATGTCCATCATACTGTTCACTACGCGCTTGAGCGCCATACCCGCGATCAAGCGTGGCGATGGACGCCAATATTGCTCATAAAAATAGTCAAATCGCTCCGCCGTAACATGCAGCTCACCGGTGACTATCGGCACGGCCGCGGCGGCATCGCCTAACGTGCCGGTGACATAGATATCATCCCCCACCTGCGCTTGACTGCGCTTTGGTGTTAGCTCTTGCTCCACATAACCATGCACTTGCAAAGTAATCGTCAAAGGACCTTTGGTGGTATCGCCGCCGACCAGCAACAAGCCAATCGGCTCCGCCAATTCCGCCATACCTTCAGCAAAACCTTCCAACCACTGGGGATCCGATTCGGGTAGAGTCAAGCCTAGGGTGAAGAATGCAGGTTTTGCCCCCATCGCCGCCAAGTCACTGACACAAGTCGCTACCGCACGATAGCCAACGTCCACGGGATCAGCATCAAACGGGAAGTGTCGACCTTCGACCAAGGTATCCATGGAAAACACCAAGCTTTGCCCGGCTGGCACTATCACTTGGGCACAGTCATCACCGATGCCTAACAGCACATCGGCACGGCCTTCGGTCTTCGCCATAATCGACGATTGGAAGATGGAACGAATTAACTCAAACTCTTGCATCACATTTCCTAGGCTAGATAAAAGAAAAGCCATCGTTTGATGGCTTTTCTAACACGGCGTCTGGATTACTTAGCGTTACGACGCGCGGCGATTTCTTCGCGGCGCACTCGCTGGGCTAGCTTATCCAAGATACCGTTTACGTACTTGTGGCTTTCGCTGGCACCGAATGACTTCGCCAGTTCAACGCCTTCGTTGATCGCAACCTTGTAAGGTACGTCTAGACGCTCGGACAGTTCAAAAGAACCGATTCGTAGCGTCGCTAGTTCGATGGCATCCAACTCAGACAAGGCACGGTCCAAGAAAGGTTCAAACAAGGCATCTAGTGCTTTTGACTTAGACGATACACCGTAAATCAATTCACGGAAGTAAGTCTTATCGCAAGAACTCATGTCATGATCAACAGCGAACTGAGCTTCGATTTCGTTCACCGCAGAGTGGTTCATCTGCCATTGGTAAATGGCTTGCAAAGCAAATGAGCGCGATGCGCTACGCAATTGTGAACGAGAAGGTTTCTTTGGCTTTTTCGCCTGTTCTTGATCGCTCATTATTTGCCTTCCAATTCGCGCAATACAGCAACTGTTTCTAGTGCAGATAGGGCTGCTTCGCCACCCTTGTTACCTGCTTTGGTACCGGCACGTTCAATCGCTTGCTCAATCGTATCGACTGTCAAAACACCAAAAGAAACCGGAATGCCGAATTGTAGCGCTAGTTGGCCAAGGCCTTTCACACACTCACCAGCAACGTATTCAAAGTGTGGCGTACCACCACGGATCACCGCGCCTAGGGCAACGATGGCATCGTATTGGTTCTGCTCAGCCACTTTCTTAACCACTACTGGGATCTCAAACGCACCCGGTGCGTAGATCACAGTGATGTCTTCTTTTTTGATACCGTGGCGAACTAGGGTATCGATGGCACCTTCTTTCAAGCTTTCTACGATGAAGCTGTTAAAACGGCCAACGACAAGCGCGAATTTGGCGCCTGGTGCTGCGAAATGACCTTCGTAAGTCTTAATATCGCTCATATCTGCCTCTAAACTTTAAACTAGATCGGCACTAACGGGAGTGCCCTTGTATGGAATGAATTCCACGGCTTCTAAATCAAATCCTGTGACGGAGAATTTTCTTGGTGAACTCAGTAGGCGCATTTTGCTAACCCCTAGATCACGAAGAATTTGCGACCCCGTGCCGACGGTCAAGTAAGTACCTGAACCGCTCTTGTCCGAACCCTTACCCGCAGGTGGGTTAAATGTTGCCGCGAAGCTTTCAGCTAGGTCGGTTGGGCGATCCAAGGAATCAACCAACACCACTACGCCTGCACCTTCTTTGGCAATGTATGCTAGTGCTCCTGACATCGACCACTTCTGCTCGCCATCAGCACTGATGATGCCAGCAATATCACGGGCTGGATCACGTACGTGAACGCGAACAAGAGTCGGTGTTTCAGGAGAAATGTCACCCTTCACAAACGCCATATGGCTTAGGCCATGAACCGTGTCACGGTAGGTGATCAGATTAAATTCGCCCACTTCCGTTTGCACCACTTGTTCAGCTTCACGCTTCACAGTGGCTTCGTTCAGTGTGCGGTAATGAATCAAGTCGGCGATTGTACCAATTTTTAAACCATGTTTCTCGGCAAACTTTTCTAAATCTGGTCGACGTGCCATGGTGCCATCATCATTGATGATTTCGACGATCACGGACGCCGCTTCATAGCCCGCCATACGCGCTAAATCACAGCCGGCTTCGGTGTGACCTGCACGTGACAAAACCCCACCAGGACGCGCCATCAATGGGAACACGTGGCCCGGCTGCACGATGTCCGAAGGACGTGCGTTGGCTGCTACGGCACGCTTCACCGTTAGCGCACGATCGGCTGCCGAGATACCCGTGGTCACACCTTCTGCGGCTTCAATCGATAAGGTGAAGTTAGTGCTGAATTGGGCACCGTTTTGCGTCACCATCAAGGGCAAATTCAGCTGCTCACAACGCTCCGGCATCAGCGTCAAACAGATCAAGCCACGGGCATGAACCGCCATGAAGTTAATGATTTCAGGAGTAATACATTCTGCCGGTACAATCAGGTCACCTTCGTTCTCACGATCTTCATCGTCCATTAGGATGACCATTTTGCCTTGACGCATGTCCGCCAAGATTTCTTCAATGGTATTGATTGCCATGGTACTTCACCTTTTTTATTCGATTGCGGACGTTAGCGACGTCCCATAAATCCATGCTCAGCCAAAAAGGCTGCGGTTAAAGTCGATTCTTTGCTTGCGGCAGGCGCCGTTTGTGGAGCCAACAAGCGTTCTAAATAGCGCGCAATTTGATCCACTTCTACGTTTACCTTAGTGCCTACGCTGTAACCGGACATAATGGTTTCATCGGCGGTGTGCGGCACTATGCTCAGCTCAAACTCATCCGCATCCAAACCAGTAACGGTCAAGCTGATGCCATCCACACAGATGGAGCCTTTGAGCGCAATATAACGCATTAGCTCAGGCATTACCTTGACACGGTAGCGAATACTGCGTGCATCCGGCCAAATAGCGCTAATTTCCCCAATTGCGTCCACATGACCACTGACTAGGTGGCCACCTAAACGGGAAATTGGCTGTAGTGCTTTTTCAAGGTTAACAGTCTGGCCCACTTGCCATTGGCCCAGTGTCGTATGCGCCAAGGTTTCTGCGGACACGTCAGCCCAGTAGCTACTGCCTTCCAAACGCGTCACGGTAAGACACACGCCATTAGTGGCAATGCTGTCCCCTAGTTTCACATCGGTCATATCCAATGTTTGTGCGTGAATTTTTAAGGTCAGGTCGCCGCCTTTACGCTGTAGCTGTGCCACACGGCCAAAGCCTTCGATGATGCCGGTAAACATTATTCCTCTTCACCCTCACGATAGATCGGCTGGTACACCAACTTAATGTCATTGCCCACTTTCACCATATCCAACAAGTTTAGTTCAACCGCATCGGACATGTGTTCCAATGGCAGACTTAGCAAAGGTCTCGCTTCCGAGCCCATTAGCTTGGGGGCCATATAGATCACCAACTCGTCGACCAAGCCCGAGTCTAGGAACGCCCCAGCCAATACCGCACCAGTTTCCACCAAGACTTCGTTAATGCCATCGTCTGCTAGTTGCCCCATGGCTTCCACCAGATCCATACGGCCGTCTTCGGCTAACGGAAGGAAACGCACATCCACTTTCTTCTTTTCCAGTGCTTTCAGATGTTCAGGCTCGATTTCTTCTTCGTCGCAGAACACCAAGACTTCATTGGTTGGGTAAAGAATTTTCGCTTCTGGCGGAATCGACAAGGCGGTATCCATAATCACCCGTAGTGGCTGGCGTACCGTTTTAGTGTCCGCTTCTTGATCGTTCTCATCGATGCGCACCGTCATGCTAGGGTTGTCCATGATCACAGAACCGATACCCGTGACGATCGCCGAACTTTGCGCGCGCAGGCGTTGTACATCTTGGCGTGCCGCAGGACCTGTGATCCATTGGCTTTCACCGGATTCCATCGCCGTACGACCATCAACACTCATGGCCATTTTCACACGCACATAAGGAAGGCCTTCTTCCATGCGTTTGATAAAGCCTGGGTTCAAGGCGCGGCATTCGTTTTCCAACACTGGACCAATGACTTCGATGCCCGCATCCGCCAGCATTTTCAGGCCATTACCTGCTACTTGCGGATTGGGGTCTTGCATACCGTACACCACAGCAGCGACGCCCGCTTTGATCAAGGCTTCGGCGCATGGCGGTGTGCGACCATGGTGGCTGCAAGGCTCTAGCGTCACATACGCAGTAGCACCTTTGGCATCCGCCGTTAGGCTTGCCAATGCTTGCACTTCAGCATGGCCTTCACCGGCTTTTTTATGAAAACCTTCTCCGATGATTTGACCGTCTTTGACAATCACACAACCCACACGAGGGTTCGGGTGTGTGGTGTATAAACCCTGACGTGCTAATTGCACTGCGCGGGCCATGTATTGTTGATGCAGAGGCTGCGCCATTTATTTCTCCTCAGGGGTGGTTCGACCACTTTCTAGACGTTCGATTTCTTCGCGGAATTCACTGATATCTTTAAAACTACGGTACACGGAAGCAAAGCGTACGTACGCCACTTGATCAAGGCGTTTCAACTCTTCCATCACCGCTTCGCCAATAATACGCGATGGCAATTCACGCTCGCCGGTGGCTTGCAGCTTTTCTTTTATACGAGTGATGGCGGTTTCGATGGCTTCAATACTGACTGGGCGTTTTTCCAACGCCTTGATGATGCCGGAGCGCAGTTTGTCTTCATCAAACGGCTCACGGCTACCATCATTTTTGATCAGTTTCGGCATTTGTAATTCAGCGATTTCAAAGGTCGTGAAACGCTCTTGGCAATGTCCACAGGTGCGACGACGACGGACTTGGGCACCTTCTGAGACAAGGCGGGAATCCAGCACTTTGGTATCTTGAGTACCACAAAAAGGACAACGCATATTGGTTCCAGTGATCGAGAAAGGTTCGTACGATACAGGTCAGTTGCTTATGACCGATAATGTGCGCAAATGATACCAACCTAGGCCTATATTGGCTACTAAAGCCCAATTTTTGCTCACTCTAGTCAGCCCTTTTATGAGACATATCCGACACTTGCGAAAGCCTTGCAATTTTCACAGGCCAAGCACGGCGGATTATTCTGAATTATCGGTTGTTGTGCTATGCTTAGCGCCATTATTTTTAGCCTTCTAATTGGCTTTTATCAAACTCGTTAAAGGCTCAATTCGTTTATTCAACTTAGGACAGACATAACCTTATGGCACAGTTTGTATACAGCATGAACCGCGTTGGCAAAGTCGTACCGCCAAAACGCGAGATTCTAAAAGACATCTCTCTATCGTTCTTCCCAGGCGCTAAAATCGGTGTTTTGGGTCTAAACGGTTCTGGTAAATCCACCCTACTACGCATCATGGCCGGCGTTGACCAAGAGTACAACGGTGAAGCGCGCCCTATGCCAGGTCTAAAAGTGGGTTACCTACCTCAGGAACCTGAGCTAGACCCGACTAAAAACGTACGTGGCATCGTTGAAGAGTCTGTTGCCGATGTAAAAGAAGCCCTAGTTCGTCTAGACGAAGTGTACGCTGCGTACGCGGATCCTGATGCGGATTTCGACGCTCTTGCAAAAGAACAAGCAGAGCTTGAAAACCTGATCACAGCGAAAGACGGTCACAACCTTGACCGCGCCCTAGAAGTGGCGGCCGATGCTCTACGTCTACCACCTTGGGATGCTAACGTTGAGCACCTATCTGGTGGTGAGCGCCGTCGTGTAGCGCTGTGTCGTCTACTACTAGACAAGCCAGACATGATCCTTCTAGACGAGCCGACTAACCACTTGGACGCTGAGTCTGTGGCGTGGCTAGAACGCTTCCTAAAAGATTACCCAGGTACTGTTGTGGCGATCACCCACGACCGTTATTTCCTTGATAATGCAGCGGGCTGGATCCTTGAGCTTGACCGTGGTCACGGTATCCCATACGAAGGTAACTACTCTTCTTGGTTAGACCAGAAAAACGCTCGTCTAGAAATGGAAGCCAAGCAACAAGCATCGCATAACAAAGCCATCAAAGCCGAGCTTGAGTGGGTACGTCAAAACGCTAAAGGCCGTCAGTCTAAGTCGAAAGCTCGTCTAGCCCGTTTCGAAGAAATGAACTCGAAAGAATTCCAAGATCGTAACGAGACTAACGAATTGTACATTCCACCAGGCCCTCGCCTAGGTACAAAAGTTATCGAAATCGAAAACGTTTCCAAAGGTTTCGATGGCCGTGTATTAGTTGAAGACTTCAACATGGTGGTACCACAAGGTGCGATCGTCGGTGTGATCGGTGGTAACGGTGCCGGTAAATCGACACTGTTCAAAATGATCGCTGGCATCGAGCAACCAGACACAGGCTCTGTAACTCTGGGTGAAACGGTACAGCTTGCCTACGTTGACCAGATGCGTGAACTGGACGGTGACAAGACGGTATTTGAAGAGATCTCTGACGGTCTAGACATGATCACAGTGAACAACTGGAAAGTGCCTTCACGTGCCTACATCGGCCGCTTTAACTTCAAAGGCTCTGACCAACAGAAACTGGTAAAACACCTATCTGGTGGTGAGCGTAACCGTCTGCACCTTGCTAAGCTTCTAAAAGAAGGCGGCAACGTATTGCTATTGGACGAACCGACCAACGACCTTGACGTTGAAACCTTGCGTGCTCTAGAGGAAGCGCTACTAGCCTTCCCAGGCTCTGCGATTGTTATTTCCCACGACCGTTGGTTCCTTGACCGTGTAGCGACTCACATCCTAGCGTACGAAGGCGATTCAAAAGCCGTGTTCTTCGAAGGTAACTACGCAGAATACGAAGCCGACTACAAAGCTCGTACGGGTAAAGACGCGACGCCTACGCGTATCAAATACAAACGTATCGACGCGTAATCTTCCTGATTACTCGTTTAGACACAAAAAAGCCGCTTCATCGAAGCGGCTTTTTTATTTTGATACATCGATCTCGTTAAATGATGCCAAGTTATCTTTCAGTCGCCCCATTTGACGACTACTGAGTGTATAAATTTGAGACAATAGCTGATACTTAGCCATCTCATCATAGTAATAAAGATTGAGACTTTCCCGCTGTTTTCTAGCTCGAGAATGCCTTCCCATAGCTAAATCTTGGAAGCATTCGAAGTACATATGGTCTGATTCACCTAGAGAGTGCCCAAATATAGACAAGCTTTCGAAACCATTAAGCGCTTGCATAACTTGCTCTCCATCATAGAGCGAACTACTGGTTTTTCTTAAGAAGGAATGTTCATTATTTATACGAGCATCATCATCGACTCCGAAAATAATGTCATCCTGTTTAACACTTCCATGTACATGAATAATTGATGCATCAATCCTGTACTGAGGTACACCTAAGCTATTCAAAATAACTTCAACTGAATCTGTATAGTTGAAATTAAGTATCAAGAACTGCTCTCCCTTTATATTCTCTAGTAACCGATACGCATGTGAGTTTTTATCCACATCGTCAAGTTCAATAGATTTTATATAGGATTTAAGTTCTTCACATAGCCTCTTGTACTCCAATAAAAAAGCATAAGTCTCAACTTCACTTTTTGAGTAGCTTACTAACTCTTTTTCTATATCAATCCAGTTAGTTTTGTTTACTTCCTCCAGATGTTTAAACAACGGGAGGCTGCTATCTACCAAATTTCTAGTCAAAAAATCTGAGCCTATAAAATCTTTGTAGCTAGTTTTTAGCCCTAAATTTAAATCAAACCCATTCCCTATTATCAAAACATGACTCACTTCCGTGATCTCCTTTTAGTCATTTAACTTAGCTGTAAAATTTTCTTAGACGCCTCAGCCAAGAACCCTGAGCGAGATTTATACTTAGGATTCGCTGCCACGACCTTATCAATCTTGGTAATTAATAGATGTGGCAGAGTGACATTGATCTTCTCGCTTTTGCCCAGCAGCGGTGTGATATCCACATTCACAATCGCCCAGACACCATCGCTGTAGTCTGGATTGTCTTTTAGCTCAGCAATCGGGCTAGCGACGGGGATATCCTCACCATCTTCCAGCATCAATTCTAAGTGATTAAAAATCGCTTCTTCCGCCATTTCTAGGGCTTCATCGAAGGTATCTCCAGCTGAGAAACAACCAGGCATATCAGGAACGGTGACGCCGTAGCTCACGCCATTATCTGTGTGTAATACAATTGGATATTTCATGGTTTGTACCTACTTATCAAGCTGGGCTTGTTTTCTGATGCTGTTAAAAGTGCCAAGGGGTAAGTCCTTTTTCGGATGCGGCACAGTAACCGTGCCACGCTTAGTGGGGTGTTTAAACTGTACATGACTGCCTTTCACCCTGACCTGCACCCAACCATCGTCTAACAGCATTTGAATGACATCGCGACTCTTCATTAGATCATTCCTTTGATCTTTTCTTAATCAAAAAGATAACCCCAATAACTCCATTTTTCCAGTTTACAAAACCGCCAGACGAAAAAAAGCCGTATCTGAAATACGGCTTTTTGAAAACTAATGGGTCGTAGCCGAACCTACACTTTAAAACTGCCCACTTGACGATCCAGTTCTTTAAACAGATGACTGATCTGACGCGATTGCTCTTGCACCAGTTCCGATACCGATTGCACTTCGTCGGTTTGATGTTTCATGGACGACAGGTTGACGTTGATCTCATCCGATACAGTCGACTGCTCTTGGGTCGCCTGAGCCGTTTGCGCGGCCATTTCCTGAACTTTGCCGAAGGATTCTTGCAAGGCACCAAAGATACGAATCACTTCATCAAAGTTTGACACCGTGGTATCGGCATTGCTACGGCTGTTTTGAATGGCACGGGAAGAACCCTGTACGTTCACCTTCAACTGCTCAATCATGGTTTCGATTTCATTGGTGCTGTCTTGAGTACGGGTCGCTAAGGTACGGACTTCATCGGCTACAACAGCAAAGCCTCGACCTTGTTCACCGGCACGGGCAGCCTCGATCGCTGCGTTTAGCGCCAAGAGATTGGTTTGCTCAGCGATATTTCGGATCACTTCCAGCACCGAGGCAATCGCTTCAGAGCTTTTCTCTAATTCTGTCGCACGCGACAAGGCATCGTTGATATCACCGACCAAACTATCAATCGCTGCTTGCGAGTTATTGACCGCTTGAATCCCTTGCCCTGTCAAGGCGCTGGAGTTTTGCGCCTCACCCGCTGTATCGTGCGCCACACCCGCCATCTGTTGACTCGACATGCTCATTTCGTGGGCCGCACTGACAATCGAGTTGGACGCATTCACAAGCTTGGTAGTGACACCAGAAGTACGCTCGGATGCATGGCCTAAGTCACTGGTCATCCCGCCCAATGATTGCGCTTGCTGATGAATACTACTGATGATGCCACGTAGACGCTCAACAAAACTGTCAAATTCATGGGCCAGATCGCCTAATTCATCTTTCGCAGTAGAGTTAATACGCTGAGTCAAATCGCCATCACCTTCGGCAATTTCTTTAATACGCTCAGCCAAATGGGTCACTCGCTGATTTAAGCGCTTAGGTACAACATAGCCAAAACCAGCGGCAATGATCAGCGCGACCAAGATAATAATGAGCTCTAATCGCTCAAAAATGGCGATCTGGGCTATAGTCTGTGTCTGCGCTTCTGTCGCACGTTTGTCGACGGCCTCACCAGCTTTATCCAGTACGCCACGTACCGCTGAAAAGCTCGCATCTGCGGTATTCATCGCATTGCTGTAGTCTTGCTCTGCTTGTGCTTGGCGGATCAGGGTTTGCTCAGCCGTTTTCCATGCGTTGAATAAGGTATCGAAATCTCTAAATTGATTGAGTAGCTGTGGCTCATTTACTAAGGTTGCACGATAGGCTGAGAAGCGGTCGAACACTTGCTGAGCGTTATCTTCAAAGTCAGCAAGGTTGTCTGCCTCATTGCCATGCTTAGCCACGATACCATTGCGGCCAACCAGTGCTTGATAGATATCTCGGTCAGCATTTAACACAAGGTTATTAGCTTGAAAGTAGACATCGGCTTGTTTCTTCATCTGCGCTTTTTCAAGATTGATGAGATAAGCCGATGAGAAGTACAGAGCCAGTATGATCACGGCCAACAGCGCGATCGGAGCAGTGACCTTGGTTCGAATAGAGTTTAAACGCATAGCGGATCCAACCTTATGTTTTTACCTGTTAAGGCGATACTAATGTAGCCCCATAATAAAGGACAATTCCCTGTAACAATTACAAACACTTTCCCCGTCATGCTTAACAATTCGCCAACTCCTGTGACACATTGCTAGACTCTATAAAAAGCGTTAACTCGTTAACGTGAAAAGATTAATGTTTAGGAAGCCCGATTCATGACAGTTCAGCACAACGAGCAAGCCGCCTTGCAGAGTCTTATCAATGACGGCACCACTCTAAACGTAGCAGATAGCAGCCATAGGGAAAGCTATGGCAAGGTGTTGGCCCTTGCCAAATATCTACAAATGGGACTAATCCTTGTTTGCTTCATCATTGGTTGCCTTGCCGCGCCGCTGGCGTTTCGCACCGACAACGATCAACAGCTGAATATTTTCTGGCTGTTAATTGTCTTATTAGGCACGCATTTGCTCAGCTTAGTCCTTTGGTTACTGAGTCAATTCCGTCGCCCTTCACAGACATCACAGCAGTCCGCGTGGTTCACGCTGCTGTTGAAAAAAATCGGACGTCTTATGGGGTTATCAGAACAAACCCTGAGCCACTTGATTGGTCTACGTTTTAGTGGGGCGACAGGCCGTTGGCATTTAGGCCGTATCGTTCACAGCGCTTGGGCGAGTTACTTACTGGGCGGTTTACTTAGCGCATTACTCTTCTTAATGACTCATCAGGTGCAATTTGTTTGGGAAACCACTCTTCTCACGCAAGCCGACTTTCGTGCCTTAACACAAGCGATTAGCGTGGTGCCAGCCTGGCTTGGCGTTAGCGTGCCTAGCATGAACGACATTGCCCTAAGCCAAATTGGTCAACTGCTACAACCCGATACCACCCGTAAAACTTGGGCCGTTTGGATCTTATCTTGCGTGCTGATTTACGGTGTTGCCGTACGCTTAATACTGGTGGTCTTATGCCATGGTTTCTATCGCCAACAACGACAAGCCTTATGGCGTTCACTGATGCCAGTTAAACGCCCTAGTGCTAAGGCAAAACGGGAAATTCTCGATGCGGACAGCTCTCCTCAGAGCAAAGCCTCAACAGCACCGAGTAGTCCAACGCTGGTCGACGTTTCGCCACAACCGGCCGATACAGTGCAGTACTACCTGTTTGAGTGGAGCCGCCCAGCGCCCGCCACTCTAAACCAAGCAGCGCTTCATACCCTCAATGACAGCCAAGCACAGCACGACTACCTTGAAGAAAACCAAGCGGGACGCATTATTGTGATTGATGCAGACGTCAGCCCAGATCGCGGCAGTTTGCGTTTTATGGCACGAGCACAGCCGCAAACCCAGCAGTTTTATTTGTCTGGTAGTGACTTTGTCGAAGCTTGGTCGCAAGCCTTGTTAGAGCGTGGCATTGCATCAAAGCAAATCGCTCATTTAGCGGATCAATAAAGGATCACTTATGCCAACGTCGTTACTTATCGTCGGACATGCCAACACGGGCAAAACTTCTCTGATCCGCACCTTAATCCGTGATCATGAATTCGGCGACATCCAAAATTATTCCGGCACTACTCGTCATGTGGAAAAGATCTCGTTACAGCTCAATGAGCAACCGCTGTTGGATTTGATTGATACCCCAGGATTCGAGGACTCCATTGGCCTTTGGCAAACGCGCCAAGAGCCAAGTTACCAAGCCCGTTCGAATGAACAATGGCTCGCAGGAGTGCAACAGGACAGCGAATTAGTCGACGATTTTGAGCAAGAGTTTAAAATCCTCAAGCAACTGAGCCTGTGCGACATCATTTTATACGTTATTGACCTGCGCCAAGCGCCGCTGGGCAAATATCTGGATGAACTGAATATTCTCGCCTGTGCCAACAAACCCATTGTGCCGATTTTGAACTTCTGCCAGAGCCAAGATAACCATGAGGCGGCTTGGAAACGCAGCCTCGCCGAGCGTCAGCTGCACGCCCATGTGCGCTACGATACGGTGGCGTTTTATCTCGCCGATGAGCGCAAGCTGTATCAAACCCTACAAAGCCTACTGCCCGAGCAATACGACGCCTTACAAGCGTTGCTCAAACAACGGGAGCAGGACGCGGCCTTGCGTTTACAGCATGCAAAACAGGCTCTGAGCCAAACCTTAGTGCAATGCGCCACCAGCCAGTCCACCTGTCAGACGCAAACGCCTTCTGCGGCGGAAAGCCAACGCTTTGAAAATCGTATTCGCCAGCAGGAAAAAGCCTTTATCAAGCAATGCTTAGGGCTGTATGCGTTTCGTGAAGAAGACGTAGCCTTGGATGATTTACCGCTTAAGGAAGGCCAATGGCAGCAGGATTTATTCGATGCCAACACCTTGAAAAGTTGGGGCATTAGCACTGGTTCCAGTGCCGCCGCGGGCGCGGCCATCGGTGCCGGCATTGATATTTTAACGGCGGGGCTCAGCCTTGGCGCCGCCACTACATTGGGGGCGCTGATCGGTGCCGGTGTGCAAACTGGCCGTTCGTTTAAGTCCACCTTGCTCAATAAATTGCGCAATCACTCGGTCTTAGCACTTAAACCAGAAAGCCTGATTGCCCTACTTTGGCGAGGCACCCAATTGATCGAACATTTACATCATCGGGGGCACGCCGCGCAACAGGCCTATCATGGCAGTCAAAGCACCAACGTAGAGAAAGCCGAGTTAGCGCGTTTGGAAAAGCTGTTCGCCAAGATCGCACAGCGCACCGAATGGCAAGACATGACGCCATTACCTGAACACGAGTTAATCACGCAACTGAAACAAGAGATCGAGCAGCGATTGCCCAAAGATTTATGACAGATAGAGCAAGGCCAGCTCTTCGTCTAGCGCTTCTTGCTTAGCCTTCATCAAGGCTTCGCAACGGCTCACCAACTCAGGGATGTCTTTTTCGCTCAGGCCTTCGGTATAGATGGGATCCATCACTTCTACTTTGGCAAAACCATTGTTTAGGGTATTGAGCTTGACCTGATTATGGGTCGAGCTGCACACCACAGGGATGATCGGCACCCCTGCTTGAATGGCTGCATGAAACGCGCCGCGCTTGAACGGTAACCAACCACGACCACGACTGCGGGTGCCTTCAGGGAACATCCAGATGGACAGCCCCGTCTCACGCATTTGCTCAACAATTTGCGCGATGGTGGCGATGGCTTTGTCGCGATCATTACGATGAATCAGAAAATTGCCGGTTGCCCAATAAAGCCAACCGAAGAAGGGTAACCACTTTAGGGTGCTTTTGCCCACGGTCACGGTGCCATGCGGTACCACATGAGAAAAAGTAAACAGATCAAAGTTGTTTTGATGATTGCCGATGTAAACCGCCTGTTTCACATCATAGGCTTTGTAGGAAACGTGCTTATAGACCGTTAAGCCAAACAGCTTAGACACAGGTGCAAAGGCTTTGGCGATGTAGTAAACGCGGTCTTTGGAGCGCGCCAAGAAGAGGCTCATGATCAAGCCTCCTGCGGTCACCAAAATAATCAGAACAAACAGCATCACCAGCCGCACAAACGCGATCATCACAGCACCTTATCTATCACGTTGACGTTTAATTCTAGCCCACAGGCTCGTCGTCTACCTAAATTCGCTATTTGCGCCAGCGAGTATCACGCCAAAAATCAATTTGTGCTGGTTCAAGGAAGCTCCAAGCGACAAAACGACTGATCTTCTGACCTTGAGCCATTTCTACCGTTTTGACCTGCACCGCACCCACGGCGTCCAACGCTCGATAAACAGCAGGCAGGTTTTCTTTGCGCGCCACCAAGCTGGTAAACCAGAAGCAGCGATCCTTGTAGTTCACGCTTTCTTTGATCATACGGCTGACAAAGCCTGCCTCACCGCCTTCACACCAAAGTTCTGGCGCATGACCACCAAAATTCAGCGCGTTGCTGGACTCGCCTTTTAGCCCGCGCCACTTACGCTGGTTTTCCGATTTCATATCATGTTCACTGGCATGAAATGGCGGGTTACACAGACTCACATCAAACAGATCTTCGTTTTGCCAGATGCCATCAAAGATGGACTGCTGATCTTTTTGCAAACGTAGCTTGATGCGTTTTTTCAAACTGGCGTTGGCATCCACCACCGCTTGTGCCGCTTGAATGGCGATCGGGTTCACATCCGAGCCAACAAACTGCCAGCCGTATTCTTGCGAACCTATGATCGGATAGACACAGTTCGCCCCCGTGCCTACGTCCAATGCGCGAATACCACGCCCACGGGGAATTTGCCCCTCATTACTGTCCGCCAATAAATCCGCCAAGTAATGAATATAATCGGCACGCCCTGGAATCGGTGGACACAGGTAGCCTTCTGGAATGTCCCAAAACAACACCCCATAGAAATGATTGAGCAAGGCACGGTTCAGCGCCTTGACCGCATTAGGATCGGCAAAGTTGATGGTCTGACTACCGTATTGGTTCAACTGAATATAAGGCGCAAGCTCAGGGCACGAATCCGCTAACAAGGTAAAGTTATAACGGGAACGATGAGGATTACGTGGATGTAGCTTTAACTTGAGCTCTTTTTTCGACATGCGTTAAGTTGGCCAAATTGGTAGAAAACGGGTTGGTAAAAATGCCTATTTTAAAGGGTTTTACCGGGAACTAACAAATACTACTACGAAGCGGGATAGGGAATCATATCTTGAACGACACCCGCACAGAGGTTTCGTAACCAAATACCACCGGGATCGTGACTTTGTTCCGAAGGCCAAGATAAATAATAGTTCACTGGCGGGAAGTCATAGGGCAGCGGTTTGATCAACAAACCAAACTGCTTTTGAAAGCGCAACGCCAGCAACTGACTGGTACTGAACAGCAGCTCGGTTTTGCCCACCGCTTCTAAGGCCGACATAAAATACGGCGTGCGTAAGGTGTAACGACGTTCTTTGGCTCGCTCCCCTAAAGCCGATTCGCTGTAAATTTGGGTACTGCCACCTAAGGTCACCAGCACATGGTTATAGGACAGGAATTCATCTAAAGTGATCTGCTCTTGCGCCGCCAAGGGGTGGTGATTGGACATGATGCAACCAAACTTCTCACGCCCCAACAGCTCGCGTCGAAAGCGCGACGGCAACTGCACATATTCGCTACAAAGCACCGCATCCACGGTTTGGTTTTCCGTACGCAACAAACTGGTTTCCGTCACCAGACTGGTTTCCAATGAGGCATTCGGTGCCAATTGATAAAAGCGTTCGGCGATGGTCGGCATATAGGCTTGCGCCTGATAGTGAGAGGTCTGCAAACGAAACACCCGCTCAGATTTGTGCGGATTAAACTCCAGCTCACTGCTTAAGCCATTCATTTGCTCAAGGATTTGGCGCAACGGCATTTCCAACGCCAATGCCTTACTTGTCGGGATCATACCCTTGTTGGTCCGCACAAACAGCGGATCATCAAACGCCTCGCGCAAGCGATTTAAAATACGACTCATGGCCGGCTGACTCAGATACAGCTTATCCGCCACGCGCCCTACGTTACGCTCTTCCAATAAATACAGCAGTGCCGTAAGGGTTTTGATATCCAGATGCATCATGTTGCTCGACAGCATAGCTTTATCCACTTATTGCATAATTATTAAAACCATTATGCATTGGATAAAAGAGCAAAACTAGCACACCATTTAATCATTCCTATTCACCACTTTCAGAGGGCTTCCCTATGCAGCGCCAACAGTTTCTGTACGGTTTATTTTTCTGCAGCCTGTGCGTGCTGTTTTGGAGCACCTTGCCGATTGCGCTTAAGCTCTCCGGAGGCTTCTCGGATCCAGTGACCCTGACCTGGCTGCGTTTTTCTGTGGCCGGTATCGTGCTGGTGATTTGGCAAGGTATGCGCGGCAAGTTGAAAGAGTTCACCCTGCTGACTCGCAAACAATGGCTAACCTTGTTTGCCGCAGGTACTCTATTGATCATTAACTACAGCTTCTTTGCCTGGAGTTTGGACTTTTTGCACCCTGGAGTAGCTCAGCTAAGTTTCCAAGTGGCGCCCTTGTTCCTTGCCGTGGGCGGTATGGTGTTTTTCAAAGAGCGCATCCGTTGGCAACAATGGGCCTGCTTTGCGATCTTAGCCTTGGGCATGTTGGTATTCTTTCACCCTGTGCTAAGCGGCAATTTAGCCGGTGATCCGGCGCTGATTGCCTTAGGTTTCCTGATCGTGCAGACCTCGGCCTGTGCTTGGTGCTTTTACGCCCTGTTGCAAAAGTCTTTATTCAAAACCTTATCATCGACCAATATCTTGCTGGGTATTTACCTCTATGCTCTGGTTGTGATGCTGCCGTTTAGTTCACCGAGTGAGTTGTTGGTAATGGATCTATCGCAAACGCTGGTCGCGGCGTTCTGCTGTTTTAATACCTTAGTGGCTTACGGTGCCTTCGCTCAAGCCATGAACTACTGGCAAACGGTACAAGTCAGCGCTTCCATTGCCCTGACACCAGTGATTGCCTTTATCGTCACTGAGCTATGTGTCGCCTTGGGTCTATGGCAAGGCATTATCGAATCCAGTCACGCCGATAGCTTAAGTTTATTTGGTATGGCGTTGGTGGTGATGGCGGCGATTTCGGTGCAATTTATCACGGCGGCTTTGAACAAACGCCAAGCAAAGCTTGCGCAGCTTGAGGCCTCTGCCGCTTAGCAAATTGCGCGGTTAGGCAATTTTGAAAACCCCCGCTAAACTGAAGGGATAGTCATTTCTTAGTGGGGGGAAGTTTATGAAATTCGATGCCCTTTGTGTGCGTGATGTGATGTCTCGCAACACCTTTCACGTTTATCCAAATACCCGCATAGACGATTGCGCAGAGCAACTGGCGCGCCATAAATTAAGCGGTGCCCCCGTAACGGATCGCTATGATCGAGTGATTGGCTTTGTTTCGGAACAGGACCTCATCGAGCCTTTGAGCCAAGCGGTGTATTACTGCAACCAACCCGGTAATGTGGAAAGTGTCATGCGTGAAGAAGTGTTGACGGTTTCCCCAAGCATGCAAGTGATGCAAATTGCCAAACTGATGATGGAAGACAAACCGAAAATCTTCCCCGTGGTGGAAGATGGCCGCCTGATTGGTGTGATTACCCGCCGTTTGGTCACTAAGACACTGCTAGAAGCCCAGCGTCGCTGTGTCCCAGTTTAAAGCTTATTTAGCTGGCAAGTTGTTTGCCGATGTAGAACGGAATCACACTGAGGGAAAGTACCAAGCATACCGCCACCAGAGTAAAAATAAACTCCACTGGGTTTTGGCGTGCATGAGTGAGAAAGCCTGCGATCCAGTCACGGGCAGTAATTTGTTGTGCTCTGGCAGCGCGCTGAGATTGGTCTTCAGCAATGAGTTGTTTAGCACGTTGAGCTTGGTCTTTATCACGCACCCAAATCCCCGCCATGGAAATCTGCCAACGGCCAGCACTGGTTTCGTAAAACTCGATATCATGCTCGTTCAATAGTTCACGGATATCGTCCGCTTCTTCGTCAGGAACATTCTTTAAACGAAATACCAACTGTGCCACGCCACTCTCTCCACTTAGTTATCCATCGGGGTTCGCCGCGCAGGATAACAGACCCCCTTGCTCAATCAAACGCTTATTCAACGGGATGGGCCTTTTGGCGAATACTTAGCGTAATCGACGCCACTTCAAAACCAAACTTGGTCAGCACGGATTCGTTAATCAAATGATCCGGCGTGACCAGATACATGCGATCATCAACATTTAGATCAATGCTGTCGCCATCGTAAGGCACCCGAAGTACGTATTGCATAAACAACGCATTACCGGCGGTTTCCAATTGCCCCGCTCCGATCACATCGCCTGCGGTCGCCGTATAACTACCATCACTATTTGGCGTCAAAGTCCAAGTACGTTGCTGACGCTCACCATCATCAAACACAAACCATTCGTCTAAGGTACCAACGCCGTCTTTCCAGCTGCCTTTGAGGTCCGCATAAAAAGAGCGTGTCACCTTACCGCCACGGTCTTTCAACACACCATGCGCGACCAAGTCCCCTTGAAAGAACTCCTGTACGTTAAACACCGGCTGATTGTTCGCGTATTCTTCAATGGCGGTGGATGAACAGCCTGTTAGCCAAACCATGGACAATAACAACGCGATAACACGAATCATAATAAGCCTCCTAAGTCGCTTAACGCTCTAACACTTATTCAGGGTATTGGTAATGAATATCGACGGTCTGGTACTTGCCCGAGCTGCTGGCGATATTGCCACGACCATTAAAACGCAACAGGTTATGGGACTCAGGATCATAGGCCACGGTAATCGGGTCCACCGCCAACGAGACAAACCAAGAGGTTGGCGTAATGGCAAAACACACCGCATCGTCACGGGTACCTGATAAACAATTGACACGGCCCACTTCAAAGCCAACTGTCGTCAAACGGCTCGGCACCAAATACTCAATTTCGCGCTTTTGATTCTGCAGCAAGGCATCCCAATGCAATTTCACATAGCGATCAAAGCCCGCGTCCACCAACAAGCGATCGTTCACCTTAATTTTTTTATCGAATACCAATGAGTCAGATTTCTCGCGGTACTCCACTTTCAACTGATCGCCCTGCTCGGTGACCTTGATCCATTCACCACGTAAGTCGTTGGTCTGCTCAAACGCTGGTGCTTGCTCATATTCACCGTAACTTAGTAGCTTTTCCGCAAACAGTTCGCCCTCGGCGTTGTAGTACTTCACCTCGTGTTTATTGCCTTCCACATAGCGGTGTTTTTCCACATACAATAGCTTGTTGGAACTGGAATCGTACGCTTCGCCAATCACGGTTTTGGGGGCTTGAGCACTGACTTGGATGGCGCACAAAGCCAGAGTCGCAGTAGCAATAAGTTTAAGCATGATGTCTAGGTCCATTATGTTTTAGCGTGAGTTTGGCGGCGAAGACGCCTATCTGCATCAACCAAAACCAGATAAACGCCATCAAGGCCCATGTGGCTATAGTAGAGCGCCCTAATGACACTTCTGCGAAATCAGCCCCGATGAAGTAACTCATGGGGGCAAAAAACGCCGCTAGCACACTCAATAACCAAGGGCGATCTAGCCCCCAACTCAAACAATGGAGAAATAACGAGCCAACGCCAGCCCATAGGCCCAATAGCCATGGCGGCGGGATCGGGAACGTCCAGATAGAGGGCGGCATCACCAGCCAACCGTCAAAGATTAAAGCGCCATCGATCAGCACCCCAAGGGCAACGAACAACAGGATCAGCCACCATTCGTTAGGATTTTGCACAAAGGCAAAGTGATGAATCACGAAATACAGCACGATGGCCGCCACCGCCCAGTTATCACCACCGAGCACACAAGCGAACCAGAACAGCTGGAAACTGATGGCATTCAGCAGAGACTTAAGCATCCTAGGCCTCCGTCCGCTTCGGCTAATTAACGACGCGAAAAGCGGTACTGTGGTTTGGCGAAGACGAACTGGCCAGTACTGATGGCCCGTTCGCGAAAGCCCCCTTCACAGTAAGCGAGGTAGTAATCCCACATGCGACAGAAGACCTCATCAAACCCTTGGGCTCGCACGGCTTCAATCGCCTTGTGGAAACGCTCGCGCCAATCCGCCAAGGTATCGGCGTAGTGTTCGGTAATGTCTTCAATGGCGACGATCTGCATATCGGTTTTGCTGGCTACTTTGTCGGCAATCACGGCATTGGAGGGCAGACAACCACCAGGGAAAATATAACGCTGAATAAAGTCCACCGACTTACGCGCGTAGTCATAACGCTGATCGGCAATGGTAATGGCTTGAATCACCATCAAGCCGTCAGGCTTTAACAAATTACTGCATTGGCTGAAGTAGCTGTCGTAATATTCATGCCCCACCGCCTCGATCATTTCGATTGACACCAGTTTGTCGTATTTTCCGGCTAGATCACGGTAATCTTCCAGCAACAGCGTAATACGATCTTCCAAACCAAGCTGCTTCACCCGCGCTTTGGCAAATTCATATTGCTCTTGAGAAATCGTGGTCGTGGTCACGTGACAGCCATAATGTTGCGCCGCATGAATCGCCATGCCGCCCCAGCCGGTACCTATCTCTAATAAATGATCCTCTGGGCCTAGCTCTAACTTCTGACAGATTCGGTCTAACTTATGGACTGAGGCTTCATGGAGCGTCGCCTCAGCAGATGGGTAAATCGCCGCTGAGTACATCATGGTTGGATCAAGGAACAGCTCAAAGAAGTCATTGCCCAAGTCATAGTGCGCGGCAATGTTCTTGCGTGAACCCTTTTTTGAATTGGCATTTAAGGCGTGAAACGCTTTACTGGCCCAGCGGGACCAAATCGGACGATTGGCATCCACTTCATTAATCACACTCAAGTTGGCACACATCAAACGGATCACAGCGGTCAAATCTGGCGTGCTCCAGTAGCCTTTCATATAGGCTTCACCCGCTCCGATACTGGTATTGCTAAAGACATCTTTGTAAGCGTGGCAATCGTGTACCGTGATATGGGCGTGATATTGAGCGCTGGCAAGACTTTCACCGAAGGTGTAGGTATTTTCACCGTCTTCTAGCACTAAATGACCAATTTCCAATCGTTTTAAAATCGCAAGCACGGCTCTCTTAGCCGCTTTATCAACCATACTGCCGCGACGCGCTGCCTTTTTTCCCAAACCGAGACTGACTGAATTGATCATTGAGTACTCCTTAATCGGACGAATGCCCCAAGCTGTGTTTTGGGTGATCGTGTACAGGGACACGTTTCACGAACAACTTCAATGCTTGCCAATAAATGCCCCAAGCGACCTTGGCGGTCATCCAAGGATAACGCCATAAAATCGACGTCAAACTGGCTTTAGTGATTGGCTCTCGACGCAAAGATAAGGTCGCATCGAAAATGCATCGTTGTTCATCATCTTGTTCTTTGTTCTGCATATGAATCGCTAATTTTTCGCCCGGCTGATTACTGCGCCAGTCATAAAAATGTTCCATCGGATGGAACGGCGAGACATGCATCGACTTGTTGATATGAGTACGTTGAATGGTGCGTTCTGGATCACAAGAAAAGACATAAGCGACCTTTTCGCCCCAAGGGGTATTGGTCACTTGCAACAGCATGGCACGCAGTTGTTGTTGCTCGTCGTAGCAGTAGTAGACCGAGATCGGATTGATCAAATAACCAAAGTAGCGAGCATTGGTCAGCAGGCGAACCGGACCGGTTAAAGCGAGACCTAAACGGCCATTTACCTCATCCAAAACCGCCTGTTTTAACGGTTTGGAAGGATCGCCAAAATAATCATCCCGCACAAAGCGCGCGGGGCGCCAGCGTTTCGCCGACCACCAAGGGGTCAGCGCCAGTATCTGCTCCACTTCATCCAAGTCAAACAGCACCATGGCGACCTCGTAGCTAAAGCTATGCTGACGCGGGCTAAAACGGCGGTGGCGCACTCGCCCAGTGTACAGAGCACTGGCCCAGTCCGACATTACCAGTTCACTCCCAATGCTTTGGCCACACGCACCCCACTCCAACAGCCATCTTCATGAAAGCCATTACGCCAGTAGGCGCCACAGAACCAAGTATTGCCAAAGTTAATCTCGTGCCAGCGCTCTTGCGCTTGAATGCCCGCTAAGGTGAAAGTCGGATGAGCATAAGTGTAGCGACCAATGATTTTATTCGGATCAATCCAATCACTGTGGTTCAAGGTCACAACAAAGGTATCTTTGGAGCCTTCGATGCCCTGCAGGATGTTCATGTTGTAGCTGAGGGTCGCAGGCTTCGTTTGATCCGTGCCTAAATGGTAATTCCAACTTGACCAAGCCAGCTTGGCCTTGGGCAACAAACTCGTATCCGTATGCAACACCACTTCATTGTTGCGGTAAGGGATCGCCCCCAGGATCTCACGCTCTTTGGGCGACGCATCATCACCAAGCAGCGCTAATGCTTGATCGCTGTGACAGGCAAAAATCACATGATCAAATTCTTCAGTACTTTGATCAGCAAAGTGCAACGTTACCTTGCCTGGTGCGCGCACCACTTTCTCAATATGACTTTCGAGGCGAATCTTGTCCTTAAAAGGCTTCGTTAAGGGATTTAAATACGCTCCCGAGCCCCCTTGGATCACATGCCACTGAGGTCGATTGCTCACACTCAACAAGCCGTGATTCTTAAAGAATCGGACAAAGAATATTAGCGGAAAGGCCATCATTTCTTGCAGTGTTGCCGACCAAATGGCACTGCCCATAGGGATCAAATAATGACTGGCAAACGTCTCACCATAGCCTTGGCGTTTGAGGTATTCCCCCAACGTGATATCGGCTGCTAATTGGCCCGATTCCAAATCTTGGATCGACTCTTTATTGAAACGCAGAATGTCTTTTAACATGGTCAAAAAGGACCAGTTCACTAGGTTCTTACGCTGTGCAAACAAAGTATTAAGGTTATTGCCACCGTACTCTAAGCCAGTGCGCTCGCAGCTGACGCTAAAGCTCATTTCGGTGGGCTTGGTGACCACCTTCAACTCTTTCATCAAACGGATGAAATTCGGGTAAGTCCAATCGTTGTAAACAATAAAGCCAGTATCAATATGACGCTCAATACCTTGATCATCCACCACCTTGGTGGCGGTATGCCCACCAATGCGCGCGTCGCGCTCAAACACCGTGATGTCATAGTCACTACGCAGCAAATAGGCCGCGGTTAAGCCAGAAATACCACTACCAATGATGGCAACTTTCATGCGTATTTACCCTTATTCGGCACGTTTACGTGCGTTGTGTTTGAACCAAGTTCGAGGAAACAGACGCGCCATGGCGAGCACCGCCGACAGACGCTTCGGGAAAGCGTATTCGTACACGCGCTTTTCAATGGCCTTTTCAATGCGCTGCACCGCCTGTTCTGGCGACATAATAAACGGCATATCGAAATCATTACGCTGGGTCAGCGGCGTATCAATAAAGCCCGGCATAATGCAACTCACGGCAATATCATCTGGCGCTAAGTCCAAACGCAACGAATCCAATAGATAGCGTACTGCGGCTTTACTGGCGCCATAGGCTTCAGAGCGAATAAACGGCGCTTGCACGGCTTGTGAACAGATACCGACTAGATGCGCGTGCTCAGTCTTTTTCAATAATGGCAGACACACCTGAAGCGAGCGCACCATGCCCATGTAATTGACTTGGTTAACCCGTTCAAACAGCCCCCAGTCAGGATGATCGATATCTAGATACTCGCAAGTACCAGCATTTAGAATCACCAAATTAAGACGATTAGTATGTTCTTCCAAGGCCTGCTTCACTGGTTCAATATCGCTGTCTTTGCTGACATCAAAAGGGATATGGTACAGATCGTCGGGATAGAGACGCTGTAATTCCTCTAGTTCGCCTGCCCGCCGAGCTGAAGTGATGACCTTATAACCGGTTAATAGATAATGCTTGGCTAGCGCCAAACCCAGTCCAGAACTGGCGCCAGTAATCCAAACGGTTTGTTTTGCTAAGGTATTCATTTCCCCTCCATGGCGAGACGCTGGCGTAATTTTTTCACCGCCCAACCGACCACAGGCACATGTTCATAAATCATCTGCCCCATGTCATACACGTCTTCGTGATAATAAATGCGCTCATCAAATTGAATCTGTGACATCCCGCGCACCACATGGGTTTCATGTCCAAGCTTAGGATGCTTGAAATACATGTTCCATTTTATGTACGCGGTATCCGTGCCAACTAATTGATCTAAAAACTCAAATCTACCACTTTCAACGTTTTCACACATGTCTGAAAGGTACGCATGCAGCTCCGCTAAGCCCTGAATTTTGTGCACTGGATCGCAGAACTTCACCTGACTGGAATACACTTCACCAATGGTATCGAGGCGTGGATGTTTAACGTCCTTATAAAACGCCTTAAAGCGTTCAATAAGTGCGTGTTTTGAGGTGGAGTCGGTTACCTGCATACAGATGATCCCATGCGTCCTAATATCAAGTGTGTCTGTTTGAGTTATACGTCCTGAAAAAATCTTTAGATCACTGATCCGATCACCAGACATGTTCGTATAATGCTATTGCAAAGAGGTCTTCGCCACACCCAGACTGATCCACGTGCACGTTTGGAGCCCTAGGATGAACACTGTTTCTGAAACAACCACTGACACCAGCTTGCTGGATGCCATGACACAAGTCGCTGACGCACGGGATACCCGCGCCTTAGAACGACTATTTGATCATTACGCACCCCGTATTCGCGCCTTTTGTTTGGCGGCACAACCTGGTGCGAATTTGATGGCGGATGATATTGCACAGGAAGTGATGATTCGTATCTGGAACAAAGCCCATTTGTACAATCCAGCCACGGCGTCGTTAAACACTTGGATTTTTACCATTGCTCGAAATGCGCGTATTGATTACATGCGCAAAAATGGACGTTACCAAAGTGACATCGATCCGGAAGAATTTTGGAGTGAAATGGCCGACGAAAATGCCGATCCATTTCGTGAAGCGCAACAACAACGCGACGAAGAACGTATTCGTAACGGCTTGAGCCAACTACCTAGCGAGCAGCAGCAAGTGCTGTCGAAAGTCTACTTAGAAGGCAAAAGTCATTCCGAAGCGTCAGAAGAACTTGGCTTACCGCTTGGTACCGTCAAGTCTCGTGTACGCCTCGCGTTGAACAAGTTATCTGTAATCATTAAGAGGTAGTCGCTATGCTTAGCTGCCATCCAACACTCGATACATTGACCGATTACTCTGCCGGCGCTCTGCCCCTTGCGCACGGGTTGGCAGTGTCCGTACACCTTGACCAATGTTCTCAGTGTCGTGAGCAAGTCAGACGTCTAAATATGGTCGGCGCTCAGCTGTTCGCCAGTCATAGCGAAACCACCAGCCAAGAGCACATGGCAAAGCTCAAGCAAAATGTCATGGCGGCCATTGCCCAGTCTGACTCAGACACTCTGAACACAGAGAGCAAGGGAAGCTTGTTGCATATTCCAGAGTCACTGCGTCGCTTTATTCCAAAGGGCTTCGATGCTTTGAACTGGATTCATTTAACCCCCTCTTTCAAGCTAGCCACCCTATGTAATGAGATGGGCGGCGCGCAGATTGCGTTATCACGAGTCAAACCCGGTGCACGCTTACCTAGCCATCGCCATACCGGTAACGAGATTACCGTGGTGCTGAAAGGGGCATTTTCTGACGAAGACGGGTTATACCGCGAAGGTGACTTTATTTGTCGCGATCATCATGACAAACACCAGCCTCGTGTGACCAAAGACGCTGAGTGCATTTGTCTGATCGTGCTCGATTCGCCAATCGAATTTACCGGCTGGCTGACTCGATTACTGAATCCCATCATGCGCTATTTTCACCCTAGTAGTGCTCTGAACGGCGGCTAACGTCGGCGAAAAAATAAACTAAAGCCATGGCCTTTGAAATCTGATATAATTAGACCTCAATCTAAAAACTACAAGGAATACACCATGGCGGCAAAGAAGAAACAAGCCGATGTTCCAGCGGAGACGTCTGCAACAATCGCAAAACAAATGGAAGAGTTTTTGGCACGTGGTGGACAAATCGAACAGATCGACCAAGGCGTAAGTGGACAAAGTAATTTCAAAGGTTCACGCCATATCACCTTAGGCAACAGCAAGCCTAAAGCTGAATAATCCTCTAAAGCCGATCACTGATCGGCTTTTTTGTGCCTCGGTTTTTTGTACCTATGACTTAGCACCGCGCTGTTCACTTTGTCATCAAGTGGACACAAATTCGTCACCGAGCTGTCACCGTCGCTCCCTAGCCTGTTTAAGAGATATTAAAAGGTTAGCGGAGCTAAATCGTGTTACAAGTCGAACAAATTATTTCTAGCAAGGCCCCAGGTTTTTTCGATAAGAGCCCTCTTATCACCAAGCCAACCATCAGTTTTTTAAAGCGTCTTTTTCACGAAAACGAAGTTAACCAGTTCCTTGAACAACATGGCCATTGTGTCGGCTTTGAGTTTATCGATCGTGTACTTGATCACTTCAACTTCGGCTATCAAGCGAGCCAAGTGGATCGCCGCAATATTCCCGCCATTGGCCGCACGTTAATCGTTGCCAACCACCCTTTGGGAGCGTTAGACGGTTTGGCGATTCTACGTTTGATCGCTGAAATTCGCCCCGATGTGAAAATTGTCGCCAACGATTTGTTGATGGGCTTTGACGCCCTAAAAGGTCTGGTCCTACCAGTCGACAACATCGGCGGCAAAACTGGCCGTAAGCAATTAAAAGCCATCATGGACTGCTTGCACCGTGAAGAGTGTGTGATCATTTTCCCTGCCGGCGAAGTCTCACGCCTCTCTCCAAGCGGCGTGAAAGATCTGAAATGGAACTCGAGCTACTTAAAAATCGCTGAGAAAACTAACAGCCAGATCTTGCCAGTGCACATCGGTGGCCGTAATTCGATGATGTTCTACACCAGTTCTTGGGTCTACCGTCCGCTGTCGACCATGCAGTTGGCCAACGAAATGTTCCGCCAGCGTAACCGTCGTATTCCAATTCAAGTGGGTGAGCCGATTCCGATTCAAGAATTGGCCAAGTTGCCCCTGAGCACCAAAGAAAAGAACAAGCTGGTGAAGCGTCATTTGTACCGCATCGCCAAGGGTCGCAAGCCATTACTGAAGACCGAGAAAACCATCTCGCACCCACAAAATCGTCAGCAATTAAAATTAGAGCTCAAACGAGCGGAACACCTAGGCTCGACCAAAGACAACAAGCAGATTTACCTCGCGGAATACGAACACGAATCCAGCCTAATGCAGGAAATCGGTCGCTTGCGCGAAATCGCGTTTCGTAAAGTGGGCGAAGGCACCGGCGAGCAAAAAGACTTAGACAAGTACGATCAATATTACCGTCACTTGGTACTGTGGGACGAAGAAGAGCTGGAAATCGTCGGCGCCTACCGCATCGGCGAAGTCTACCGTTACCTAAAGTCTGAAAAAGATTACAGCATCTACAGCAGTACTCTATTTAGCTACAGCTGCGATATGGAATCCTACTTCGAGCAAGGCATTGAGCTGGGTCGTAGTTTTGTGCAGCCAAAATACTGGGGCAAACGCAGTCTAGATTACCTTTGGTATGGCATCGGCGCCTACCTGATGAAGCACCCAGAAGTGCGCTATATGTTCGGCCCAGTGAGCTTGAGTGGCAACTTCCCGCCACTAGCAAAAGACATGATCGTGCATTTCTACCGCACTTACTTTGCAGATCAGGAGCATTTAGCGGCCTCTTACAACCGCTATACGATTCAGTCGGAACACAAGGAACTGCTGAAGAGCTACTTCACTGGCACAAGCTACGAAGATGATTTTAGAAACCTGAAAGAACAACTCGGCAATCTAGGTGCCGCCGTACCGACGCTGTTCAAACAGTACAGTGAACTGTGTGACGACGGCGGCGTGCGCTTCCTAGACTTTGGTGTCGACGCAAGCTTTGGCTACTGCGTAGACGGTCTAGTGCTGGTGGATTTAGAGAAAGTAAAAGACAGTAAACGCAAACGTTACCTAACGCCGAGTGACATGACTCAAGAATCATGATGTGAGTGATGTGAGTCCTGCTGTTGGTGTTTGATATACCAAAGGTAACCAAGCTTAATAACTAAGGCGACGGCTAAAATCAGTAAGACAATGTGAGCGAATTCCATGGAAACCTCCTCATTATTATGGTGTTACTGCTTGAATTTTAGTCGTTTAGGCCAAAAAATTGTGCATTGTTTAGACAATACGCCCTCATATTTAGCGCTTAACTTATGTAGTATCGGTTATAGGAGCGTTTAACAAGGGCGGATTGGGGATAACCCCCTAACTTGTCCCCATTGGCGTAAGACTTGCTTGCAAAATAGCTGGATGTGCATAAGTCACGAAATCCTGTAGCGGACTCAAGGAGCTGAAGATGATCGAAAAAACCTATTTGAAAACCAAACCCGAGTGCAAAGTTAAATTTGCGCTACCAGCAGAACAGTTGGAAGGCGCTAAGCAAGTCTTCCTTGTGGGAGACTTCAATGATTGGGACGAATCGGCTACCCCGATGCGTAAGCAAAAGACTGGTGTATTTGCGTCGACGCTCAATCTTGAGAAAGACAAGCAGTACCAATTCCGTTACTTGGTGGATGGCACCACTTGGCTAAACGATGACAGCGCAGACGCCTACACGCCAAGTCCCGTTAGCTCGGAACACAACTGCGTACTGGCACTGTAATTACCTTCGTCTAAGGTTCCGAAGGGCCTTTGCTCCTTGAGCAAAGGCCCTTTTTTATGCCCGCTTTGCCCGCCTCTCAGCCACTTTTCCACAAATTCATAAAAAATTTTTCTTCTATCCATTTCAAAATCACTCATTTTATGTACAATGATTTTTATTAAACGCTCATTTAATAAAAAATTAGCCTAACGCTAAACCAGATTGAGCAACCTAATTCAGTCCATTAAAGGACACGATTTCTAAGCTTTGAGAGGTGAGACATGGCAAATAAGCAGCAATACATCAACGGCCGCTACGTTGCATCAACGACAGGTGAAACCTTCAATACCTACAACCCAGCTACCGGCGAGTTGCTAGCAACAGTGGAAATGGCAGGTGCAGCAGAACTGCAAGCAGCCATCGACTCAGCGAAACAAGGTCAACGCGTTTGGGCGGCGATGAGTGGTGTTGAGCGTGGTCGCATCTTAAAGCGTGCTGCGGACTTACTGCGTGAGCACAATGAAGAGATTGCCAAGCTTGAGGTCCTAGATACTGGTAAGCCGTTACAAGAAGCCATCGTTGTAGACATCCAAACGGGCGCCGATGTAATCGAGTACTACGCTGGTCTTGCCGACAAGATCCAAGGCGATTTCCAAGATTTAAACGCTGACAGCTTCTACTACACACGCCGTGAGCCGCTAGGCATCTGCGCTGGCATCGGTGCTTGGAACTACCCGATTCAAATCGCTTGCTGGAAATCTGGTCCTGCACTTGCGGCAGGTAATGCCATGATCTTCAAACCTTCTGAAGAAACACCGCTAACGGCGTACAAACTGGCAGAGATTTTCACCGAAGCGGGTCTACCTGACGGCGTATTCAACATAGTGCAAGGCGACGCTCGCACTGGCCAACTGATCACTAACCACCCTGAGATCGACAAAGTATCGTTCACCGGCGAAGTGGGCACAGGTAAGAAAGTTATGTCTGCGTCAGCGTCTTCTTTAAAAGAAGTGACCATGGAGCTGGGCGGCAAATCTCCCCTAATCATTTTCCCTGATATGCCAGTGGACCAAGCCGTTTCCGGTGCCATGTTGGCTAACTTCTACACCCAAGGTGAAGTGTGTACCAACGGTACCCGCGTCTTCGTCCACGAAGACATGCTAGACGCCTTTAAAGCTGAGCTGAAACAACGTACTGAAGCCATGATCATCGGCGATCCGATGGACATGAACACGCAAGTGGGTTCCTTGATCAACCAAGGCCACATGGAAAAAGTATTGGGTTACATCCAAGCTGCACAAGACGCGGGCGCTACACTGCTATGTGGTGGTGAGCGCTACACTGAAAACGGTTGTGAAAACGGTGCCTTTGTAAAACCAACCGTCTTCACCGACTGTACCGATGATATGCCACAGGTACGCGAAGAAATCTTTGGCCCAGTGATGTCAGTGCTAAGTTTCAAAGACGAAGACGAAGCCATCCGCCGCGCTAACGACACCAAATACGGTCTGGCTGCGGGCGTCTTTACTAAAGACGTAAGCCGTGCCCACCGCGTCATTAAACAGCTAGAAGCCGGTATCTGCTGGATCAATACTTGGGGCGCGTCACCAGCGGAAATGCCAGTAGGCGGCTACAAAGAGTCAGGCATTGGCCGTGAAAACGGTATCGAAACACTGCGCGCTTACACCCAAGTGAAGAGCGTTCTAGTGTCTATGACTGACATCCCTAGCCCTTACTAAGATCGCGGAGGCAACATGAGCAAGGTATACGATTACATCATTGTTGGCGCAGGTTCCGCAGGCTGTGTGCTAGCGGATCGTCTTAGCGCAAGCGGCGATAACTCGGTTTTATTAGTCGAGATGGGCGGTTCGGATAAGAGTATCTTTATCCAAATGCCAACCGCTTTGTCTTACCCAATGAATACGGACAAGTACGCTTGGCAATTCCATACCGATAAAGAAGAAGGTCTAGATGGCCGTGAAATGCACTGTCCACGCGGCAAGGTACTAGGCGGCTCTTCTTCGATCAACGGCATGGTCTACGTGCGTGGTCATGCTTGTGACTTCGACGAATGGGAAGAGCACGGCGCTAAAGGTTGGAACTACCAAACCGTGCTGCCATATTTCAAACGCGCAGAATCTTGGAAAGGCGGCGCTGATACCTACCGTGGTGGCGAAGGCCCATTGTCGACCAACAACGGTAACGACATGACCATGAACCCTTTGTACCAAGCGTTTATCAACGCGGGCGCAGAGGCGGGTTATGGCATGACCGACGACTACAACGGTTACCGCCAAGAAGGCTTCGGCCCGATGCATATGACGGTCAAAGATGGCGTGCGAGCTTCCACCTCAAACGCCTACCTTCGCCGTGCCATGAAGCGTCCCAACCTAACGGTATTGACGGGCATTCTTACCAAGCGTGTGCTGTTTGAGGGTAAACGTGCGGTGGGTCTTGAGTACCGTGAAAACGGTCAGATCAAACAAAGCAAAGCTAGCAAAGAAGTGATCCTAAGCGCGGGTTCCATTGGCTCGCCAACCATTTTACAACGCTCAGGCGTGGGCCCTAAAGCAGTACTGGATAACGCTCACGTGCCAGTCATACACAACCTACCTGGCGTAGGTGAAAACCTGCAGGATCACTTGGAGGTTTACTTCCAATACTGGTGTAAAGAGCCGGTGACCCTAAACAGCAAACTGGGTCTGATCAGCAAAGGCATGATAGGTACCCGTTGGATTCTGTTTAAAGACGGCTTAGGCGCCACCAACCACTTTGAATCTTGTGGTTTTATCCGCTCTCGTGCCGGACTTAAATGGCCAAACATTCAATATCACTTCCTACCTGCAGCGATGCGCTACGATGGTCAGGCAGCGGTAGATGGCCACGGTTTCCAAGTACACGTGGGCCCGAACAAACCAGAAAGCCGCGGTAAAGTTTGGATCGAATCGAATGATCCAGAAGCCAAACCACGCATTCAGTTTAATTACATGAGCACAGAACAGGACAAACAGGACTGGCGCGACACCATCCGTTTAACCCGTGAATTGCTACAACAATCAGCTTTGGATCAGTACCGTGGTGAAGAAATTCAACCAGGTATGCATGTTCAAACGGATGAACAGATCGACCGTTGGGTAAAAGACAACGTTGAAAGCGCTTACCACCCTTCTTGTACGTGTAAGATGGGCGCAGACGACGACCCGATGGCGGTTTTGGACGAGGAATGTCGAGTTCGTGGCGTAGAAAACCTACGTGTAGTGGACTCATCTATTTTCCCAACCATTACTAACGGCAACTTAAACGCACCGACCATCATGGTCGCTGAACGCGCGGCCGATATGATCTTAGGGAAATCCCTACTTCCGCCAGCGAATGCACCGGTATGGATTCACCCTGAGTACCAAACTCAACAACGTTAGTTGCTGGGTCCAGCGTTACTCCTTTTTAGGCCTCCTCGGAGGCCTTTTTTGCGTCTGTAGATTGCCGTTCCCAAAATCAGAACCGTACACCCGACTCCGCTCGGGGAGCGGTCTTCCCATTGCCTCAGACAATTAGCCCAGCTGATACCACTAGCCTTACAGATTTATTAGACCTCACATCCCAGCCACCAAAACCAATTTTTTGCTCTACGCGCAAGCGCTAGAAGTCGCTGCAAAATTGTTTTGGTGGCGATATAGAGGCTATCTCACTTTGTATTAAATATGTTTATATAAGCTAAAGAATCCATTAAAAAGGAATTTATATGAGTACTGAAATTAAAGATATTGTTGATTTAATTGCCGGGCAATCATTAGGAAAACTTGTTGATATTGGGTTTGTTGAAAAAGGGCTAGTAATGGGAAGCTGGTATACAAGATATGACATGAACCAAAGTCTTGAACAAAAGGCTTTCTTTGCGGCAGCAACAATTGATAACACCGGTAAACCAGTAATTCTTTTTAATGCAGAGAGCCCACTAAAAGCTCTGGTATGGGCAATACCTCATGAAGCCATACACTTAGCTCAGATGCTTAAACAGGACTTAGAACCTTGTGTAGACTTTACGAACTGGAAAGGTAAGGCGTTTATTGGTTTAGATTCCAATGATCCTAATTATTTTTCAGCAGATCACCAACCGTGGGAAGCTGAGGCTCAAGAACTTGAAAACGAAGTAAGAGAACACATCTACAACCTTTATCCTATGCTAAAATAAGCTCGGTGTTTTCATCACTCCTCCCGTGCCAATTCAATCACGGCACGCCCCAGCTGAACCAGCGTTCCTGCCTTTGAAATTGAATCGCCGCCTGTAAGATATCAGGGCGGCCTTCTTGCATCGACTCCCAAGAAGCAGACTTAATCACAGCTCAATACTACCCATAATGATACCTAAGCTGTGCAATCATCAAAGTATCTTCATCACACCGATAAACAATCCGATGCTCATCGTTAATGCGTCTTGACCAATAGCCAGACAAGCCATGCTTCAATGGTTCTGGCTTACCAATGCCTTCGTACGGCTGTCGCTGAATCTCTTTGATCAAGGTATTAATTCGTTTTAAGACTTTCTTGTCCGTGGTCTGCCAATATAAATATTCATCCCAAGCATGACTTGAAAACATCAGCTTCATTCAATCAATTCCCTTTCTTCGCCTTTCCCAGCGTCAAGCTCAGCCATGGATTCCAGCAGTCGCTTGGCATTCGCAGGAGATCGCAGTAGGTAAGTCGTTTCCTGCATAGCCTCATAGTCTTCAAGTGAAATCATCACGACTGGCGCTTCACTCTTGCGAGTAATGATCACTGGCGAGTGATCATTACAGACCTTTTCCATCGTGCTCGCTAAATTTGCTCTTGCAGTGGTGTAGCTAATAGCGTCCATAAAACAAACCTCAAATCGTACATGTACAGAATTAAGTACATTATAGTTCTTTGATCAATTCTCGTACAAGCTGTATTTGAAGACTCTAAGGTACATGAACACATTTAAATCAATGCTGATACCTGTCAGCCTAAACTTCATTGGATCAATGCTTGAATTTATATAAAGATGAGCAATCGACTTTTACTAAGGACGTTTCATGATTATACGGACATTAACTCCCCAAGATTTGGACGCCGCCAGTGCGGTCTGTTTAGCAGCCTTCAACCATTCTGTTGCGCCGATGATTTGCGATGAAGGCATCGAAACCTTTAGAAAAATTTCTGCACCTGAGTCATTTTCAGAACGTATGAACCAAGACACTGTCATGCTGGTAGCCGAAGCAGAGAAAGACATCGTTGGGGTGGCGGAGCTGCGCGAAGGCCATCACTTATCCATGCTATTTGTGCGCCCTGACAAGCAGGAGCAAGGCATCGGTCGAGCCTTGCTCGAAGAGTTATTGGGGTATGCTCGTAGTGATACGGTAACGGTCAAAGCGTCTCTCACTTCCGTATCAGCTTATGAGAACTACGGTTTTGAGATTGTTGACGAGGTTGGTGAAATCGCAGGACTCACCTATCAGCCAATGGAAATGGTCATTCTCTAACGTCTCGGCACACGCCAGAACAGCAAGATATTCATCAAGGCTGAGGCTACATAGGTCATGGCGCAGGCGGTCAGGATGCGGCGCACCTTGGGGATATCTTGGCTGGGCAGGTAGCGGCCTTTTTTCAATATCGGTAGCGCCTTATTAAAGCTGGCGTCCCATTCCTCCGGCAAGATCGCCAGCTGTACAAATACGGTTACCAGGCCCAGCGTGACAATCACCAGTCCATGCAGTGCCGGTGTATAGGGCAAACGCAGGGCGGCGCTGATCAGTGGCCAAGCGAACAGCATAATGACAGCAAGACGCTGTACCATCATGGCATAGGGCAAATAACGTGTTCTTAGGCGCGCCACGGTTTCTTGGCGGTGATGAGCGATGGCGTGGCCGACTTCATGGGCGGCAACCGCCACGGCGGTCAATGAACGTTCATTCAAGACATAGGGGCTGAGGCGTACAGCCTTGGCTTGGATATCATAGTGATCGCGCCCTTCATCGGTGGATTCGACCTTAACATCATGTAATTCATAGCGTTTTAGTAGGTGCTCAGCAAGCTCGCCACCGGTGCCAGGCAGGTCTGGACGCGGCGCTTGGTATTGCTTTAACACTCGCTTCACCCACCATTGTGGGCCGAAAAATACCGCCATAAGCAGCAAAAGTAACAGAATGTACACTATCATACGTAAATTAACCTCATGGTTACATGTCGCGCTTTGACCCATCCAATTCGTGTCATCTACACTTAAATTGAGCTTGGAGCACCGTCATGAGAAACCCTTTAATACCTGATATTTTAGCCATTCTTCGCGATCACCCTGAGGGTACCGAAGAATATGATCTACTGAAGGCGCTAAAAACAAAGCATCCTATGCTAACGAAGCTGGCAGAGGATCATAACTTGTTGTTGTTTCGCCAACACTTTTTGATCATGAATGCGCTATACCAGCTTAAGAATAGCCTTTGGACTGAGGAGCAAATCACCCTCAATATCATTGGCATGCGCGTTAACCTGCAATACGCTCCCCCCGAGCCAGCTAGCGATAGTACCCTTCTATCCGACAGTCACGATGCCAAATTAGGCGCCTACTACATGGACTGGGACGAATACGTCAACACTGACAAAGACGACGTCGAGCAGCTGCTACAAAGTTTCTATCTCGGTATCGCTACACTTGATGAGCGTAAAGATGCCTTAAAGACTCTAGCTTTACACGTTGACTTCATTGATGATAAAGAGGCGATTAAGCGTCAATATCGCAAGCTAGCGCGGGATGCTCATCCAGACCGCGGTGGCGATCCCGAGCGTTTTATCAGTCTACGCCAAGCCTATGAATGTCTTATTCATGCGTTAGCGTGAACTTATTGCACGCTTCTTCAGTCTGACCGTTTTTACCTCTAGCCGTTGTTCCTATGACATCAAGATTCTTAGTTTTACTGCTTCCAATACTGTTTTTAACTGCCTGTAGTAGTACTACCACTACACATGAAATCGATGCTTCCAATGATTTCCCTAATAACGGCCGCGACCAAGAAGCGCCAAAGCGTGAGCAGCTCTACCTTGGCGAACGCTTACCACCGGGCTTTCCTTACCCTGATGCCACCTTTGTCAATGGCATCCAACAACAGATCCGTTACCTAGATCGCATCAAGCCGCAGAACTACGACTTGGAAAATTTGCAAGTCAGTCGTGATGATCTGCGTGCCGCAGCTGAAGAGATTCGTATCTGGATCAATCAGCCAACCTATTGGCCGCAGTTAACGGCGCACCAAATCGCGGGCATGGACCAACGCGGTAACGTACAAATTACCGGTTACTATGTGCCTATGATGTCGGTACGCCATCAACCAGACGACGTCTACAAATACCCACTGTACCGCAAGCCAAAGCTGCCTAAAGGCGCAAAAATGCCGTCCCGCGAGCAGATCGATTTTGAAGGCGCGTTAGACGGCCAAGGGTTGGAAATCGCCTACACATCCAGCTTAGTCGATAACTTCTTCCTGCACGTGCAGGGCTCCGGCATGGTGGAGTTTGAAGACGGCGAACGCCGCCTATTATCTTGGGGCGGCGTTAACGGTCATTCTTACCGCAGCATCGGTAAAATACTGATCGAACGGGATGAAATCCCCCGTGAGAAAATGTCGGCCCAGGCCATCCGTGAATGGTTAGCCGCGCACCCTGAGCAGATGCGTGAAGTGATGTCGACTAACCCTAGTTACCTATTTTTCAGTGAAGGTTTAACACAGCCTGTCGGTGCCGCCAATGTACCCTTAACCCCACTGTATTCGGTGGCAGTCGATCCTAGAGTGATTCCGCTGGGCAGTATTCTGTTGGGCGAAGTACCTAAGCTGGATAAAAACGGCGAGCTCATCGGTCATGAGTTCCGCTTACTGTTGGCGCAAGACAAAGGCGGTGCCATTAAAGGCCCTGGTCATATCGATTGGTATCAAGGGATTGGTGAGGAAGCCCACTTTCACGCGGGGCAGTTGAAGCACTTTGGCCGAGTGTGGCTATTGCTGCCACGCTCGACCAAACACTGATCTAAAGAGCGTTAACGCAGTTCAAAGGCCACTGGCAGAGTGATGTCCAGTGGCTTATCCCCCATATCCAAGCTAAACGCTGGCAGAGGTTGCGCACGGTTCACCATATCAATGGCGGCATCGTCCAAACGCGGAGAGCCTGAGCTTTTCACGATACGCACATTGCTGGCATCGCCATTGGCATGCACAGTAAAGCCGATGGTCACTTCCCCTTCTTCACCACGACGACGAGATTGTCGCGGATAACGCTTACTTTGCGCTAACTTAGCCGCCAATTTGGCATAGTAGTTCGCCGTTGCACCTGCGGCCCCACCGCTGGTGGCGGCATTGGCGCTGCCAGTAGAGGCCTTTTGCTGCACCACGGTTTTCGCCGCATTGGCCTGTTCCGCTACTGGAGGCTGCGGCTTGGGCTCAGGTTTCGGTTCTGGCTTAGGCTTGGGTTTCGGCTTAGGTTCGGGTTTTGGTTCTGGCGCCACCACGTCACTGGTTTGCTTCACCTTCACCGGTTCTACCGGTGGTTCGATCTCTGGTTCTGGTTCCGGTTCGACTTCTGGTTCCGGCTCTTTAATCGGCTCTGGTTCCGGCTCCGGCGGTGGCGGCGGTGCCACTTCGGCTTGCGCCACGATACTTTCTTCAGCGGCGCCCATATCGCCCATCATGCCTAAATCAAATTCAATCCCCTGTTGACCTGCGGCGAGGCTGCCAGAATCCTGATTATGATAAAACGCGCCATAGAAGGCGCCTGCATGCAATGAGACAGCAATGCCTCCAGCAATCATCCAATGCTGTTTTTTCACAACGCCTGCCCCTGTCCTAACTGTGTCGCCACACTTACCTTAGTCAAACCCGCTCGGCGAATGGCAGAGAACACTGGACGCATATCTTCCACGGCAAGATTGCCATCGGCTTTGATTTGCACCCAAAAGGCTTCTGGATCTTGTGCCTGTTCAAACAGTTGCGTTAAACGACCTTCAATGTCCTCCAGCGCAACGACTTCGTCATTGAAGTACAGCTCTTGATTGGCACCAATCAACAACAGCACATTGGGATCCGAAGTCGGGCGTGCTTCGTTGATTGAGTTTGGCGGTGTGATGTTAATCGGGTCAGATTTTTGAATTTGCCCCGCTACCATAAAGAAAATCAACATCAAGAAAACGACGTTGATAAGAGGAATGACGCTGTCATCCCCCCCGTTGCTATCACGCTGGGCGATAAACTTTTTATCAATGTTCATTTTGTCGCTTCGTTAAATGCGTTGGCGATGGAAAGTTTTTCGGCGCCTTGAAGTTTCAATTGATCCGCTAGAGTCATTAGCGACTGTAAAGTCACACCCTCTTCCGCTTGTAATACAAACAAACGATCGGCATGGCTCTGCACGATGTCACGGATACGATCACTGTCGCTCAAGGCAATCGCTTGGCCTTCAAACCAAACTCTACCGTCGTTGGTCTGCAGATCAAATATCAGTGGATCTTGCTTGTCTTGTTCGGTTAGCTGTTCCGGCTGCGGTGCCGCCAGCGGTGTATCCACGGTACGCCACGCGACAAAGGAAGAGGTCAGCATAAAGAACAACAGCAGGATAAACACCACATCGATCAGTGGTGTCAGACTGATCAGCTGCTTACGACGCGGCTGTTCCAGCTTAAGCGGCATGCAGTACTCCGCGAGCAGCCACAGCCGCTAGGCGCTCACCTTCCTTTGAGGTAAAAACCTGCGTCACCGCATCGTTCATAATGTGCGCCACACGCTCCACTTTACGTTCTAGCCACGCATGCATCGCCACCACAGGAATCGCAACAGCAATACCCACCGCAGTGGTTAACAGCGCCTGCCAGATACCACCAGACAATACCGATGGATCCACTTGGCTGCCGGCCGCTTCCATTTGTTGGAACGCCGTGATCATGCCCAGTACCGTACCTAGCAGACCTAGCAGCGGACTAAGAGAAGCAATGATTTCCATTGGACGCAGGAACGAACGCAGGTCATGCAATACATTTAGAGCACGGCGTTCAGCTTCTTCACGCACGGTTGCCACTTCACGATTGGTGTGGCGTAGTGCGTCCATTGCATAAGCGACAATGCCTTCAACAGGACGTTTGTCTGATAGTTTTGCCAGAGCCCCATCGATGTCACGGTTACGCCATGCATCCAAAGCAGCGTCGACTGATTTACGGCTTTCAGCGCGCAACGTGGTTAACTGCCATGTTTTCACCAAGACGATCGTTACGGCGATCACGGAGAATCCCATCAGAATCCAAACAACAGGGCCGCCGACGATTAGGAAGTCTTTGATTTGATCCATTGTGCTGTTCATTGCACGCTCCAAGTTAGTAAAAATTAAACCTAAACAATGATATTCATTCTCACCTAGATTTACAACAATATCCCACACATATTGTTGCAATCCAAAAGACGTACTGTTGCGTAATAGCTAGAGAGTAACAGGAGAAACCTATGAGCATCGGAGTGGTTTGGTTTGGTAATGACTTGCGCAGCGCAGATCAAGTCATGCTGTGGCAAGCGGCACAAGAGGTAGAGCAATTAATCTGCGTCTACTGCGACCCCTTATTGCCGCAACATTCGGCGCTCAATAGCTTGTCTTCGCCTTCCCCTAAACGCGACCGTTTTGCGAACGATGCCCTAGACGAACTGGCGCGTAATCTCAACGAGCTCGGACAGACTTTATTCGTCACCCAAAAATCCGCCCAAATAGCGTTACCGGTGCTGTTCAATGAATTGCCTGTCACCCATGTCTATCGCAATCATCACCCTGGCTGGTATGAACAACAATCGCTCAATCAGATTATATTTGATTTTCCTGATATTCAATTCAAACAGTTCTCGGGATTGAGCTTATTTGGCCGACATGAACTGCCTTTTGCCCTAGACGATTTGCCAGATAGCTTTTCCAAGTTTAGAAAACTAGTGGAAACCATCGAGATCGCACCGCCGACTCCTGATATTGATCATTTGCCACCCTCAGTGTCTGTTGCTTTGCCAGATTTCAAGGTGTGGCCGATACGCCGTACGGAAGAACAGAGTTTGTTTAACGGTGGTGAGCGTGCGGCGCTAACGCAGCTGAGCGATTATTTCGCCACAGACTTGCCTCGCACCTACAAACAAACTCGCAACGAATTGGATGGTTGGCAAAACTCCACCAAGTTTTCCCCTTGGCTCGCCCAAGGCAGCATTTCTGCACGGCAAATCAAAGCCTGTTTGGACGTTTACGAGCGAGACCATGGTGCTAACGAATCGACTTATTGGATTTTCTTTGAGCTTTTATGGCGTGAATATTTCCATTGGTACGCAACGCGCTACGGTAAACGTTTGTTTTTCGCGCAAGGCATTCACAAAGCCCGTCAACACGGTAGTTTTTACCCTGAACGTTTTCGTAAGTGGTGTTCGGGAAACACCCCCTACCCGATTGTTAATGCATGCATGAAACAGCTCAACGAAACCGGCTTTATGAGCAATCGCGGGCGTCAACTGGCGGCCAGCTGTTTGATTTATGATTTAGGCATCGATTGGCGTTATGGGGCCGCCTATTTTGAGTCGCAACTGCTGGATTACGATGTCGCCTCAAACTGGGGTAATTGGCAGTACATCGCCGGCGTTGGCGCCGATCCCCGTGGCGGCCGTCACTTTAATCTAGACAAACAAACTCAGCTGTACGACCCAGAGCACCATTTTATTGAAAAGTGGCATGGTCATCAGTTTGACGCGCAGCTGGACTCCTTAGATGCAGCCGATTGGCCAATCTCACCGAAATCTTAATGCTGCCTAAGTCTGTGGTGGAGCTTTACACTCCGCCTACTGTAATAAGCGTTACGGGCACGCTATGCTGGCACACTTTTTTGTCGTCACTGGCGCAAATACCATACGCATTTATAATCCAGTGAAGCAGTCTCAGGAGCAAGATCCTGAGGGCACATTTTTACGACGCTGGCTCCCCGAATTAAAGGATGTTCCCAGCCCTCTGATCCATACACCTTGGGAAATGACGACCATGGAGGAAACCTTGTATCAATGCCGCATTGGCCACGATTATCCCAACCCGATCGTATCACTGAACGAAGCAGCAAAATCCGCTCGTGAACGCCTCTGGGGATTTCGAAAATCCATTCCCGTTCAACAGGAAAAACAACGTATTTTGGCTACCCATGTTCGTCCTAGCTCGCGCCACAGTGGAGGCCGTTCATGAGCCAATATCATACCTTACGCGTTATCTTGGGCGACCAATTGAATGCCGCCCACCATTGGTTCCGCAAACCGGAGCCAGGGGTAGTGCATTTGATTGCCGAAATGCACCCAGAAGCCACCTATGTGAAGCACCATATTCAAAAACTGTGTGCCTTCTTTTTGGCGATGGAAAACTTTGCCAGCGCCCTGCAGGACGCGGGTCATCATGTGCAATATCTCACCTTGGATGACACTAAAGGTCAGACGCTCGAATCCCTAATTTTGGGAATGGCGGAAGCCTATCAGGTGCAACGTATTCAGTTACAACGGCCCGATGAATATCGCGTCATGATGGAATACCAGAACATAGCCAGTAAAGCATCGGTGTCCGTATCACTCACGGATACTGAGCACTTTATGCTGCCGTTCGAGGAAATACCGCGCCATTTCAAAGCCAAGACCCCGACCCGTATGGAGCATTTTTATCGCAAGATGCGCCAGCGTTTTAACATCCTCATGGAAGAAGATCACAGTCCTATCGGAGGCAACTGGAATTACGACAACGCCAATCGCCAAGCCTTGAAACCTAAGGACTTAGCGCACATTCCCGAGCCCTTGCTGTTTAGCCATGATGTGTCGGCGATTTTGGAGCGCATCGAGCGTCATCAGATTCCTTATATTGGTAAGGCGCAAAGCCAGCTGTTGTGGCCGGTATCACGCCATGACTCACTGACTTTATTGCAGTATTTCTGTGATCACCTGTTGCCGAATTTCGGCCGTTTCCAAGATGCCATGACCGATCAAACGCCCCATGGTTGGAGTCTGTATCACTCACGTTTATCGTTTGCGCTCAACAGCAAGATGATCCACCCCAGTCATGTGATCAAGGCAGCGGTGCTAAGTTATCGCTACCGCAAGGACATCGACATTGCTCAGGTAGAAGGCTTTGTGCGTCAGATCTTAGGTTGGCGTGAATACGTGCGCGGCATGTATTGGATCAATATGCCAGACTACCACAAGCAGAATGCCCTCAATGCCGAGCGCGATTTACCGGAGTATTTCTGGACCGGTAACACCAAGATGAACTGTCTGGCAAAAGCCATCGGTCAATCATTGGATTACGGCTATGCCCATCATATTCAGCGCCTAATGGTCACAGGCAACTTCTGTATGCTCACCGGTATTCATCCTGATCAAGTGGACGAATGGTATTTGGGCATTTATGTGGATGCCATTGAATGGGTGGAACTGCCCAATACTCGCAGCATGAGTCAGTTTGCCGACGGCGGCTGGATCGCCTCGAAACCCTATGCGGCAAGCGGTAGTTATATTCAAAAGATGAGCGACTACTGTACGTCGTGTCATTATGACGTCAAAGAAAAAGTCGGTGAGCAGGCCTGCCCACTGAACAGTTTATATTGGCGTTTTATGATTCAACATCGTAACAGGATGCTGAAAAATCCCCGTATCGGCATGATTTACGGTAACTGGGATAAACAGGACAAAGCACAGCAGGCCGCTGTGTTAGAACGTGCAGAATGGTGTTTGGACAATATCGAAGCGCTGTAGCGCTTCGATATTCTGTTTTAGACGTTAGGCCGCTTTGACGTTGCAAGCGTGCTTAAAGGTGTTTTGATAAATCCACCACGCCGCCGCGCCAGCCATGATATTGCCCAAGGTCGCACCGATAAATAGGCCCCATAAACCGCCAATCTGCCCACCAATCCAAAGACATGGCAGGAAGAAGGCAAATAGGCGCAACGCCGACATCCATAAGGCGCGATACGGCTTGCCCAAGGCATTGGACGCCGACACCATCATCATACAAATCCCTAGTGGTCCCAAACTGATCGGTAACCACAGCAAATGCCAAGTGACGATTTCAATCACCTGCTCATCGCTCGACATTAGGCCCGCCAGCCATGACGCGCCGAACCAAACCAAGATCGCCACCAGTGTTTGAAACACCAGGACATAGATCACCGCAATACGGATTAACTGTTTGATTTCATTGAATTTACCGGCACCATAAAAGCGTCCCACCATAGGTGGCAAGGTCATGGTTAACGCCAGCACGGTGACAATGGCAAAGAATTCAAAACGTGAGCTGACTGCCCATGCGGCGACAGCCGCGGTACCAAACCCTGCTAACAATTTCGTCGCTAACACAGACGACACGGGCGGCAGTAATTGACTGACCATGGCAGGGCCCATGATATGGCCAATTTTGCCCAAGGTGGCCATTAGGTTCAGACTGCTGAAATCAAACGTTAGCCAATGGCTGGAGAGACATTTCGGCACTATGATCAGCATGCCGATGGCAAACGCCAAAATGGTGGCAATGGCCGCCCCGACAATGCCCATATCAAAGACAAAGATAAACAGCGGGTCGAGAGCGATATTCAACAGGCTTGACACCACCATAATGATGCCCGGCAGCATGGTATTACCATTCGAGCGACAAATACTGTAGAAGAAGTAAATCATCGCCCCCATCCAAGTACTCAATAGCCACCAGCCCCAGTACTCATCGATAATCGGCGCGACGCTCTCGGGAGCGCTTAATAGGTCCAATACCGCACCACGGAAGAACCAAATCAGCAAAGACACGACAAAAATGCCCAGCGCACCCAACACTACTACTAGGCCACCTAGCTGCTTGGCGAACAGATGATCGTCCGCGCCTAAGGCACGGGAAATCAATGAGGTGGTGGCAATGCCTAGACCCACTTGCAGACCGATAAAAATCAAAGCGATCGGCGCTGTGAAACCTTGCGCCGCCAAGGGCAACACCCCTAGCTGGCCGATAAAGGCACTGTCTACCAATTGAAAACTCATAATCGACAAGATGCCAAATAACATCGGCCAGGTCATAGAGAAGAGCTGTTTCGCGAGATAAGACGAGGATTGCATAGGGTTCCTTGGCATTAGCTAAGTGATCAGCGCAGCATTATAAGAGAGAAGCGTGACACTCAGGCGAACTTTCCCCGCTTTTTTCTTGGTTGGCGCGCTGTCGTCGACAGCGCTCTGAACAGTATTTTACCTCGTCCCAACAGGCCGCCCATTTCTTGCGCCAGACAAAGGGGCGCTGACAGACGAGACAGATTTTACTGGGAAGGTGAGGTTTCTTGTGTGACATGATGGGCGTTTTTTTTGATCCGATGGGCAGACAACATCAATACGAACGCCAAGCCAGTAAAGATCACATAACCCGCCGCCAACGGCACCACGGTAAAGTTATAAAAGGTGCCGACAATCACCGACAGCACCACCGCCGTTAAGCTCGTTAAGGATGACGTCACCGACGAGGCGATGCCCGCCATTTTACCTAAGGGCTCCATCGCCAGAGCACTCATATTACCGAACAGCAAGCCCATGCTAAAAAAGATCGGTACGCCTAAACAAAGGAACAACCACAGCGGTGGCACGCCCCCGAATAGCCATGCCGATAGCAACATACCATTGGCGGCAGTTAACTTGAGGCTTAACGCCACCCACACCAAGCGTGTCATACCCAGGCGCATCACCAAGCGGCCATTGGTAAAGGACGCCAGCCCCGCCCCACCAGCCATGATGGCGAAGTACAGTGGGAAGGCCTCGCCAGTATGGTATAGGTCTTGGAAGATGGATTGAGACATGCCCAAGTAGAGCATTAAACCGGCGAACGTCAGTCCGGACATACCGGTGTAACACATGACTTCTCGATGGCTGACAATAAAACGCGCCTCACGGGCCAAGCGTTTTAAATCAAACTGATGGCGATTCTCTGGCGCTAAGGTTTCCGGTTGGCGGGTAATCATCCAAACAGAGGCAATCCCCCCTTGTAGCATCAGCGCAGCAAAGATCCAGCGCCAATCGCCTACCAACAACACCATCTGGCCAAAGGCAGGCGCTAGCATGGGCACGAGAATAAACACCACCATGATATAAGACATGATACGCGCCATGGCACGGCCTTGGTACAGATCACGCACCAGCGCCCGAGACACGGTTTTCGGTGCCGCCACGCCCAAGCCTTGCACAAATCGCCCAAACAGCAGCACTTCTAAGGAGTGAGCACTCATGGCGATCACACTGCCGACGATGTAAATCCCCACACCAGTGAGGATGCTATTTTTACGGCCAATGACATCGGAAACGGGACCAAACACCAGTTCGCCAAACACCATACCCGCGATTAAGGCTGACACCACCCATTGGATTTGCGTGACATCCACGAGGGCGAGGCTTTGTGCCATATCGCGAAACGCCGGCAACACCGCATCCATACTCAACGCAGTGAGCGACATAATGGTCGCGAATAAGGCGATAAATTCTTTTTCAGAGAGGGCTTTAAGAGGCGCGCGTTGGGCCTCGACGGTTGGGCGTTTCATGCTCGTTTCTATGTCCTTATTATTAAGTGAATAAGGCTAGCATGAAACGCCCCCTTTAGAGAGCAGAGAGTCGAGAAAAGAACCGCCTAGCGTAGCAGCGCCAAACTCTCTTCCGCGAAACCAGTACCAGCTTCCGTGTAGAAGTTAAACACATTGTTGATGCCCGCTTTCATCATGTAATCGCGTTCATCTTGGTAACGGGCAATGGCGGCTACTTGGCCGTTAAATCCGGTACTGCGCAGCTGTTTCACTACATTAACGCTGTCATCGGCGGACGGCAGCGCCAGCAGGATCAGCTTCACATTCGACAGATCAAGGTGTTCCCAAAGATCCACGTCTTCACCGTCACCAAAGAACACATTGTGTTCTTCTTCTTGCATCTGCTTAATACGGAACTTGTCCGCGTCCATACCCGCCACGTCAGAGCCAATCATATTGGTCAAGGAATCAAACGCACCACGCCCCACTCGACCTAAGCCCACCACGAGAATCTCCATGCTCTTTGGCTGTGTAAAGCAGTCCTCTGGTAACGGCAGAGGGTTTTCGTAGCGACGAATGCTGTCTTTGTAACGGCGGAAGTAGCTGTGCGCCTTGCGGTAAAACACACTGGTAATGACGAAGGAGAAAGACACCGCCAAGGCCAAGATCACCAACCATTCGTTTTCAATCCAACCCGATTGTACGCTCAGCGCCACCACGATCAGGCCGAATTCACTGTAATTCGACAGCGCCAATGCGCCGAGGAACGAGGTACGGCCACGTAGACGTAAGCTGGTAAAGAAATAGAAGAACAAGACAAACTTAGCTACTAGCAAAACCGTCAGAATTAAGCTCAGTCCAACCATCTCCCAAGTGGGTAAGGCACTAAAACCAATCGATAGGAAAAAGCCAATCAAGAAGATGTCTTTGAAGTTCATCAACGACTTATTCAGCTCTGATGCCTTGCTGTGTGACGCCAACAAAATCCCTAGCACCAAGGCGCCTAAATCGCCTTTTACACCCACAAGGTAAAACAGTTCGTAAGCGCCCAAGGCAAAGAAAATACCGGTCAGCGGTAGCATTTCCCCGTGACCCGATTTATCTAGAATACGGCCTAGAACAGGACGCAGCGGAATCAAGGCAAACAATAGAATCGCCCACAATGATGGAATCTTGCCCGTCGCCAGTACTAGGAAGACCACGGCAACGATGTCTTGCATAACCAAGATACCCAGCGCCAATTGACCATGGCGGGTTTTCATCTCACCGGCTTCTTCCAGCAGTTTCACGATACACACGGTACTTGAGAAGCTTAGAGCAAAGCCGATCAAGGCCGCGGTGCGCAGTGACAAGACTTCAAACGCATGCAAGCCCGCTAAACCAAGTAGCGACACCACGCCAATCAAGAGAATCGTCCACGCGCCCATATGACCTAGGGTCGAGGCCCAGACTTCACGCTTAAGCAAATCCTGTACATGCAACTTCAAACCGATACAGAACAGCATCAAGGTGATACCCATATTGGACAACTGATCTAATACGCCTGACGGCTCAAACTGAAGAAAATTAAGCAGGAAGCCGGCGGCCAAAAAACCAATCAAAGGCGGTAAGTTGATAAGCTTGACGGCCAGACCACAGAGAAATGCAAACAGTATCCAAATAAATTCCATAACGACGACGTACTTTTCCTAAAATAACAGCACCCAACGTGCCTTTTACCAGAAAGCATAACGACAAAGCGCACGGCTTTCTATACGAGTAAGTGAAGAATTAACTGGCCCATCAAGGCCGCGATCAAGGCATATACCAGCATCGGCACTATGGTGCGTTTGATCATAGCGCCTTCTTGATTTTGAATACCTAAGATTGTCCCCACGGCGATGATGTTATTGAGGCAAATCATATTTCCCATAGACGCGCCCACCGATTGCAACGCCAGCACCACACTAACGGGCAAACTGGTTTGCTCGGCAATACTGTATTGAATGCCACCAAAGGTCAGATTCGACACGGTTGCCGAACCAGAGAAAAACGAGCCCAAGGCGCCTAATAAAGCCGCCACATAACTCCAATTTGCCCCCATGATGCTGGCCAAGCTATTGGCGATGATAAAGATCGGTGCCTGCGCGCCCCCTTGCATCATAAAATTCACCATCATCAGTGCCCCAATCAGAGCCAAGATCGGCAATTTAATCCGCCCCCAAGTATCCCCCAGCGCGTGGCTAAGATGGCTTTTGGATAGGGATAGAATCGGGATCAAGATCAGCACAGTGACCACAAACGGAATCAAGGCGGGCACATACAAGGTTTTATAGGACCAGGCCACATTCGTCCCGAGAATAGACGACCAAGACAGAATCAGCGCTTGGCTAATGGCCAGATCGCCAACGCTCAGCCAAGGCGTGCCATCGTTAAGCCAAGCTTTGAAGGGCCACTGCTGAATGCGGGTGACCAGCAAAATCACAATTAACAAAATAAAGGGCGATAGTGCTTTAATGACCTCGAAGGTCGGCAGTTCTGTTGCTTTCTGTGCGTTTTCAGAGACTACTTTCTGCAATCCAATCTGATATTTCGCAGCCAAGATAGAGCCACACAAACCGATAGCCCCACCGAGCAAAGAGGGGAATTCATAGTTCACCTGCGCCAACAAATAATAGGGCACGGTACAGCTTAACGCGCTGATGAAAATAAACAGCCAGTTCTGACGAATGGCCTGCCAGCTGACCAAAAAACGTAACGCCAAAGCAGGGATAACGAGGCTAGCCACCAGATGAATCAGGGCCGTCCATTGAGAGGTTTCCAGTAATTGCGCTTCGCTCAGTTCCAATGCAGCAAAGCCAAACCACGCCGGCGTGCCAACCGCGCCAAAGGAGACGGGGACACTGTTCATCACCAAGGTGAGTAAGGCCACAGGCATGGCCGAAAAACCTAAGCCCACCAAGATCGGCGCGGCAATCGCTGCAGGCGTACCAAACCCCGATGCGCCTTCCAACATAAAGGCAAACGCCCAGCCGATGATCATCAGCTGCGCCACCTGATTCTGGCTGATGCTTTCTAACCACACACGTAAGGTATTTTCCGCTCCCGAGATCACCAGCACACGGTTTAGCAGGATCGCCCCTGCAACAATTGAAATCGGCGTTAACACCGATAAGCCACCGGCGATAGCATTGGCCAATAGGGTCAGCCCATCCGCTTGAAAATAAAACGCCTGCAGCAAGGCCACCAACACGGCCGTTAACGGCAGCGCCACATGGGAGGCCAACGGCTGTTGCTTGGTCATGCTCCAGACCAAAAACACTACCGGGGCAAGAGCGATCAAGGTATCCATACACATACTCCGAATTTACTGTCGCGTCATTATCGCTTGGAGTGAATGCAATTACAGTGCAAAGATCAGCAAAGCATTCAATGGTTACCCAAAACTAACGCGTCAGTGTGACAGGCGTTATTCCAATTGATGACTGCGCAACAACTGCAGTAACACTTCAGGGATAAATTTACGTGGCATTTGCAGTGCATAGAAGTGCTCATAAGCCTGCGGAAGCTCTTGATATACCTGTAGTTTCTTAGCTTCTATCTCGTCTTTTACTACCACAGGCGGCATCACCGATAAGAAACCACTGTCACGAGCCAATAGACGCATCATCGCCATGTCATCTACTTCTGCTTTGATCTCGGCGCGATACTGCTGGGTAGCGCAAAAGGATTCAAATACCGAACGGATGCCCATATTTCGCGCAGGTAGGATCCAAGTTTTATCTTCATAGCCTTCAGGAAAAGGTTTATCCGGTTGTTCCCCATATGGTCCCACGATCGCCACCGATTGCCGCGCTACCAACTGGTTTTGCCACAAGATGCCGTGCACATCGTTGGCTAAGGCACGGTTGGTCAGGGCGATGTCGAGTTCATGACTTTGCAAGCCGTCCATCAAGCCATCCATGGTGCGCGCATAGAGCGTAAAGCTGACCGTTGGCTCGCTGAACAAGGGGGTGATGAAGGCTTCGATAAAGTTACGCGATAAGTGAGTCTCAAAGCCGATATTAAGATGGGTATGTTCCGTGTTACCGCTTTTGAGAAACTGCTCTAACTCCTCACCAGTGGAAAAGATATCTTGGGCATAGAGTTGCACCCGTTTGCCCACATCGGTCAGTACTAGGCGCCGCCCTTCTCGCTCAAACAATGGCTGAGCGATCTTGTTTTCCAACTGTTTAATCTGTGCCGACAAGGCGGACTGAGACACATGCAGCTGCTCAGCGGCTTGAGTTAGGTGGCCAATGTTGGCAACACGCCAGAAATAATACAGATGATGATAGTTAAGACGCGGCACAGGCATTCCTCATAAAAGCCGTTTATTACATAAATAAAACAGAACAGTTTATTAAAATATATGTATTTTTATTAACTTTAAAGTCTCTGCATACTGACGCCATCTTCGATGACTCCGATGGCGAATCCAATGACCTTCATGACTTTTCTGTTGCCAGCCCTGTTTGCGTTCACAGGGATCTTATGTGGCCTCCCGAAATTACGGGAGCGCGCAGCCAGCATTGCTCTGTTTAGCGCGCGCACAGCGCCATTGCTGTTAATTGGCATTCTAACGTCTTGGTTCTTTGTCACCCCTGATCCGCAGGCACCGTTTCACGGCTCCTTGTTGAGTGCTCTGATGCTGATCCTAGTGGTGTTTATGGCTTGGGTATTGGTGCAGTTTTCGCAGCACTACATGGCTGGCGAGCAGCGCGTAGCGCAATATTACCGCTGGTTGATGTTAACCCTGTCGGCGGTAACCCTAACCCTCAGCAGCAATCACTTGCTAGGCTTTTGGGCGGGCTGGGTGGGCATCAGCCTTGGCCTGCACTTCTTACTAACCTTCTACCCAGATCGTCCACGCGCCATCTTAGCGGCCCATAAAAAGTTTATTCTGGCACGTATCGCTGAGCTGTCTTTATTGGTGGCATTTAGTCTGCTTTACCTAGACCACGGCACTTGGTACCTGAGTGAATTGATGGTGGAAGTACAAGGCAGCCTCTCCACTTACGAACAAATCGCGGCAATCTTGATCGCCATCGCCGCCTTGATGAAATGTGCTCAGTTGCCAGTACACGGTTGGTTGATGCAGGTAGTCGAAGCGCCCACGCCGATCAGTGCCCTGCTGCATGCGGGTATCATCAACCTCGGCGGTTACCTAGTACTAACTTTCTACCCGCTATTACACCTAAGCCCTGCGGCCATTTGGTTACTGCTGATCGTCGCGGGTCTGACTACCCTGATCAGCGCCTTGATCATGACCACTCGTATCAGTGTCAAAGTGCGCCTAGCTTGGTCCACCAGCGCGCAAATGGGCTTGATGCTGTTAGAGTGTGCCCTAGGTATGTACGAACTGGCGGTGCTGCACTTGATGACCCACTCGGTGTACAAGGCCCATGCTTTCTTGAACTCCAGCAATGCGGTGCATGAATTTCTACTGCGCAAAGTGGCACCGGATGACACACCTAACTTCCTAGCTTGGCTGGCAGGTGTGGTCTTTGCGACGGTCGCGGTACTCACTTCCATCTGGTTCTGGGATTACCAAGGTCCGATCAGCCCTTGGTTATTAATGGGCATTGCCTTAGTACTCTTGGTCGCACAATGGCGCAGTGTACCGCACCCAGCCTCATTGGCTCGTCTAGCCCTCACCACGGTAGCACTATCGGCCCTATACGGTGGTTTAAAAACGGCGACCGGCTGGCTATTACAAGGCCATGTGGCAGAACACACCACGCAAGCCTTTAGCGCCGCCGACCTTTGGGCCTGCGCCTTGTTTATCACCCTATTTTGCTTGGCGGTGTGTTTACGCTACTACGCCCATTTGCCGTGGGTACGCCGCTTCTCGGTCAACCTGTTTGCCGGTCTGTATTTGGACGAATGGTTTACCAAGATCACATTAAAGATTTGGCCTGTGGCACTACCGGCCTACTCAAAAGCCAAACACCACGGTGTTGCGCTGCTGTTCCCTAACCTGTCAAAAGGCTGGAAGAAATAATGATGGATACTCAAGCAACAGTTTCCCTGAACGAGACGCAAAAAGCGGCCCTACACAACGCCACCCAATGTTTGGCGCCAAACTGGCCACTGGATCGCATGATTGCTGTGAACCCATTGTGGAAAATGGTTGATCGCCCGTTTGATCAGGTCGCCACAGAGATGTCTTTACTGGCCGGTATCCGTTGTCATATGCCAGTGGAAACCTATCTAGGCTGGTACGAACAAGGTCGTATCGACAATGACTGCCTACTGCAAGCCGCAGGAGAATACGGTTTAAGTCTGTCGGTCGAATCCTTGATCATGTACCTCAGCAAAGACGCCGGTCGCGTACAAAGCTGGCGTAACATTGCTGACTGGGCGGATCTCACCCGAAGCAACAACAAGATGTCTTGGCACGATGAGATCACCCATCAAATCAGCCAGTTCTGTGCCGCTCATTATCAAGAACAGCGTCCGATGCTGAACCGTCAGTACCGTCAGCAGTCATTGAATCTTTACCAACACTGGTTGCAGATCTCACGTCTTGACCGTGGCTTATCCATCATCATGTCTGAAGCCAATCTGGACGAAGAATTCGATCTACTACCCGAAGACCAAGAAAGCCTGTTCGCAGAAGCTATTGAAACACTCAAGGTGACTAACCACAGTCTTGAACACTATGGTAAAGCCCTCTTGCTCGACATTAATGGTTGGGGTTCTTACCTTGCCTATCGTGCCTTTGAAGCGGAAAAACAAGGCAAAACCCAAGACGATGTACGTTCTTTGCTGGCCATTAAAATGGCTTGGGAATTGGTGGTCTGGCGTTACCTTGAGAAACATAATAACGATGACTTTGAAGTGCTCAACGAGCGTTGGGGACAGCAATTACTGCATGTCAACGAACTGCGTGGACAACACCACGATGCCCTATTAATTCCGCGTATTTGGACCCGTGCGCTGGAATTGAGTGAACAAAAAAACCTGCACCAGCAGTTGCTTGCGGTGCAGCCAAAACGTCCCGAAACTCCAGCGCTACAAGCGATTTTCTGTATCGACGTGCGCTCTGAAGTTTACCGCCGGGCGCTGGAACGCCAAAGCAGCGACATCGAAACCTACGGTTTTGCCGGTTTCTTTGGCCTGCCGATCGAATACGAACAAGCGGGTACGCAAGTGGTTCGACCTCAGCTACCTGGCCTAGTACCAGCCGCTATTCGCGTGTTTGAAAGCCAAGCGGACGAGGATCAACTGGCGCAGGAAAATCGCAGTGCCAGCTGGAACCGTTGGGGCAATGCGGCCTCTGCCACCTTCTCCATGGTCGAATCCATGGGCTGGTGGTACGCTTTTAAACTGTTTAAGAAAAGCCTAATGGGCGACAGCTCTCATGCCTTAGCACCCGCCAACAACAGCCATTGGACACTGACACGCCAAGGCCGCACCCTAGAGATTGACGATCAAGCACAGCTGGCCAAAGGCGTACTGGACACCATGGGACTGAGCCACTTTGCCAAAACGGTGATGCTAGTCGGTCACGGCAGTCATAGCTGCAACAACCTGCAAAGTGCTGGTCTTGAGTGTGGCGCCTGTGGCGGTCAAACCGGTGAAGTGAACGTGAAGGTATTGGCGCAATTGCTGAATAACTTAAAAGTGCGCGAAGCCTTAAAACCTCTGGGCTACGACATTCCCGATCAAACCCAGTTTGTCCCTGCGCTACACAACACCATCACCGATCACATCACCTGCTACAACGATGTTAATGATCTGGTGGTGAAAGATTGGCTAACACAAGCCACCTACCAAACTCAGCAAGAGCGTGCGCCAAAAGTTGATGAACGCTTAACCCAATTAAGCAAAGAAGCCCGCGATGCCGCTTATCAGCGCCGCGCAACGGACTGGTCACAAACACGTCCGGAATGGGGCTTGGCAGATAACAACGCCTTTATCATTGCGCCACGCCAGTTTACCCGTGAGTTGGATCTGCAAGGTCGCAGCTTCCTGCACGACTACGACTATGAGCAAGATGGCGACGCTGCCATCTTGGAGCGTTTGATGACCGCGCCTATGCTGGTGACCCATTGGATCAATATGCAATACAACCTATCCACCACCGATAACTTTAAGTTCGGCAGTGGCAATAAAGTACTTCACAACGCGGTGGGCGATCATATTGGAGTGTTTGAAGGCAACGGCGGTGATTTGCGCGTTGGCCTAGCCATGCAGTCGTTGCACGATGGTAAAAAGTGGATGCATACCCCAGAACGTTTGGCGGTGTACATCCGTGCACCAAAGAAGTTCATCGAAAACATTGTGAAAAAGCACGATCTTCTGAAAAACTTAATTAATAACCAATGGCTATACGTTTTTCAGTGGGACGGTCAAGAGGTGAATCGCTACAATTTAGGGGAATGGACTGTGCAAGTTTGATTGAAATCAAAGCTGACCTATAAATTTTTCTAATGCAAATAATTCTCAGTTGTATATTAACATTTTCAAATAATTGTATATAATTCGCTCATCGGTGCAGTATTTATCCCGATACCAAGATTTACAGGGCTGCACTAATGCCTGTGAATAGTTGGTTGAAACAAAAGCTGAATTTACGCGGATGCTCTGTCATCCGCTTTTTTTTGCCTACTATTTACCTGTCTAAAAGATGGCTATGGCAAGTCATCATCCGCTATGCAAACCGCTTAATCCAAATGGAATTAATGATAATAATTATCAAATACATTTAAATATGGATCATTTTATGCCATGATGCGCGCCACTAGACGGTACAGAGGCTGCGAACTCTTGTGCCGTGCAGGCACTCGCCTTTCTAGTTCCCCAAACAGAATCTCTCTCTGTTTCCTTCTGTTGAGCAGCCACATGGCTGCTTTTTTTTGCCTAGGGTTACGGCTTTGCCGGCATGTCCAATTCTTGTTTAAGCGAAGTCCAATCAATCGCCTGCTGTTTTTTGGGAGCGGGACGCTCCGCTTGATACAGGGAAATCAATTGCCCAGCAATGGAGATCGCCACTTCCATGGGGCGCTTACCCGGCACTTGTTCAAGCCCAACCGGACAGGTCAATTTAGCGATATCGGCTTCACTAAACTGACGATGGCTTAAACGCTGGCGAAAGCGCAGCGCTTTAGTATCAGAGCCAATGACTCCTAAGAAACCAAGATCACCACGCTTTAGCGCCGCTTCGGTTAGCTCGTAATCCAACTGGTGATTATGAGTCAGCACCAGCATATAGCTGCCTGCTGTTGCACGACTTAACTCGCCAACAGGATCATCCGTTAGACATTGCTCAACGTTTTCTGGAATATGTTCCGGGTATTGCTCAGCACGACTGTCCACCCAATGCACCCGCAACGGTAGCTCTGCTAACAGTGGCACCATGGCTTTGGCCACATGGCCAGCACCAAACAGCCATACGTCTTTACCGCGCTCGGCAAAATGCTCGAACAGCACCGATACTTTGCCACCACAGCATTGCCCTAAGGTCGCGCCCAGCGGATATTCTTCAATATGTTGGCAATCTTGCTGCTTCAGCATCAGCTCTCGGGCTTTGGCGATGGCTTTGTATTCCAAATGACCGCCACCAATGGTGTCAAAGCTATGCTCCACGGTGACCACCATCTTGCTGCCAGTTTCCCGCGGCGATGAGCCACGGGTGCCAATCACTGTCACCAGTACATAGGCTTCACCGCTGCGCTGTAATTCTGCGACCACATCAGTCCAAGGTTTCATCATCGGCTCTTCCCTTATTAGTCTGCCGCCAGTTCTCGTGTCGCCATAATAGCATTCAATACACGCTCAGGCGTGGCGGGCGTGTCCAATGGTGGGCTGACGCGATAATCTGACAAGGACGCAATCGCATCACGCAACGCCGACCAGACGGAAATCGCCAACATAAACGGCGGCTCACCGACGGCTTTGGAGTGATAGACGGTGTCTTCTTCATTAGCGCGTTCAAACAAATCCACCTTAAAGCGCTTTGGCGTATCGCTGATGGCGGGGATTTTATAGGTCGCTGGCCCATTGCTGATCAAGGTGCCCTTGGCATTCCACTTTAACTCTTCGGTGGTGAGCCAACCCATACCTTGAATAAAGCCCCCTTCGATCTGGCCGCGATCCACCGCAGGGTTCAGGCTGCGTCCCACATCGTGCAGGATGTCGACACCCACCACCTTGTATTCACCAGTTAAAGTATCCACCACCACTTCAGACACTGCGGCACCGTTAGCAAAGTAGAAGAACGGACGACCTTTAGCATTGTCGCGGTCATACCAGATTTTTGGCGTTTTGTAATAACCCGTGGCGGATAATGACACGCGGTTTTCATAGGCAAACAGAGCGCCATCAGCAAAACTCATAGATTCACCTTGCTCGCCCCAGTAGATGCGCCCATTGGCAAAGGTGACCGTTTCAAGAGCACAGGCTTTATGCTCTGCAATGCATTCAGCCATACGTTGTTTTAACGTCAGTGCGGCATTTTTCGCTGCTTGACCATTCAGGTCAGTCCCACTGGATGCCGCCGTCGGCGAGGTATTGGGCACCTTATCCGTGCGCGTAGCGGTGATTTGAATCTCATTCGGATCAATCGCCAAGGCTTCGGCCACAATTTGAATGATCTTGGTGTGTAGGCCTTGGCCCATTTCCGTGCCACCGTGGTTCACTTGAATACTGCCATCGGTGTAAATATGGATCAGTGCGCCCGCTTGATTAAGGTGTTGTAAGGTAAAAGAAATACCGAACTTCACTGGCGTCAGCGCTAGGCCTCGTTTCAGCACACGACTGGTTTTATTCCATGCCGTGATTTCAGCACGGCGCGCACGATAATCACTGGTTTGCTCCAACTGCTCAATCAGTTCGCGCAGCATATGATGCTCCACTGGCTGATGATAGGGCGTAGTATCGCGGCCACCTGCGCGGTATAAATTGAGCTTACGTACATCCAAAGGGTCTTTGCCCACGGCCCGAGCAATATCGTCCATGGCGCGCTCAATGATCATCATGCCTTGCGGGCCACCAAAGCCGCGAAACGCCGTGTGCGACACGGTATTGGTCATACAACGATGACCGGCAATGTTAACATCGGCAAGGTAATAGGCGTTGTCGGCGTGGAACATGGCGCGATCGACAATGGCATCGGACAAATCCGCTGAGTGACCACAGTTACCCGCCACCATAATGTCCGCTCCTAGGATCAGCCCTTGTTCATCAAAGCCAATATCGTAGGTGTTGTAGAACGGATGGCGTTTGCCGGTCATGCTCATATCATCAACACGGGGCAGACGCAGCTTCACCGGTTTACCAGTTTTCAAGACCAGTGCCGCCGCCATACAAGCCCAAGCGGCCGCTTGGCTTTCTTTACCACCAAAGCCACCGCCCATGCGACGCATGTCTACCGTGATACGATTGACTGGCACATTGAGGACTTCCGCCACCAATTTCTGTACTTCGCTCGGATGCTGCGTCGAGCTGTACACCAACATGCCGCCATCTTCGGCGGGTATCACTAAGGCCACTTGGCCTTCTAAGTAAAAATGCTCCTGACCGCCCACATGCTGCTCTGCTTGTAGACGCTTGGGAGCTTTCGCCAAGGCCGCTTGGGCATCGCCATGAGTCATAAAGTGGGAGGGGCGCACAAACTGCTGTGCTACTAGCGCTTCGATCACATCCAAGGTGGGCGTGCTTTCGGCGTACTCCAGCTTGGCCTGTTTAACCGCGCGACGCGCTTGTTGTTCGGTTTCCGCCACCACCACAAAGATCGGCTGACCTTGGTATTTGATTTCATCCGAGGTCAAAATCGGATCACCGCCAAACACCGCACCAATGTCCGTATGACCGGGAATATCCTCCACTAACAGAATATCCACTACGCCTTCGCTACGACGTACGGCCGAAAGGTCCATCTGTGTAATACGGCCTTTGGCAATCGGGCTATAACCTACCGCACCATAAAGGGTGCCGCGTGGTTCGAGCATATCGTCCACATAGATGGCTTCACCGGAAACGTGCTTAGGCGCGCTTTCATGTTTACGGGAAACTCCCGTCGCCCCGCTAGTTTGTGTGTCTTGGCTGCCTGTGGCTTTTAAATTACGCATACTGCACCACCTCCAAGGCTTGATCACTTGAATTGCCTTGGCCTAACTCATGTTCGAGCACCGCGCGCAGCAACAGGTTCTGCGCCACTTGCAAACGATAAGCCCCGCTGGCGCGCACATCATCAATCGGACTGAAGTCCTGTGCCAGCGCCTGTTGCGCGGCCTTGATACCTTGTTCGGTAAACGGCTGGCCTTTTAACGCCAGCTCGGCATGGTTGGCGCGCGCTGGCGTCGCTGCCATGCCGCCAAACCCTAGACGTGCGTTGCGTACCACACCACCTTCTAATTCAATAGAAAAGGCCGCACACACGGCAGAAATATCATCATCAAGGCGTTTAGAAATCTTATACACATACAGCTGACGCTCTGGCTGAAGCGGGATTTCGATGGCTTCAATAAAGCCCGACGCTGGTAATTTGGTTTGACGATAACCGGTAAAAAACTCTGCGATCGGCAGCGTATTACGCCCTTCAGGGCTGCGCAGATGCAAGCGCGCATCTAGGGCCAATAATACCGGCGGCGTATCGCCGATTGGTGAGGCGTTGGCAATATTGCCGCCCAAGGTACCTTGATTACGCACTTGCAAGGAACCAAGACGCTCTAACAATTCCGCAAAGCTGATAAAGTGCGTATGCAACAGGGTTTGCATATCACTGTAAGACACCGCCGCGCCGATTTTAATGGCATCAGCGCTTTCTTTAATTTGTAGCAGTTCCGCCACTCGGCCGGTGTAAATCACCACCTCTGGCTGTTGTAATTGTTGGGTAATCGTTAAAGAGAAGTCTGTGCCGCCCGCCACTAACTTGGCATTCGGATGCTGAAGCAACAGGGCCAGCAACTCATCGCTATGCGTAGGGATAAAAAACTGACGCTGACCTTGCTGCATGGAAGCGCTGGGGTTCTGCTGCAAGATATCGGTTAAGCGGGTATAGGTAATGGCTTCTTGGCGTGAAAAAGCGTCATTAGAACCCTTGCCAGCCAGACTCAAAGCCGCATCAATAATCGGACGATACCCCGTACAACGACATAAATTGCCTGCTAGGGCGTGCTCCACATCGGCTCGGCTCGGCAGGTCGCAGTTTTTGTACAGGGCAAACATGGACATGATAAAACCCGGCGTACAAAAGCCACATTGAGAACCGTGCAAATCGACCATGGCTTGTTGCACCGGATGCAATGCGCCCTGCTGTTTTAGATGCTCCACCGTTAGCAGTTGCTTGCCATGCAGGCTACCGAGCAAAGTAATACAGCTGTTGATATTGCGATATTGCAGACGATTGTTAAGCGCTTCGGCGATCACCACTGTGCAGGCACCACAGTCACCTGACGCACAGCCTTCTTTACTGCCACGCTGTTCGGCTTTGGTGCGAAGATACTCGAGCACCGTCAACTCTGGGGCGCAGTTATCGAGACAGACTTCTCGATCATTCATTAGAAAACGGATCATGTTCCCGCTACTCCTATCCAGACAAGGCGACTTCACTCCTCCTTGCCATAGTAAGCTGTTCTTTTTTATCAGATTTATAAAATTGGCTATGAAGCAGTCTCGCACAGATTCGCGAGCTTCTGCTAGTTGATACTTGTTAAGGTAGCAGGATTCTTGCCAAATTTAACCATTTGGTTAAATTTTGAAATCAATAGAAGAAAAGGGAGGGGATTAGGCGGTGAAGGGTACACCGCCTAGAACTGATAACCGCTGTTACTCTAGAAACGCTAACTGCTCGTAGGCATTACGTAACCAGACTTTCATGCGTTGACGCTCGGCGATGTTCATCAGGCTGCGGTTATTGGCCACGGCCCAGAAGCTGCTGTTATTGAAGTCAATTTTCTGCGTTAGCTTGCTCTGTAGCTTAGGTAACTCAATGATGTAAGCTTCGCGCTGTTGTGCTTTTTCGAAGGTTTCAGATTTTTGGAAACGAGAGAAATCTGTGCCGCGACCGAGATTTTGTACCACGATAAACTCTAGCTCGGGCTGCTGGTAACGCTCCAGAAGCTGATCCAATAGAGCCACTGAGTCCGCGCCATCGTCCATCACATGCCACAAGCAAACTTGGTAATCCATCTCGTCCAATAGACCAAATACATCGGTATCGTCGATCCAATCACCTAGTGGTTTGGCAGCTTGTGCAGCAAGGTCAATAATCAAATCTTTGTCTGGATTGGCTTCCATCGCCTCTAATAGGCCATCTAGGCTGTCTTCTTCACCAATCACTACTGGCGATGCGAATTCACTGTAAAAACGTGAAAAAGTGCCATGTGAGGCATCGCAGTCAAAGCCTAGAAACGGCAGCTCTTGGTCAATGTAATACTGCGCCAATAGACGTGCCGTCATTGACTTACCTACACCACCTTTTTCACCACCAACAAAGTGTACCTTACCCATGTATCGCTCCCTGTGTATTTGAATTATTGCCCTACTATAAGCATGGCTTTATGACGGGGTGATGACCCCGTTCAACAAACATACAGGCAAGCGATCGTAATAGGAATGCGCGCTCTCAGAGAAGACGCAAGTTTTGCGAATAGTCACTATCACTTAGGGAACAGGCAGCGAAATAACACGAAAACTCACTATTTTGGTGCATTACGCTGGGATGGATCTTTTACAAACGCAGCACTTTTGACAAACGGGTTCACTTTCTGGCGTTGCTCGTAGGTGGCTTCTGCCCACCACATTAGCTGACTCAAGGTCCGTCCAAAATAGCCTTGCCAGCGTTCACCGTCCGCATCAGCCAGCATCTGGCCAGTTTCATCAAACACTTCTTGGGCCTTGGGCACATGAATCATGGCTGATACCGGTAAACAACCGAGTTCAGCTAAGAAGGCACGCATACCGACCGCCGCCCGCATACCGCCCCATTGCCCTGAGGAATAAGTCACGATCGCACTGGGCTTAAAGGAAAACAGCGAACTACCAAAGTGGTTTAATAAATTGGCTAACGCCGGACTCATGGAGTGATTGTATTCAGGGCTCACCATGACATAGCCATCGGCTTGGGAGATTTTATTGGCTAGAACATCTAGCGCTTGCGGCGCTTTACCTTTTGCATAAGCAAAATGCGGTTTAAAGACGGGACCTTGATCATAGTCCAGCGGGTCAACCAGTTCAAAGTCATGTTCTGGATAAGCCTCACTGAGCATACCTAGGCAAGCTTTGGCGACCCGCTCCCCCAACCGCGCTGGGCGCGGTGGGGTTGAGGTACGAACAGAGCCAAGAAAGATAAGGAATTTCATATTGGCACTCTTATGTGAATCAGTTTAAGCCACCTTAAACTTATCCACCAAGACATTCAAATCCCCAGACAAACGTGCCACTTCTTCGCTGGAGCGCGAAATCTCATCGACGGTCTGTTCAATCTGAGAAGAACTGCTGCTCAGGGTTTCAATATTGCCACTGATTTCATTCGACACCGAAGACTGTTGCTCCGCCGCGCTGGCAATTTGCAAGGTCATTTCATCCACATAATCTACTTTAGCCATGGCCTCACGCAGTGTCGCCGCCGTATTGGTGGTTTGATCAGACACTTTACGGGACGTCTCAATGCCACCACGTACTAGTAGCTGCGCCTGCTTCGCGCCACTTTGCAGTTGATGAATGATATTAGAAATCTGCTCAGTCTCTTGCTGTGTACTTTGCGCCAAGGTACGCACTTCATCGGCCACTACGGCAAAGCCTCGACCGCTTTCGCCCGCTCGCGCTGCTTCGATCGCCGCATTCAGCGCTAGCAGGTTGGTTTGATCCGAGATACCTTGGATGCTTTCTAGCACAGAGGAAATCGATAAGACTTGTTGCGCAAGAATATCCACTTGCTCACCTGATTTTTCCAATTCCTGCGCCATCGCCTGCAGTGCGGTAGAAGCCGATGCGGCAATTTGAACCCCTTCGGTGACCTTCTCTTTCGCTTCTCGAGTGGCACTCGCCACACCTTGAATGGTTTGCGATACTTCACCAGACGTTGAGCTCATTTGCGAGGTCGCCGCTGCAATTTGCGTGGTATTGGCATGTTGCTCACGAATGGCACCGGAAGTCTGTTCGGAGATCACCGCCAGTTCATGAGCCGTTTCAGATTGATGCTTAGCACTGTTACGAATCTCTGCCACCAATGAGCGCAGACCTTCGGTCATGACCGCCATGGAGCGGTAAACACTGCTGTCATTACTGTGGCTGAACTGCACGGTTAAATCCCCATTAGCAATACGATCGGCAATTTCTCGCATGGTGTTTGGCTCGGCACCTAACGGACGCAACACCATACGTGCGACTATTAGCGCAATCACCACGCCTAGCACGGCACTAAGCGCCACCAAAATCATGCTGATGGTGATCATATTGTTACGGGACGCCATGGCTTCCGCTTCGTCGATCTCCGCCAAGATGCTCCAACCCAAGCCCGCAAACGGCAATGGGGCAAAAGCCGATAGCACGGGATTACCATTGTAATCAGAAATAATTCGAGTGCCCGTTTGGCTATTTTGTGCCGCACGCACCGCTTCGGTATCAACGCGACCTGTTTGCTGATTGGTAAACGACGCTAGTACAGAATGATTTTCTGGGTCCAAGAAAGAATCCGAGCGCATCAAACCATCACGGCCCACGAGATAGGTTTCACCGGTGGCGCCTAAGCCATCCCGCTCTCCCATAACCGCATTCAACTGATCAATCGGGAACTGGGCAATCATGACGCCTATCTTCTGACCATTCTCAAACACCGGAGAGGAAATAAACCCTGCCGGGGCATCATAAGACGGTACATATAAAGAAAAGTCGGTAACGTTAACCTGATTTTGACTAAGGCCTAATGCCTTGTTATAAGCATCCGCAAGACCTGAGTTAGCATAAGGGCCATTTTTCAAATTGGTGGCAAAATCGAGCTCTTTGAAGACGGTGTAGACCACTGAGCCCTTCATATCCACAATAAACAAATCGTAGAAGCCAAAACGTTGTTGAATGGTGCGCATGTACGGGTGGATACGTTGATGCTCAGCGCTGTAGTCAGTATTACCGTTATCCAGCAAAAGGTTATCTTTGCCGCCCACCGGATGAGTATTGTTAGAGATGTATTGGTATTGCAGATACTTCGCTTGTGGCGTCAAAGAATTCATTAGGTTCGCCACATCTTGGGAACTCGCCTGAGTATTCTGTTCGCGCCAGCGCGGTAGAAATTGCCCTTCATAATAACTACGCAGCGACTGCTGCTGGGTAGCAGAGATTTCTGTTGGCACCGAGTAAAACGCACTATCAAAGGTATTGAGCGCCTGCTTAACATCTGGGCTTTGCGCCAAAATCTCCACTTCCTTTGATAAGGTATCAAGGTAATGGGTAACGGTCACCGCTTTGGCACTGCGTATCGAGGATAAGTGGTCAAATACCGATTGTGAAAGGGATTGAGATGACAACCAAGTCAGCACCGTGGCCATCAAGAGCGCAGGCAAAATCCCTACACCCAGTAAAATAAGTACAATCTTACGCTTAAAACTCATCATTATGTCCTATTGTGACTAAGTAAAACGATTGAGAAAGGGCCCCACTCAGTCATAAACAGCATGACTTTGATTGTTTTTATACTTATTTTTGGATCTTGGGAGATGTGCAAAAATCGTTCAAGCAAATTATAGTGTTACATTATGTAAGTATTGTTGTTTTTTGTTTCTTTGTCGGGATAAACACACAATTCGAACTAATTTGTCGCTAACCTACATAGGACATAAAAAACGGCACAGAAGGATAAATGATCTCCTTCTACCAAGAGAAGAGCGATCAAGTATTAGGTACATTGCATTCATTCTAATAGGACTGTTTCATGGTAAGGTTCGATACAACTCCTTTTAAAAGAGATAAATTCATCTATCTTTTTACGATAGCCATAGTCCTCATCCACTTCGCTGCACATGCCGTGTTTGGCACCCCCTTTCTCTCAAATCTATACCTAGTCTTCACGATGAAAGCATTTGTTCTCACAGGATTACTCGGCTTGGTTGCTTATTTATTCGTGCTAATCTATCGAAAAGAGAAACATCCTTTAGGAAAGTATTTTGAGATCATCAAATACCCTCTAAGAAATCCGAGTGAAGCAATCAATTTTATTTTTATCCTAAGTGCGATCTCTTTTGTATTATCAGTTTATTCCAGCACCAAAGACTCTATCCCCTTTTTAATCCCCTACTACTTAGATCCTCTGCTTGTTACTGTTGAAGAAAAGATTCATTTTGGGCATCAAGCATGGGAAATCACACATGCAATTTTTAGCAGCAGTTTAGCCACTGGCATTATTAACCTACTCTATAATCTATGGTTTTTCTTTTGCTGGATCTTCATCATTTACTTTTGCATGGCCGTCCATAAATCACAAATAAGACAGCAAGCCATCATTAGCTTTATCGCTAGCTGGATGATTGTGGGTGGACTATTAGCCATTTTCTTATCTTCTGTGGGCCCTTGCTACTACGGTTATGTTTATGAAAAAAAACCTTTATTTGACCCATTAATGGAGTTATTAAAAACGCAAAACAATGAATTATTAGAAAGGGATGGATTTTTAGGGGTATGGGCATTAAAAACCCAGCAAGATTTATGGAATGCTTACATTTCAGACTCATCGATATTTGGAGCAGGAATTTCTGCGATGCCAAGTATGCATGTATCCATGGCAACACTGATGGCATTAAGCTTATCCGCATTAAATAAAAAACTAGGCATCATTGGTTGGCTATACTTAGTTGTTATCCTAATTGGCTCAGTGCATCTTGGTTGGCACTATGCGTTAGATGGTTATGTTTCTATTCCTCTAACCATTGCCATTTGGTATGCGATAAAGAAATTTTTGCCAAACCCTAATTTGAGCCGAGAGAAGGCCTAGATGAATTAGGTCATATGCATTAAAAGGACTGTCAAATCCATGAGAATAAATCTAGATTCACAGCCAATAAAAAGAGACATAGACATCTATCTAATATGCATTGTAATAGTGTTTATTCATTTCAACACACATATTCTTTTGGATGTCCCACTAAGCACCTCCATTTATTTTGAGACCATCATAAGAGCCTCAATCCTAACGGGCACCCTGGCTATGATTGTCAACTTCATAAGAATCATTATTACTCGTGAAAAGAACCCCATCAGAGCGTTTTTAAGCCCCCTATCACATCACATAAAAAACCCTTATGAATCAGTGAACCTTGTCATCATCCTGGCTTTTATCTCGATTGTATTTTCCATATACACCACGACCAAGCAATTTATACCGAACATAGTGCCCTTCTATCTTGATCCATTTCTAGTCAAAGCAGACTACTATCTCCACTTCAACAATCACCCATGGGAACTAACCCATAAACTATTCAATACTAGTTTTTTATCCGGAATACTGAACCTATTTTATAACCTTTGGTTCTTTTTCTTCTGGATATTCTTAATGTACTTTTGTTTTTCAAAAAGTAGAGAAAGCCTAAGAAAAAACTCCATCATTACCTTTTTATTATGTTGGGTAATAAACGGAAATTTTCTTGCTATCTTATTTTCTTCCGCTGGCCCTTGCTACTACGACCATCTTTACCAAAACACAGCCCCATTCGGAGCCCTATTTGAGACGCTTAATGCACAGAATCTTGAGCTTCAACAAAGCAATCATTTCCTCGGCATTTGGTCTCTGAACATACAAGACCTGCTCTGGCAGTCCTACATTTCTGGATCCTCAACGTTCGGTGGCGGTATATCAGCCATGCCAAGCATGCATGTTTCTGTTGCAACCCTTATGGCACTTTCACTTGCCAACATTAATCGAATATTAGGTCTTGTGGGCTGGGGGTATCTAATCATTATACTGATTGGTTCGGTGCATTTAGGCTGGCATTATGCACTGGATGGCTATATCTCTATTCTAACGACCGTGGCAATTTGGAGTGCGGTAAAGAAATTTTTCCCAACTAAAAGCATACTAGCGTCCCAAAAATCGCCATCCCTACAGCAGGGACTTTGATATCACAGAGCGACAAGGCGGCCCTGCTCTTGGCTAAGACCTAGGGACAAAAAAAGCCCCAACCATACGGAAGGGGCTTAGATGAGACACCACAAACGTGGTATCACATGACGAAACTTATACGCCTAGGTAATCCATGATGCCTTCAGCCGCTTTACGGCCTTCGTCGATCGCTGTCACCACTAGGTCAGAACCACGCACCATATCACCACCGGCGAAGATTTTTTCGTTCGTGGTCTGGAACATGAACTTGCTGTCACGTGGTGCTAATACGCGGCCACGGCTATCGGTTTCGATGCCGAATTTCTCAAACCATGGCGCTGGGCTTGGTTGGAAACCGAACGCAACCAGTACCACATCAGCAGGGATGATTTGCTCACTGCCTTCGATCACTTCTGCGCTACGACGGCCATTTTCATCTGGCTCGCCCATTTGTGTTTCCACTACTTTGATGCCTTCTACTTTGCCATCGCCGACGATTTCCACTGGCTGACGGTTAAATAGGAACTGCACACCCTCTTCACGAGCGTTGCGCACTTCTTTGCGCGAACCTGGCATGTTCTCTTCGTCACGACGGTAAGCACAAGTCACTGTCTTCGCGCCTTGACGGATCGAGGTACGGTTACAGTCCATCGCCGTATCACCACCTCCTAATACCACTACTTGCTTGCCTTTCATGCTGATGAAGTCGTCTTCATCTTCTTCAAAGCCTAGACAGTGGTTTACGTTAGAGATTAGGAAGTCTAGCGCGTCGTATACACCTGGTAGCTCTTCACCTGGGAAGCCACCTTTCATGTATTTGTAAGTACCCATGCCTAGGAATACTGCATCGTATTCTTCTAGTAGGTGCTCAAACGGGACGTCGTCGCCTACGCTTGTGCCTAGCACGAACTCAACGCCCATTTCTTCAAATACTTCACGACGGCGCGTCATCACTGATTTTTCAAGTTTGAACTCAGGAATACCGAAGGTCAGTAGACCACCGATTTCTGGGTTCTTGTCGAATACCACCGGCTTAACGCCGTTACGTACCAAGATGTCCGCACAGGCTAGGCCTGCAGGACCTGCACCAACGATAGCCACGGTTTTATCAACCGGTACGACTTTCGACATATCTGGACGCCAGCCCAATGCAAACGCCGTGTCAGTGATGTATTTCTCAACCGAACCGATGGTGACGGCACCAAAGCCGCCTTCGCCTAGAGTACAAGCGCCTTCACATAGACGATCCTGTGGACAGACGCGACCACATACTTCTGGTAGCGAGTTAGTTTGGTGGCTAAGCTCGGCCGCTTCTAAAATGTTGCCCTCAGACACCAACTTCAACCAGTTTGGGATGTAGTTGTGTACCGGACATTTCCATTCACAGTAAGGGTTACCACACTCAAGACAGCGGTGTGCTTGGTCTTTTGCTTGTGGCTCTTCGAATGGACGATAAATTTCCACGAACTGAGATTTACGTGTCAGCAGTGGCTTTTTCTTTGGATCTTTACGATCTACTTCAACAAATTGAAATACGTTGTTCAAGCGCTCAGACATAAGCTGCTATCTCCTGTGGCCGCGCACGGCGCGGCACTCTTTCAAATGGGTCAAACTGGGTTAGGAACGTTCTCTTAAACCAAACTTATTCTGGACGCTGACGAGTATTCGCCAACAGTTGTCCAAGGCTTGCGGCTTTTGGTTTCACTAACCAGAACTTGCCGATGTAATCGTAGAAGTTTTCTAGGATTTCATGGCCCCACTCGCTATCAGTTTCGCGAACATACTCTTCGATCACACTACGTAGGTGTGAACGGTATTCTTCCGTCAGCTCAGTACCAACACGCTGGATCTCAACCAATTCGTGGTTGAATTTGTCAACGAAGGTACGATCAAGGTCAAGTACGTAGGCAAAACCACCGGTCATACCAGCACCGAAGTTGTAACCAGTGTTACCCAATACCGTGATCAAACCGCCAGTCATGTATTCACAACAGTGATCGCCCGCCCCTTCGATAACCGCATGACAGCCAGAGTTACGCACGCCGAAACGCTCGCCTGCTGTACCCACTGCGTACAAGGTACCGCCTGTGGCACCGTACAAACAGGTGTTACCGATGATCGCTGACTTGTTCGATTCAAACGCTGAACCTTTTGGTGGACGTACCACCAGCTTACCGCCGGTCATACCTTTACCCACGTAGTCGTTGGCATCGCCTTCTAGGTACATGTTCAAACCACCGGCATTCCACACACCGAAAGACTGACCTGCCGTACCGGTTAGCTTCAAGGTAATCGGCTGATCTGCCATACCTTGGTTGCCGTAGCGTTTCGCGATTTCACCCGATAGACGCGCACCGATCGAACGGTCTTGGTTCGTCACATTAAATGCAAACTCTCCGCCTTCTTTCTCTTCCACCGCGTTCTGTACCGTTGCCCACATTTTCTCAGCCAATAGGCCTTTGTCATGTGGTGGGTTAAATGGCACTTGGCAGTACTGTGGTTTTTCTGCTGGGATCGCATCGTTATTCAGGATTGGCGATAGATCCAAGTTCGCTTGTTTGCTGGTTTCACCTGGCAACAGCGTTAGCAGGTCAGTACGGCCAATTAGGTCAGCCATCTTAGTGACACCTAATTTCGCCATCCACTGACGGGTATCTTCGGCCATAAAGCGGAAGAAGTTTTTGATCATTTCTACGGTACCGGTGAAGTACTCTTCACGCAGTTTTTGATCCTGAGTTGCCACACCTGTCGCACAGTTGTTTAGGTGACAGATACGTAGGAACTTACAGCCCATCGCCACCATTGGTGTGGTACCAAAACCGAAGCTTTCTGCCCCTAGAATCGCAGCTTTCACCACGTCTAGACCGGTTTTTAGGCCACCGTCTGTTTGCAGACGGATCTTGCCACGAAGGTCGTTAGCTCGAAGTGCTTGCTGCGCTTCTGCAAGACCAAGCTCCCATGGCGAACCCGCGTGACGAATCGAGGTAATTGGCGAGGCCGCTGTACCACCGTCGTAACCCGAAATCGTGATCAAGTCAGCGTAGGCTTTCGCCACGCCTGCGGCAATCGTACCGACACCTGGCTCAGACACCAGTTTCACCGATACCAAGGCATCTGGGTTCACTTGTTTCAAGTCGAAGATCAGCTGCGCCAAGTCTTCGATCGAGTAAATGTCGTGGTGTGGTGGTGGCGAAATCAGTGTGACACCTGGTACCGAGTAACGTAGACGCGCGATTAGACCGTTTACTTTACCACCTGGTAGCTGACCACCCTCACCTGGTTTCGCACCTTGCGCTACCTTGATCTGCAGTACTTCTGCGTTGACTAGATATTCTGGTGTAACACCAAAACGGCCCGATGCGATCTGCTTAATCTTAGAACGACGCTCGGTACCGTGACGCGCTGGGTCTTCACCACCTTCACCGGAGTTTGAGCGACAGCCTAGTTCGTTCATCGCTTGCGCTAGGGCTTCGTGTGCTTCTGGAGAAAGCGCACCTAGCGACATACCCGCCGAGTCAAAGCGCGGTAGGATCTCTTCGATCGATTCTACTTCATCCACCGCCACTGGCTTGATGTCTTCTTTTAGACCAAATAGGTCACGTAGCATGGACGCTGGGCGAGTGTTTACCAGCTCCGCGTACTTGCTGAAATCTTCAAACTTACCGCTACTTACCGAAGCTTGTAGGTTACGCACCACATCAGGGTTGAACGCGTGGTATTCCTGACCGTGAACGTATTTTAGGTAACCACCTTGGTTAATTGGCTTACGCGCTTTCCAAGCGTTATCCGAAATCACTTGCTGCTCACGTTGGAAGTCGGCGAAGGTTGAACCTTGGATACGGCTTGGTACGCCTTTGAAACACAGGTCAACTACTTTACTGTCCAGACCAACTGCTTCAAACAGTTGTGCACCACGGTAAGAGGCAACGGTCGAGATACCCATCTTAGACATGATTTTCATCAGGCCTTTATTGATGCCTTTACGGTACTTCTGGTGACAGGCAATTGGGTCACCCAAGACTTCACCTTTGTCGATCAAGTCGTTGATCAAACGGTAAGAAAGGTATGGGTAAACCGCTGTCGCACCAAAGCCTAGTAATACGGCGAACTGATGCGGATCACGTGCAAAGCCCGTGTCTGCAATGATGTTGGAGTCACAGCGTAGACCGGCTTCCGTTAGGTGATGGTGCACTGCCCCCACCGCCATCGCCGCTGGGATTGGCAAGTTACCTTTATCAAATTCACGGTCCGTCAATACGACGATCACGGCACCGTTACGCACCACTTCTTCAGCACTAATCTGCAAGTTGCGAATCGCTTGCTCTAAGCTAATTTCCTCTGGGTTGTACGTGGTGTTTAGACGCACTAGACGGAAACGGTGATCTTCTAACGCTAATAGTCGGCTGTACTTACGTGGCGACAGTACTGGCGACGATAGAATGATACGGTTGGCGTGTTTTGGTGTTTCTTCAAATAGGTTACGCTCAACACCGATCAATGTCTCAAGCGACATCACCACCGACTCACGTAGTGGGTCGATTGGTGGGTTGGTCACCTGTGCGAACTTCTGACGGAAATAATCCGACACTGGACGCGTCTGGTTTGACATGACCGCCATCGGCGTGTCGTCACCCATAGAACCCACTGCTTCGTGACCGCTTTCCGCCAATGGACGGAAGATCTGATCGCGCTCTTCAAAAGACACTTGGAACATCTTTTGGTAAGTCAGCATTTGATCTGGCGTGAAAGGCTCAAACTCCATGGAATGCTCTTGAAGAAGCGCTTCAATACGCAAACCCTCCTGCTTCAACCACTTTTTGTATGGGTGTGCAGATTTCAGTTTGTTATCAATGTCTTCAGTATGCAGCACTTGGCCGGTCTGAGTATCGACCACCAACATCTTACCTGGACCAACACGGCCTTTGGACACCACGTCTTCAGGTTTGTAGTCATAAGTACCGACTTCAGAAGCCAGTGTGATGTAACCGTTTTTAGTCACTACCCAACGCGCTGGACGCAGACCGTTACGGTCCAACATACAGATCGCATGACGACCGTCAGTCATGACTAGGCCTGCTGGACCATCCCACGGCTCCATGTGCATCGAGTTAAACTCGTAGAAGGCACGAATTTCTGGATCCATGTTTTCAACGTTTTGCCACGCTGGTGGAATGATCATACGAGCCGCACGGAAGATATCCATACCACCAGTGACCAATAGCTCTAACATGTTGTCCATCGAAGACGAGTCAGAACCGTTTAGGTTAACGATTGGGGTTAACTCTGGAATTTCAGGTAACAAAGGTGAACGCAACTTGCTACCGCGGGCGATTGCCCAGTTACGGTTACCTTCGATAGTGTTGATCTCACCGTTGTGCGCCAACATACGGAATGGCTGTGCTAGCGGCCATTTTGGTAGTGTGTTGGTTGAGAAACGTTGGTGGAATACACAGATCGCGGTTTTAACTTTTTCGTTGCCAAGGTCTTTGTAGAAGGTTGGCAGGTCAACTGGCATCATCAAGCCTTTGTAGGCCAATACCTTGTCCGACAAAGAACAGATGTAGAAGTTTTCGTATTGCGCTAGCGCGATTTCAGAACGGCGACGAGCTACAAACAAACGTGTTGCGAAGGTGCGCGCATCCAGACGGTTACTGTCGACAAAGACTTGCTCAATGCGAGGTAGGCAATCTAACGCGATAGTACCTAGGCAAGAAGGATCCACTGGCACATCACGCCAGCCCACTACATTTAATCCTTCTGCTTCTAGTGCTTTAGTCAGCGTTTCACGTTGCTCATCCGCAAGCGCAGCGTCTTGGTCCATAAAGACCATACCCACACCGTATAGATCAGAAAACACATGGTTAAACAACGTTTGCGCTTGTTCACGTAGAAAAGCATCTGGTTTTTGAATCAACAAACCACAGCCGTCACCCGTTTTACCATCGGCAGCGATACCACCACGGTGTGTCATACTAGTTAAGGATTCGATTGCGGTCTTAAGAAGGTCGTGACTTGACGTCCCTTCCATGTGAGCAATTAGTCCAAACCCACAGTTGTCTTTGAACTCGCCAGGACGATAAAGGCCTGCATTCATACACCAACTCCCACAGTTAATATGTAGAAAACTCTACTCGATTACTTCTTATAAAAGTTAGGCGGACAAGCAAACGGAAGTGCTCGTGAAATGGTTTTTATAGACCCACCTAACCATTCAAACTGGCATCGATACTACTCTGCGATTTGAAAGTGCTCAAATCACGACGTCTAAGAATTGACCAAACAGTAGGAAAAACAGGAGCTAGATGAAAACCATTCTCACAGTAGAGGAGAATTATCTATGGTTGGCGTAATTGGGGGCAGAAAAAATCACTGGTAATGGGGGTTATTCAGTCGAATATGGTTTTTTTTACTTTTTTGATAAATTTTTTATAAAAAAGCGACAAAAACACCCATAAAAAAGCATCTCAGCGGCGCTAAGGGTCATATTCTTTGCTTATTGTCCGCCTGCTTTGCGGATATCTTGCTGAATTCCACGCACACTTCGCGCCCATGGATTCAACTGGCGTAGCCCTTGAGGCAGATTTTCTGCCGCCGCAATGGCTTCGCTGCGGTTACGGTATTCACCGTAGACCACCACGTACCAGTCGCGACCATTGTGCTGGGATTGGAAGTAACTGAAGGCGTTGAGACTGCCCTGATCACGGATAAACTCTTGCACCGTGTCACGATTGTGCGTGCCCAGTAATTGCAAGGTGTAGCGACTAGGGTTACGGTCCAGCCAGGCTTGGGTTTTATCAAACGGATCTACGCTCGAGCTTTGTTCAAGCGGAATACGCTCAGGTTCTGGCGCACTCGTCGTCTGGGCTTGTCCAGCCGTTTGCAGGATTGGCGTCGTCACCACGGGAGAATTATCGTCTGCTGGCAATGGCGCAGACGATTCCACTGGCGCTAGGCGAATCGGGGCAGTGGTAATGCTCGAACCTGTATTCACCGACAAATTTGGTGAATTATTCTGATTCTGATTCGGTTGCAGCGCTTCCGCTGGAATAGGCGGTAGCGACACGGGGGATTCTTGACCGATCTGACGTTGCATGGCTTCGATACGCGCGAGGGTTTCTGAACTCGCTTGGCGTGGTGCATTTTGTCCAATCGGCGCTAAACGGGTGTTATTAACAGGCGTTTCTTCTTCATCATTAAACACTACCGCCACTAGAATGCCGAGCATCACTACCGACATTAAGGCCATGTGCACCACAGGGAAACCAAACGATAATCCTGTCTTAGGCAGCTTGAACCAAGCTTTCTTCTCATTCGTCAGCGACTCTGCCGCCTTGGCATCGCCCATCATCGCCAGCGCGGCTTTATTAATCGCGCCCGGCATACCGCCAGACAACTGATAAATCTTCTTCACCTCTCGTTCGCTAAAGGGCAAATTAATACCGCCACCAATAGCACGCACGCGATGTAATAGATAAGCACGAGTTTGGTCGAGGTTGAAAGGCGCTAACGCCAGCTCATGGCTCAGCTGCTCATAACGACTACTCTGATAAACGTCCAAATTGCGCGCCAACGAATATTCTGTAAAAAGCGCCACATGGGGGACTTCTTGGGATTCCGTGGCTAACGACATCATATCCATCAGCATGATTACCGCATCGGTATTCAGCTCATGAGCATTGTCGATCAATATAATCGCCTTTTGGCCTTTTTCTTCTGCCTCATGGGCAAATTTTAATAACGGGCCAAAGGACGTATCGGCTTGGCTACTGTCGAGCACATCGGCATAGCCAGCGTAAATGCCTTGTAGCAATTGTCCGGCGGTCATTAACATGCTGGCTTTGACGTGACTGATAATCGCCGTATCGTTTTGCAGACGAATAAACTCTTGCAAGAAACGGGTCTTACCGCTGCCACTCTCGCCTTCGACTACAGACAATAAATTAGAATAGCGACTGAGATGCTCCAACATACCCAATTGTTGGTTACGTTCTTCGCTAGAAAAGAAGACTTGGGCGTCATTCGAGCCAAACGGATTCCTCAGCATCACTTTGGGTTGCTGATCTAAGGCTTCCTCCAGATTAAACTGAAAGTTTGGCTCCGCCATGGGTGTCCTCAAGTCTTAGTGTGATTGTTTAGTTAGCACTTGCCGCTTCAATAGCGTCATCCAGACAGCCATTAAAGTCATCCATTGCAAAGTCTGATGTCACGCAAGCATCGCCTAATGCGTTCAACAAGACCAAGCGTAAACTGCCATCCAACACTTTCTTATCCAGCAGCATACGGTCGATAAAGGCTTCACGGCTCATACCTTTTGGTGGCAATACCGGTAACTTAGCTTTGGCTAACAATGCGACACTGCGTTCCACATCTTGTTCCGTTAGATTGCCCATACGCCAAGACAAATCCACCGCCAACACGGTACCAGCGGCAACCGCTTCACCATGTAACCATTGACCGTAGCCCATTTCTGTTTCGATCGCATGGCCAAAGGTGTGGCCTAGATTCAAGATAGCACGAATGCCGCCTTCTTTTTCGTCTAGTGCCACAACACGCGCTTTGGCAGCACAAGACTCGTAGATGGCATGGGTAATTTTCTCACCATCTAGTGCCATAAGGTCGTCAACATTGTCTTCCAACCAAGTAAAGAATGGGGCATCACAGATCAAACCGTACTTAATCACTTCCGCCATGCCCGCAGACAACTCGCGCTCAGGCAGTGTTTTCAGCGTATCGTTATCGATGATTACCGCCTGCGGCTGGTAAAAAGCGCCAATCATGTTCTTGCCCAGTGGATGGTTGACACCCGTTTTACCGCCCACTGACGAATCCACTTGAGACAATAACGTTGTTGGCACCTGGATAAAGGGCACGCCACGTTGGTAAGTGGCCGCTGCGAAGCCTGCCATATCACCGACCACGCCACCGCCTAAGGCAATGATAGTCGTAGTACGGTTATGCTTGGCTTCCAGCAAGGACGTCATGATGGTTTCGTATGTGGCCAGCGTCTTGTACTGTTCGCCATCCGGCAGAATGCAGGTATCCACTTTATAGTCATCACTTAACAGAGCGACTAAATCCGCTAGGTAAATATCGGCCACCGTGGTGTTCGTCACTATCATCACTTGTTTGCCAGCGATGGCTTTACTGAACAGATCCTTTTGCTGGCGAATACCTGAGCCAATGTAAATCGGGTAACTGCGGTCACCTAAGTCAACGGTAAGAGTGCGCATTGGATTAAACCTCCGTAGCCAAATGCTTTTTAATGGCGTCCATTACTTTATTTGCAACGGTCTTAGGGTGACGTGAATCGGTTTCCACAATCACGGATGCAACCTCACGGTAGAGCGGGTCTCGGATGGCAAACAAACGCGTTAAGGTTTCCTTAGGATTACCCTGCTTTAACAGCGGGCGATTATTACTTTTTGATGTACGTTGTAACTGCTGCGCGACGGAAGCAAACAAGTAAACCACCAAGGGTTGCTGTTTGAGCATCTCGCGGTTTTCTTCCATCATCACAATGCCACCACCGGTTGCTAACACAACCGGTTGCTGTTCTTCGCTCAGCATGGCTTCTAGCGTTTGTGTTTCGCGGCGGCGGAATCCTTCTTCACCTTCTTTTTCAAAGATCCAAGGAATGTCGGCACCAGCGTTTTCTTCAATCACCCGATCGGAGTCGAAAAATTCTCTGTCTAATTGTTGCGACAGAAGGCGTCCAATAGTGGTTTTACCTGCTCCCATTGGACCCACAAGTATTATAGTCGGGGCGTTAATCATTATTTTGTACTTCGAAGTTAACTGTTTTCGGCTAGTGCCTAGTTTACCGACATTTTTAGCAGTTTTGGCGTGATAAATACAAGTAGTTCCCTTTTTTCTTGCTGTTCAGTACGTTGACGGAACATTGCACCGAGTAAAGGGACATCTCCGAGCACCGGAACCTTGCTCACAGTGACCAAACGCTCCTCGCGAAAAATGCCACCGAGCACCAAGGTCTCACCACTTTTCACCTCGACTTGGGTCTGCACGCGATTGGTTTCCAAGCTCGGCACACCATTGACCATATCGCCCACAGAATCTTGATGGATTCTCAGATCAAGCAATAAAGTCGAGGCATCCTTTACCTCAGGTGTGACCTCTAATACTAGACCAGCTTGGCGAAACTCAACACTGAGGTTGTCATCATTCATCACCTGATAAGGTACTTCGGTGCCGGACTCAATACGTGCTGGCTGACCTTCCGAGGTGACAATCTTAGGCCGTGCAATAATATTAGCCGAGCCATTGCGCTCTAACCAATCCAGCGTCGCCGATAAATTCACTAAACCACTGCTAGCAGCCATACCCATATTCACCGGTGCTGACGCAATACCAAGGTCCACATTCCCTAAGACACCATTCGCGGCGGAATCCAGCAGTCTTGCTTGCCAGTTCACTCCCAGCTGCTCTTGAACACTGTCACTGACTTGCGCAATTTCGGCGGCAATCTCGATTTGGCGCATCGGACTATCGAGCCAGACAATAGCGCTTTCCAGCACATTTTCAGCGCCACAATAATGGGTCATCAGGGCGTTAGTGCGGGCATCAATGATGACGCGAATATCGCTAAAGAACTGCTTAACATGTTCTCCCACCAAGGTGGCCTTAGCATGCTTTAAATGCCAAATGCGATCGGCGCAGTTTTCGTCCTGCGCCAAAGCCCCGTCAACCTGGCTGGTCAAGGCCGACTTGTGCGACAAGATGGCAATCTGATCCTGCCAGTGCAGGGACAGTTGCAGCTGTTGCGAAACGGCCGAAAGTATCTGCTGCCAACTGGCATCACGGATGGATAAGGTAATATCCGCATCAATATTAGGATCAAGCACTACGCTGGTGCCCAGCTCCGCCGCCAATTGAGGTAACACTTGTTGTACCGGTTGCTGGCGTACAAATACATCCAGCGCCCATGCGGGTACCGCCCCTAAAGGCCCGAGCGCGACAACGATCAACAACATAATCTTTGCTTTTGAGAAGAAACTCATATTAAGGCTCCTTAGCGAGACGCATGTCCGCGCGGTGCGCCGCTAAATGCAGCCGCCGTGTTTCTCCTTGGGCATTTTGCAACACCACATATTCTTGATCGACCTGTGCCAGCGTGGCTTGCAATTGCGGTAGCCAACTGCCCTCATATAACCACTTTTCTTCTTGGTTAATTTTAATCAAGGCCGCCGAACGCTGGCCATGTAAGGTGCTGACTAAGGTGCCCTGCACCGGCCATGCTTGTTGCCGCTCAAATGGCAGGATATTCACATCCGGCTTCAGCGTGCTAGGGCGAACAAAACGCCAAGTGATGTCTGCAAACCATTGATAACCCTCCCGTCGCCACTCGACCGCCGTCGGGGTCAACCAAAAACGTTTATGCAATTCATCAATAATGGCACGCCAATCATTAAGCTCCATGGTTTGTTGCAAGCGCATTCCCATCAAGGTGCCATCCTGGTATTGCATTTGGGCCGGTAAATCATGGGGAATCACACTGATGGCCTGAGTCAAGGCGCGCCATTGATCTTCTTGGAATTGGTACTGACTTAGCGAGCGCTCATAGTCATTCTTCAGCTGCCACAGAGCATGCAGTCCCCACAGCGCTACGCAAGATTCCAATAATAACCACCATTTCAGACGTTTACTCGACGTCATACACTGAAGAAAAGAAGCGCTCATAGTGGTCCCTGCCCGTTCAACATGATCTGTAGCGGTGGTAGTTGCTTTGGCCAATTCGCTTGCCAGAGTTGCAAGTCGCTAACATCGCCCGTCACGGACAAATGAATCTGCTCCATGCTGATGCGCACATCATCAAGTCTCAGGGAGGTTGGTAAAGTACGGAGATAGGTAAGGCTATCCACCACATCCATACGATTGCTATCGCTAATGGGCCACGGCCATTGAAAGGCCGGAACAGGGTCCGGCGTTTGTCTGACCAAATCAAAAGCCAGCCAGCTACTGGCAAGGGCGACCAATAACATCAAGCTAGCGAGTGTAATGCGGTAACGACGCTCAGTCTGGCGTTCTAAGTAGTCTGCTTTGTACAATACGAAAGGACGCATAAAGCAGGTTAGTTTGCGCCATGAAGTAAGCTCACTACGTTGTATCAATGCTTCGCTGTAAACACGATGAATACCCAATTGAGCAAAGGCATCAAAATAGATTTTGGGGAGTGTCGCCACATGCATGGCCGCGCTGCGTGCAGTGTTGGTCACATAGCTGATCATTTGCACTGAGCTTTCACGGACAAACATTTGTCCAGTTTGGGTATGCGCCGCAAGCATATGTAATGACTGAGGTAAATCCGAGTCTAGATCACATTCCCCAAGCTCCAACCAAGCATCGGGCAACAATACTGCGACGGGCTTGCGTTTGCGATGACGCAGAAAAGAGGCTAACTGATGCAGAGCCTCATCAATAGAACAATCTACAGCTAAAGATGCCGCCGTCACACCTTCCTGTTGCAGTTGAAAATACTGTTTTTTCGACAGCGCTAACCAAGCATTATCACGCCAGATCAGCAAATAGGGGCGAGTAAAGAAAGACATGGTTCCCTCCATGAACTGTAGTTAGCCTTCCGTGGCTTGCAAACAAGTATGCCATGCATTTGAACTGACTTATGCAATCTGCATCATATCTTTACGTGAAGATAACATGAATTTTCAGGTCAACAAGCCTCCAAGGGCAACTTAAGTCAGGTATAATCGCCCGAACACTAAATAACCAGTGACCTAACATGGCCAAAACATTCAAAATTCTCTTCGTTCTTGCGTTACTCGGTGCCTTGGCGGCGGCCGGCATCACCTATGCCGTCTACCAGCAGGTGAAGGACAGCATTCCGACTAAGGAAGAAATGAAAGCCATCGAACTACAGATTCCGCTGCGCATCTATACTCGAGATGAGCAGCTGATCGGCGAGTTTGGTGAGCAGCGCCGCACGCCGATTCGTTACGAAGACATTCCGTTGGATCTTGAAAATGCCGTGTTGGCCGCGGAAGACAGTAACTTCTATCACCATCCTGGGGTGGATGTGATGGGCCTATTACGCGCCGCTTACCAGTTGGTCACCACGGGTGAAATCCAAAGTGGTGGTAGTACCATCACCATGCAGGTAGCACGTAACTACTTCCTGTCCTTTGAGCAAACTTTCATGCGTAAATTCACTGAGATCTTTATCTCTTTGAAAATGGAACAAGAGCTGACCAAGCATGAAATCCTTGAACTCTACATGAACAAGATTTACCTCGGTAAACGTGCCTACGGTTTTGATGCGGCGGCACAAGTTTACTACGGTAAACATCTAAGTGAGTTGACGCTGGCGCAATACGCCATGATTGCCGGCTTGCCGAAAGCCCCATCTCGTTATAACCCTGTGGCCAACCCATCCCGTGCCTTGATCCGTCGTAACTGGATCCTACAGCGTATGTTGAGCCTAGGCATGATTGAGAAACAAGCCTACCAAGCCGCGGTGGAAGCCCCGGTCACGGCGAAAAACTACGGTATTCAAGCCGATGTAGAAGCCAACTATGTGGCAGAGATGGTGCGTCACGAGCTGTATCAAACTTACGGCGACAAGCTCTACAGCGAAGGTCTTGTGGTGTACACCACCATTAACTCAGAGCGTCAACGCAATGCCAACCAAGCGGTTTACGATGGTGTCTTGGATTACGACGAGCGCCACGGCTACCGCGGCACACTCGATACACGCAAAGACCTGCTGGATGAAGATTTAGCGACTCAGCAAGAAGCCCTAGAAAACTTCGATAACGTTCCGAATTGGACCATGGCGCTGGTACTGAAAACCTCAAATGACTCAGCATCACTACGCCTTCAAGATGGCAGTGCTTTTGAACTACCATTCGCCGCCATGAGCTGGGCCGTGCCTTACATTAATGAAAATGCCCATGGCAAAAGACCGGAGAAACCAGCCGATGTCTTGGCGGCTGGTAGCATTATCCAACTTCGTCCTAACCAAGAGACGACTTGGCGCCTAGCACAAACCCCAGCGGTACAAAGTGCCTTAGTGTCGTTAGACAGTAAAGATGGTGCCATTGAATCCTTGGTCGGTGGTTTTAACTTCTTTACCAACAAGTTCAACCGTATTACCCAATCAAAGCGCCAGCCAGGCTCGAACTTTAAGCCATTTATTTACTCAAGCGCCCTATCTAATGGCTACACCGCCGCCAGCGTGATTAACGATGCACCTGTGGTGTTCCATGACAGTAGTTTGGCAAGCGCATGGCGTCCGACCAACGATGGTGGCAAGTTCTATGGTCCAACGCGCCTGCGCGAAGCCTTGTACCGCTCACAAAACGTAGTCTCAGTGCGTTTATTAGATGAAATGGGCATTCGCCCGACCTTGGATTTTGTCGAGCGTTTTGGTTTTGATAAAAATGAGTTGCCGCACAACCTATCTTTGTCGTTAGGTAGTGCCAACTTATCGCCGTTGCAAATCGCCTCCGGCTACTCAGTGTTCTCCAATGGTGGTTATCGTGTACAGCCTTACCTAATCGATCGTATCGAAGATCGTAACGGTGAAGTCATCTTCCAAGCGGAACCTGTGACAGTCTGCAGTGGCTGTACGCTACTGGAAAAAAGCGACGAGAACGCTCCAAGCAAGGGCCTGTTTGATACAACACACGGGGTTGTTGAACTTCCGGTTGCGCCACGCGTATTGGATGATGAAGTGGCCTACATCATGTATGACATCATGCGTGACGTGATTCGCTACGGTACCGGCCGCCGCGCCCAAGTACTCGGACGTGATGACATTGCCGGTAAAACCGGTACCACCAACGATGGCCGTGATGCTTGGTTCTCTGGCTTTAATGGTGAAGTCGTGACCACCGTTTGGACTGGCTTTGACGACATGTCACCGCTCGGTCGCGGTGAATGGGGTGGCTCTGCGTCCTTGCCAACTTGGATCGACTACATGCGCCCAACGCTGACTGGGACAGCGCCGAGCTATGTGCGTAAACCATCGTCTTTGGTAACCGTACGTATCGACCCAAATACAGGCGAACGTGCTTACCCAGGTCAGAAAAACGCCATCTTTGAAATCTTCCGCAAGGACCATGTACCGGCAGCCAATATCGACGCACGCCCAGAATCGGCAGAAGGCAACGGCAATGAAGCAGGCCAAGTCACACCGTCTGCCAACACTGCGCTAGAGAACCTGTTCTAAGCGTCTGAAGCAGACACAAAAAACGCCGCCTTTCTTCAAAGTGCGGCGTTTTTTATGCTTTGTATTTCGCTAAGGCAAAGGCTTTAGAGCAGTTTCTCAGCCAGCTCAGCAAAACCTTCACCGCCTTCAGAATCCGTGATAAAAGCCGGCTGATGCGTTAATACTTCAAGATGCTTAGCGATGTTCGCTACCCCCACACTGAGCGGAAACTGGGCAAACATACTCTCATCATTGGGCGCATCGCCCACATACAGCACTTGTTGTTTCGCCGCTGTGGCTGACACATTGAAAAACTCGCGCAGCACACGTTCGGTCATGGCGTATTTATCCACGCCCGGTTGGCAGACATTAATATGTATCGAAGAGGCTTTGGCATTGAGGCCAAGGCCGATTAAGTCTGCCAGCAAGGCATCTTTTTCCTGCAGCGCTGGTGGTGAGATTTCTTGGGCGTAATCAATCGCTACATCGGTCAAGCGATAGGCTTGATCACGGGTCAGTTTGAGTGCTTTGAAACCCTGTAGACGTGGCTGCAGCAGAGCGAGCAGCTCCGCCTGCTTGGCACGCATGGTCGCTTCATCATCAAAGAAGTGATACGCCACTGAGCGTCCTTCTGGCTTTAAAAACAGCGCACCGCCTTCGCTGATCACACCTGCGACAGGTAATACACGTACCATCATATCTGACCAACCAGCACAGCCTCCGGTCACAGGGATCACCTTAATACCTGCGTTTTCCAACGCTTGCAACGCAGCCAGTGTTGCGGCCGGCAAACGTCCATGCAGCGTCAGGGTGTCATCAAAGTCAGTAAACACATAGCGCACCGCAGCCAGTAACTCTGGCGCCATCCAGCTAAGAGGTTGTGGGCTTTTCTGTGCGGTTTGCTTCATGCTATTCATCCTTAGTCAGCACAATAGACACCCCTTGAGAGGTTAACAGGGCGCGTTGTTCATCGTTAATCTCATCGCTAAACAAGCTTTCCACGCGATCAAAACAGGCCACCCGTGCACTCGCCTTGCGTCCCCATTTATGTTGATCAGCCACCAACAACACATGGCGACTTTGTTCGATTAACACGCGACTTAAATTGGCCTCATCCGGATCAAAATCCAAGATACCAAAGGCCTCGTTCAGACCGCCGCAACCCAGCACACCATAATCGAACACGTATTTGCGCATGCTCTCTAACGCATCAGAGCCCACCAAGTCACAATGGCGATGACGCATCCGTCCCGCCGTTAAACGCACAGGGATATCGGGACGATCGGCAAATAAGGTCGCTACCGTTAGGTTATTGGTAAAAATCTGCAAGGCTTGATGGGACAGTAAGGCCTTAGCAACAAACTCCACTGTAGTACCAATACCGAGAAACACCGATGCGCCATTGGGAATCGCATGGGCGACTTTTTTAGCAATCGCCTGTTTCGCCTCACTGTTCAAGGATTGGCGATTGGAAAAAGACAAGTTTTCCGCAGTCGACACCGGAGCAATGCCCCCATGTTGACGGCGTACCAGATGCATTTCAGCTAGCTGATTAATGTCTTTGCGAATGGTCTGCGAAGAAACGCCAAAGCGCTCTACCATCTCTTCTACCAGCAACAGATCACATTGCTGCACCCAGTTTAAAATATGCGACTGACGCTCGTTTAAACTCAAACTAGGACTCCAACGACATAAATTGATTCGGATCGTCGGTGATCACGGTATCCATGCCCCAATCCCAGTGTTGTGCCACGAGTTCTTGAGCATTGGCGGTATAACATAGCAGTTTATAACCTGCGGCTTTCACCGCGCGGGCTTGTTGCTCGGTTAATGGCAGGTAGTAGCAATTCAAACTGTAAGCCTCAATGGCAGCGAGTTTTTCCTGCCAGTCTGCTGGCACCTCTTCAACTAAATAGCCCAAGGCAATGCTTGGCTGGAGGCGATGACAAACCTGCAATGCGGGGTAATTAAAGCTTGAGATCATCAGCTTTTCAGGCTGTTGCCACTTGGCTTCGAGCATCGCTAAGATCGGTGGCACCACGGTGTCAACATCGGTGCCTTCGTATTTGATCTCAAGGTTCAAACCTAAGCCCAACTCTTGAATGCAATCCAGCGCCTGTTCTAACGTCGGCACAGCTTCGCCACGGAACGATTCGCCAAACCAAGCGCCCGCATCTAGGGATAAGACGGTGTCTAATTCGCTCTGTTCGGTGACGCCAGAACCATTGGTACAACGATCTAAAGTATCGTCATGAAAGATAATCAAACCACCTTGGGCAATCGGATAAACATCGATTTCCACCCACTTCACACCCGTTGCAGCAGCGGCTCGGATTGACGCTAAGGTGTTTTCTGGCGCTAATAAGGCCGCACCACGGTGTCCCATTACTTTGGTTAATTCAATCACGCTTCAATCCTCTTTGTCGTTTGAGCATCAAACAAGTGCCAAGCCTTGCTTGGTAAGGTTAAACCTAATGTTTCACCACCGGCAAAGTGATGATTACCCGATAATCTAACGATAAATGCAGGGCCATTGCCATCTTCAAGATGTAACACTCCGTGAACCAAGGTTTCGGCCCCGAGAGCTTCGACGGCTTTGACGGTAAACGAAACATCCGCTTGCTCAACCGGTGAGATATCCACATGTTCAGGTCGAATACCAAAAATCACCGATTGTGCTGAAACATGTGGACAATCAAGCTGGATATCCACACCTAACTGCAATTTGCCATTTTCAACGCGGCTGGGGATAAGATTCATCGACGGTGAGCCAATAAACTCCGCAACAAAGGTCGATGCCGGACGCTCATACAATTCCATTGGTGTGCCAATTTGCTCTGCATGGCCTTTGTTAAGCACTACCAAGCGATCCGCCAAGGTCATGGCTTCCACTTGATCATGGGTCACATACAAAGTCGTCGTACCCAGCTTGCGTTGCAATTCACGGATTTCCACGCGCATCTGCACACGTAATTTGGCGTCTAGGTTCGACAGCGGTTCATCAAACAAAAATACCTTTGGATCTCGCACCATGGCACGGCCCATAGCCACTCGCTGACGCTGACCACCGGATAACTGCTTCGGCTTGCGAGTCAGCAGCTCTTCAAGCCCCAACATCTGCGCCACCGCATTGACCTTAGTTGCGATCTCCGCTTTCGCCACACCACGGTTTTTCAAACCATAAGCCATGTTGTCATACACCGACATATGTGGATACAGAGCGTAGTTCTGAAACACCATGGCAATATCTCGATCGGCCGGTTCTTTGTTATTGACCTGATCGCCTTTGATTAAAAGATCGCCTTGGCTAATGCTTTCTAAGCCCGCCACCATACGTAGCAAGGTAGATTTGCCACAACCAGAGGGGCCCACCAAAACAATAAACTCCCCTTCTTCAATAGTCAGGTCGATGTTCGGAATCGCTTGGTAGCCGTTGGCATAGGTTTTACCGATATTATTAAGTACTAAATCTGACATTTTATTTCTCCGCGTCCACCAAACCTTTGACGAATAACTTCTGCATACCGATCACCACCAACACCGGCGGGATCATCGCCAATAAGGTCGACACCATGACTTGGTTCCAAGCGATATCGCCATCGGATACCGACAACATACGTTTTACGCTCATGACCAAGGTGTAATAAGCATCATCCGTGGTCACGATCAGTGGCCACAAATACTGGTTCCAACCGTAAATAAACAGGATCACAAACAGCGCCGCGATATTAGTGCGCGACAGTGGCAGTAAAATATCGAAGAAGAAACGAATCGGGCCTGCCCCATCAATGCGCGCCGCTTCGACTAGTTCACCTGGGATACTCATAAAGCACTGACGAAATAGGAAGGTCGCCGTGGCACTGGCAATCAAAGGTAGGGTTAAACCTGTATAGCTGTTGAGCAAATCAAGGTTCGCTACTACCTCATAAGTCGGCACAATGCGTACTTCGACTGGCAGCATCAGAGTAAAGAAAATCACCCAAAACGCCGCGCCACGAAACGGAAAGCGGAAGAAGACAATGGCATAGGCTGACAACAAAGAAATAGCGATTTTGCCAAAGGTAATCCCCAGCGCCATGATCAAGGAGTTCAACGTCATACGCAGCAAATCAGATGCTTGCCCCTCTTTGCCAATCAACACCTGTTGCCAATTTGCCCACGCCTGATCGCCAAACCACATGGGAATGGAACCCGCACCAAACGCACTGGCCGGATGAGTTGAAGCGACTAGCGCCACCCACACCGGCAAAGCCACCAAGAGCACGCCAAGCACCAATACAAGATGACTGAAAACAGTCAGCCAAGGACGATTTTCAATCATTAGTACTGCACCTTACGCTCAATGTAGCGGAACTGAATCACCGTCATCAGACCCACGATCGCCATTAACACCACCGACTGGGCCGCCGAGCTACCTAGGTCTAAGCCCACAAAACCATCGTTAAAAACCTTGTACACCATGGTCGTGGTACTTTGTCCAGGACCCCCTTGAGTGGTCGCATCGATCACGCCAAAAGTTTCAAAGAAGGCGTATACCAAGTTCACCACTAATAAGAAGAAGGTGGTGGGCGATAACAAAGGAAAGATAATGTCCCAGAAGCGTTTGCCTGGCCCTGCGCCATCAATCGCCGCTGCTTCAATTAAAGAGCGCGGAATGGCCTGCAGCCCTGCCAAGAAGAATAGAAAGTTATAGCTAATTTGTTTCCAAGTCGCGGAAATCACCACCAAGATCATCGCTTGATCGCCATTGACGAAGTGGTTCCAATCGATGCCCATGGCATCCAACGCAAGTGCCACGGGTCCCATGCTCGGATCGAATAAAATCCACCACAACACACCCGCCAAGGCAGGGGCAACCGCGTAAGGCCAAATCAATAAAGTCTGGTACACCATGGCGCCACGAATCACGCGATCCGCCATGACAGCCAACCAAAGCGCGACTGCTAAGCCTAAAAAGGCCACCGAAAAGCTAAAGATCATGGTGGTCAGTAGCGAGGCGTAATACTCAGGGCTGGTAAATAATTCTGTGAAGTTATCCAAGCCGACAAAATCACGGCTTAGACCAAAGGCGTCCTCTTGATAAAACGCCTGTTCGACCGCTTGTCCAGCGGGCCAAAGAAAGAAAATAGCGGTTACCAACAACTGTGGTAACAGCAATAAATAGGGCAAAAACTTTTGCGGGAAATACACCGACATAACAGGCTCTTTCGATCATTCAACGGCACGTCACTAAAAAAGCCTCCCCGCGAACGGGGAGGCACCCTCACTAGGAGGAAGTGATGATCGGATTAGTGGTTCGCTTTCTCGAACTTACGTAGCAGCGCGTTACCACGCTCAACCGCTGTGTCTAGCGCGACTTGAGCCGTTTTATCACCTGCCCAAACCGCCTCTAGCTCTTCGTTGATGATGTCACGGATTTGTACGAAGTTACCTAGACGCAGACCTTTTGAGTTATCGGTTGGCGCCACTGATGTCATTTGTTTCACAGCAACGTCGGTACCAGGATTAGCGTCATAGAAACCTTGTTGTTTGGTTAATTCGTAGGCTGCTGTGGTGATTGGCAAGTAACCCGAGAATTGGTGCCAGTCCGCTTGCACCTCAGCGCTCGAGAGGAAGCTTAGGAAATGAGACACCGCTTGGTATTCAGCCTGGCTCTTACCTTGCAGTACCCACAAAGACGCGCCACCGATTATGGTATTTTGTGGCGCCTTGATCACATCGCTGTTGTACGGTAGCTCAGATACACCAAAGTCGAATTTAGCGTTACGCTTCACACCCGCGTAGCCTGCCGAAGACTCCATATGCATGGCACATTCTTGGCTGTAGAACTTAGATGCGGAATCACTGCGACGACCGCCGTAGCTAAAGATGCCGTTTTGCTGCCATTCACTCATTTTCTCAATGTGCGCCACTTGTGCTGGGCCGTTGAACGTAAGCTCAGTCTCCATGCCAGCAAAGCCGTTCGCTTGAGAGGCAAAAGGAAGGTTATGGCGGGCACTGAAGTTTTCTAGCTGTACCCATGATTGCCAAGAGGTGGTGAAACCACATTGCACACCGCTGTCGAGTAGTTTTTGTGACACGGTTTCCACTTCTTGCCATGTTTTCGGCGCGCTCACACCGGCTTTCGCGAACAACTCTTTGTTGTAGTACAACACTGGCGTGGAACTGTTGAATGGCATCGACAGCATGTTGCCATCTTTGTCGGTGTAGTAACCGGTGACGGCACTTAGGTAATCGTTTTGATTGAATGGCTGCTTCGTATCCGCCATCAATTTGTAGACAGGGTAAACGGCCCCTTCGGCGGCCATCATGCTCGCGGTACCCACTTCAAACACTTGCACGATCGCTGGCTGTTGCTTAGCACGGAACGCCGCAATCGCTGAGGTCATGGTCTCTGTGTAGTTACCTTTGAACACAGGTTTCACTTCATAGTCACTTTGAGAAGCGTTAAACGCGGCGGCGATCTCATCTACTTTCTCACCGTTGGCACCACCCATAGCGTGCCACCACTCGATTTGTGTTGCTGATAAAGCTGACCCTGATGCCGCAAGACCTGCGACCATAGACACTAAAGCTAACTTACGCATGGAGCGTTCCCTCGTATCGAAACCAATAAAATAAAACGGTTAAAAATCATCAAACGAGGGATAAAGTACGCTTCTTTTGTTTCACTTTAGTGATGCTTTTCTTTCAAATGAAACAGACATAGTTTCGTTTATTAGGCAAACTTGGAACGAAACACAAAGTAGACCGCACCGATGAGACATAATCCAGCCCACAAATAATCCAGTTTTAGATTCTCTTTAAGATAGAAAACTGAGAAGGGCACAAACACCAATAAGGTAATCACTTCCTGCATGATTTTCAGCTGCCCCACATTGAGTGCCGTGAAACCAATGCGGTTGGCAGGCACTTGTAGCAGGTATTCAAACAAGGCAATACCCCAGCTCACTAAGGCAGCGATGATCCAAGGCTTATTATTAAGTTCTTTAAGATGGGCATACCAAGCAAAGGTCATAAAGACATTGCTGCAGATTAATAAACTGATGCTGATTAGGATTGGATTCATGAAGTGCCGCCCATCAAAGGAAAGATGGGCGGATCATAAGCGGGCTTAAGATGATTGACTAGCGTCTCGTAAAATCGCCTCAATTTCTGCTTTTTTAGCCCGTGATTTGAAGAAGTTCGCCATCACAGACGCCGCAGTAATACCGATCAGCGCCGACAGCATATCGTCATTGCCAAAGCTGACAATAAAGCTGTAGATCAGTAGCGCACTCCCCAGCAAAAGAATCAGTGGCTGATAAGACAGCTTTAGCTCACCGGTCTTTTCATTCTGAACAATGGTCACCCCATAAAATGAACCAATCGAGCCGACGTAGATTCGTCGAGGAAAGCGCTTGAGTTTGGCGGGATAACCTTTTTGTTCTAATAATTCAGTAACTTGCTCTAATGTCATCATGGTTAATTCTTCGATTGCACACCGCCTGTCACAGCGATACGCATGGCTTCTTCCATGGAAATATCCAGCGGCGTGAGCTTTTCACGTGAAACATACACCGTCATACCACCAATCTGGTAACTCAAGGGTAAGTACACCCCCACTAGGTCTTTTTCGCCAAATAAGCGCTGTCCCATTTTCTCACCGGTGACAAAACCAATCAGCTGCATGCCTTGGATCTCAAGGGTGACAACACTTTGCTTGCCGGTTTTGTTGGACAGACTGAAAACCGTCATCATGTCCGTCAACGCCCCATAAATGGACTTTACCAGGGGGATCTGTTCAAACAGGCTTTGGCTTAGCTTCATTAGGTAACGAATACCATAAAAGTTCACTACCAAACCGACGATCGCCAGCAGCAACAGGCTGGTTAAGACGCCCATTCCAACAAAGTAGTCCTGCTCAGGCCAGACGAGTAGCACCAACGGGCGCGCTAATTCTTCCGCCGTGGTAAACAGCCAGTATAAAAAGTACACCGTTAGGCCGATCGGCACGACCGCGACCAAGCCCTTTAAAATCATGGAAATCAGTTTGTTCATTGCATTCTCCAATAGGATATTTAGAGCATACAAAAGCCGTTCCAACTTAGATAGCCGAGGACCACGTAAAAGCTCAGTAAAAGCCATGCAAAGCGGCACACTTGTTGCCTGAAGGCTGGCTGGTTACTCTTAAGCAATACAAGCAAAGTTTATGGAGTTCAGCATGAAGTTAAATTGTGACATGGGGGAAGCGTTTGGCGCTTGGACAATGGGCTTAGACGAAGACATTATGCCGTTTGTCGATCAAGCCAACATTGCCTGTGGCTTTCACGCTTCTGACCCACTCACCATGAGCAAAACAGTGGCGTTGGCCAAGCAGCACAATGTCACCATTGGTGCTCACCCCGCCTACCCAGACTTGGTTGGCTTTGGCCGCCGTAATATGGACATCGCGCCAAATGAACTCAAAGCCATTATCCAATACCAAATTGGCGCGCTGCAGGGCATTTGCCAAGCCCACGCGACCAAAGTTACCTACGTCAAACCTCATGGAGCTTTGTACAACACCATGATGGCCAATTTCACGGTCTTAGAAAGCGTCATGCAAGCCGTCAGTGAGATCGATAACTCATTGATTTTAATGGTGATGGCGATTCCTGAAGCAGATCAAGTGAAAGCCCTAGCCAAGAAATATCAGCTAGAACTTTGGTTTGAAGCTTTTTCCGATCGTTTGTACACCGACGACGGCCGTTTAACACCCCGAAAACAAGCTAATGCCGTACATAAGAGCTTTGATCTGATCGAGCAACAGGTGGTGCAATTAAGCGAGCACGGCTCACTGATTACTGAGTCGGGCAAAGCCTTAACGGTGCACGCGGATACCATCTGTGTGCATGGCGATGGCGACCATGCCGTGGAAGCAGTGCAGCGCCTTCGCGCATTGGTGGGAAATCGTTCACATGCATAAAGCATTAATCTATCCCCCGCAGATGGAATTGGTCAGTGATCACGCCTGCTTGCTGACCTTTTCCGAATCTATTAACGATGCAGCTGCAGACGTCATCGCCTTAGTGACCAAAGCCCTGCGCAATTGTGAGGGCATCATTGATCTGGTGCCGTCGTACACCACCTTATTGGTGATTTTCGACACCGACCATTACGACCGTTTTAAGATTACTAATAAAATCAAAACCTTATCCGCCAGCATCGATCTTCAATCAATTACCGAAACGGAACGCCGCGAAGTGGTGATTCCGGTTTACTACGATCCTGAAGTAGGCCCTGATCTGGAGGAAGTGGCGAAGCACTGCGGCTTAACCGTCGCTGAGGTGATCAAGCTACACAGTGAAACAAGTTATCGCGCCTTTGCCATTGGTTTCTCCCCAGGCTTTGCCTTTTTGGGCAACACTCCAGAAGCCCTACGTATGCCTCGAAAAACCACGCCACGCTTAAAAGTGCCGTTAGGCAGTGTCGCCATTGCTGAGCAACAAACCGCCGTCTACCCGAGCGTCACCCCAGGCGGTTGGCAAATTCTCGGACGTACGCCAGTGCAGCTGGTGGATTGGCAAAGTGACAGCTTAGCCTTAATTGAAGTGGGCGATACAGTGCGCTTTGCGCCCATCTCAAGGGAAGAATTTATTGCCCAAGGAGGTCAGTTAGATGGCTTTTAAAGTGCTTAAGCCAGGTATGCTGGCCTTGTTACAAGATCTTGGCCGCCATGGCTACCAGCATCTTGGCGTGACCACCGGTGGGCCGATGGATGAGCTAGCGTTTCGTTGGGGCAATGCCCTACTCGATAACGACAGCCATGCCGCACAAATCGAAATTACATTTGGTATGTTTGCGCTGGAGGCACAAGCCAACACAAGCATCGCCATTACCGGTGCCGATTTGGGTGCCACCATAAATGGCAAAGTGGTTATTCCTTGGCAAACTTATCCGATTAAAATGGGAGATGTGCTGGCGTTTCATCAGCCAAAAATTGGCTTACGAGCTTACTTGGCGGTCAAAGGCGGCTTCTTGGTCAAACCGGTATTAGGCAGTGTCGCCACGGTGATGCGTGAGAAACTTGGCGGCTTGAGCGGCAAAGGTGACAAACTTAGCCAAGGTGATCAGCTCCCCTTTCACGCCACCACCCAGCATACACAACGCTCGGTACCGCGCTTAGCCATCCCCAACTATGAGCAAGAGGAGATTGATGTCGTCACCGGTTATCAGTTTAAACATTTCTCTGGCCTTGATCGGGCGCGTTTTTTCAGTAGTACTTATCGCCTCAGTCAGCACTGCGATCGCATGGGCTATCGTCTAGAAGGCCAAGCGGTGGGACAGGATCAAAAAGGCATTATCTCGGAAGGCATTGCCTATGGCGCTATCCAAGTGCCCAGCGATGGCCAACCGATTGTGCTGTTACGCGATCGTCAGACCATTGGTGGTTACCCGAAAATTGGCTGCGTCACCAGCTTTGCTGGGGCCTTGTTGTCCCAGAAAACACCGGGCGACAGCATCGGATTTCGCTACCTCAGCGTCGACCAAGCGGAGCGTGAGCGGCATTTACAAATGGCACGCATCCATCAATGGCGCTAAAGCGCCATTGTTTTCTAGAGCAAGGTTACACTCAGTGACACTTCTACAGCCGCAGTTTACATGAATTTCCTCTAAACTAATCGATAACTTAATGCTGACATGGCGTATCTGATGCGCACATATTGAGGTGTTATCAACCAATTGTTTAGGGTGTTTGTCGTGCATCGACCTAATGTAGTCATCAGTACATTTGTGATGAATTGTCTCCTTCTGCTGTCTGTGATCAGTCATGCCGAAGAGCTACGCTTTGGTTTTACTGGGCCTATGTCGGGGCCTAGTGCCAAGCTCGGTGAGGAATTGGTGCAAGGTATTGAACTAGGGTTTGCCCGCATCAACGCAAGCCAGCAACTGCCTTATCAGCTGGCACTAGTGGCCAAAGACGATGGCTATGAGCCAAAGCATACCGCCCCCTTGATTCGTCAAATGATCGAGCAAGATCACATTGTTGGCTTGATCAGCAGCGTGGGTACACCAACCATTGTCAGTGCCATCCCGACGTTGCAGCAATTCCAAATCCCGCTGATCTCGCCCATCAGTGGCAGCAGCGCCCTCAAGCAAGACGGCATCAGTTCACTGATTTTTACCCAACGCGCCAGTTATCATGATGAAGCCAAACTGTTGGCCAAAACCGTGGTCGAACAGTTCGGCATTAAGCCCAATGACATGGCGGTGTATGTACAGAAAGACAGCTATGGTGAAGGCACTATGCGTAGCCTCACGGAGGCATTACAGTCCTATGGTTTGGATAGCTCGAATGATATTTTTAAGCTCTACTATGCGCGCAACCAACCTTCCGCAGAGGAGGCTGTGGCGAAGATCTTAGCTCAAACGAAACAGCCTAAAGCCATTTTCCTGATTAGCACTTACCCCGCTGCTGCTGAGTTAATTACTTTACTGCATCAAGTGGGCGTTAAGCCCTTGTTCGCAACCTTTTCATTTGTCAGCCACGACTCCTTGATTGAGCAAGTACGCGACACCGATGCGCAAATTCTTTCCACCTTAGTCAGACCCTGTATGGATCAGCAGCGTTATCTGGAGGTCAAAGAGTTTTTTGAAGATGTGATGCAGTACGGCAATCTCGAAACCACCTCTCCGATGGAATTAGAAGGCTACCTCGCGGCGCGCTATGTGGAAGCCGCGTTGCTCACTCAGGCAAGCGACAAAGCCCCCAGTAGAGCAGAGTTCTTAGCTTTACTTCGCCAGTATGAGCAATCACTCCAAGCTCAAGACACGTCACTGGAAATTTCCAGTGAATTAGAGCATTCTAAATATCCTATATGGTTAGAACTTCAAGATTTAAAGCATAAACACAGTTACTGCGGCAGCTCTCTCTCCCCTGAATTTCAACGAGGTAGCCTATGAGTAAGATGGGGCAGTTCCAATCGTCAATCTCACCACTGGTATGGCTCATGGCCATCTTTAGCCTGTTGGCAATTGTGATTGGTGCTTCCAACTTATCTCACACCGCGAATGATCTTAAACAGCAACAAACCGATATTCGTAGCCAACAAGCCACCATGGTTGGCGCGATATCAGAACTGCGCGAAGTCGTCCCAACGCTGCGCAATCGTCTGCGAGAGGCCTTGGACCAAGACGTCAATGCCGCCTACCTAGATCAAGATTTAATGTCGCGCTTTGAAAGTGCCGCCGATGCGCTGGAACAAGCCTCCCGCCAAGACTCCGACCTAATTGGATTAGGCGACGCAGTGCGAGTCAAAAGCCATCACATCTACAACCTGACTGACAAGGTCGATGCTTGGTACAAAGCCCGAGAAGCCTTTACTACTCAATCAGAACGCAATGACCTAATGCGTAATGCGTTGGTCTCTGTGGACGTACTTACTGGTCAATTACGCGCACTCAGCAGCCGTCATCGCCTACAAGAAGGCGTGCTCCTGTTTCAATACCGTAGCGCTCCCGAGGCTGAAAAACGCGACTTAAGCGAACGCTATATGATGTTGCGTGCCAGCGCGATTGAAAGTTCGCTTTCCACAGCATTAGAAGACATGCTGCAATTAGAGTTGGCCATTAATAGCCTGCCACTAACAAACAGCCAGGCTCAGCTAGCTGACCTGCTGAACAATCGAATTTCTCCGACATTTGAACGCCTTGATTACGCCATTGCCCAGACCAAGGCCCAATTTCCCGACGCCAACAACCGCCTGACGGCAGAGTCCGACAAGCTAAAACGCATACTCTATGGCACGGGTTATTACTATAACGAGCTGAATGTGATTGAACTGGGCTCAGCAGGTCTGTTCCATGAACACTTTGCGCTAATGACCATCAATGATCAGCGCAACGTGATCAATAGTGAAATTGAAGCCATTTTTTCCCCACTATCACGCTTACTCGATAACATCAGTCAAGCTGTGCAAAATGAAACGCACCAACTCGACCAACTGATTGAGCAGGAGCTGTCCCGTCTTAGTAAGGCGATCATCTGGGTCAGTGTCATCACTGGAGCGATTATTTTGCTCCTGGCGTGGGCCATTTCAAAACGGGTGAAACGTCAGCTAAATACGCTTTTAGAGAGTGAAGACCGCTTCCGTTCAATGTTTGAATCGTCACCGGATCCGGCTTGGATCTTGCGTCAAGGAGCCATTATTGAATGCAATGAGGCTGCCGCCAGCGTACTGGGTTACCCCTCTTGCGAACAGCTTCTGCAGGTCAACATGAGTGATCTGTCGCCCCTTGCCCAATCCGGTGATCCATCTAACAGTCAGTTGTCGATTCTCTTTGAGCAGACCGAAGCGCAAGGTCACTCCTATCAAGAATGGGTGTTTAAAGCCTATAACAACGAGCTGATTTACGCCGATCTGACCATGATTGCCGTGGTGTTAGACGATGAACCCGCGATTATCTGTACGTGGCGTGACATCTCCGAACGACATAAGTACCAACTCTCTCTGCAACACTACAAACAAGAGTTGGAACAAGAAATTGCCACACAAACTCAAGAACTGATTGTGGCGAAAGAAAACGCCGAACAGGCCAACCAAGCTAAGAGTAACTTTTTGGCCAATATGAGCCATGAGATACGCACGCCCATGAACTCCATTATTGGTATGTCTTATCTCGCCTTACAAACGGATCTGGATGAGCGCCAACGCAACTATATTCAGAAAGTACGTCATTCAGCGGAATCGCTACTGGCCATCATTAACGACATCCTCGACTTTTCTAAGATTGAAGCCGGTAAGGTGGAACTCGAAAGAGCGCCCTTCTATTTGCAAGATGTACTCAATGAAATTGCTAATCTGCTGACCATCAAGGTGGAAGAGCGTGACCTAGAACTGGTGTTTGATATCGATGAAAACTTGCCACAGGTATTTCTAGGGGATGCCACACGCTTACGCCAAGTACTGCTGAACCTTGGTAATAACGCGCTAAAATTCACACAACAGGGTGAAGTGGTGATCAAGGCTCGCTACAAGCAACACAGCGCTGATCGCATGGAAGTGATCTTTTCTGTGTCGGACACTGGCATTGGCATTAGCAAAGAAAACCAGAAGCATCTATTTCGTTCTTTCTCGCAAGCAGACTCCTCTACCACGCGCCGTTTTGGCGGTACTGGGCTGGGCTTAGCAATTTCCAAACAATTAGTCGAACTGATGGGCGGTCGCATCTGGCTTGAAAGTGAAGAAGGACTAGGCAGTACCTTCCATTTTTCTGTGGTGCTAGAACGTGTTGAAGATGAAATACCACATAGCTACTGGTCTTCCTCATTAAACATTTCCAATGTGCTGATTGTCGATGACAACGACAGCGCGCGCGAAGTGTTAAAAGCCAATATTCAAGCGTTAGGCCTTAATTGCCATATGGCCAGCAATGGCTTCGATGCCTTGGACATGATTCAGCGCGCCGATCAGTTACACCAACCTTATGAACTGCTACTGGTGGACTGGAAAATGCCTGAGTTAAATGGCGTGGAAACCTGCCGCCAAATCATTGCAAGTTCACCGCACAAATACCCGACTATGATTATGGTTACCGCTTACGATCTGGACAAGGTTAAAGAAGCAGCCCAAGGCATCGATATTGCGGGCTTCCTAACCAAGCCTATTACCATATCGAGCTTATTCGACACCATTGCCAACAGCCATGGCACAAATGGTTTAAGTCCCTCTAAAAGCGACGATAGCGAGCCTCTGGCACAGAATTACGCCAACCTCTTTGGCGCCACGGTTTTATTGGTCGAAGACAATGAGATTAACCGTGAGTTGGCCATCGAGTTACTCACGCAGCAGGGCATGCACGTTGTGATCGCCGTCAATGGCGAGGAAGCCCTTAAACAAATCGAAGAAAATGACTTTGATCTGGTATTAATGGATTGCCAGATGCCGGTCATGGACGGCTACCAAGCGACCCAGAAAATTCGTCAGATGCCACAATATGCCGATTTGCCGATTATTGCGATGACCGCCAATGTACTGACTCAAGATATTGATCGAGCCATGCGCGCGGGCATGAATGATCACATTGCCAAGCCGATTCAGATCGAGCAAATGTTCGCTACGTTAGAACATTGGATGCCAGACCAGAAATGTCAGCCACAACAGACCCGCGCATCATCCGTCAGCATCGATCAAGCTACTGGCAGCGCGGCAATAACGCTTCCAGACATGGTCCAGATGAATACCAGTATTGGCCTGCATCACACCCAAGGTGCGGCCTTATATAGCCGTTTATTGGATCGTTTTTTAAGTACTCATAAAGACTTCGAGAGCACCCTGAAAGCCGTGTTGGAAGCTAAACACTATGAGGAAGCGACTCGTCTGGTACACACATTAAAAGGCACTTGTGGCACTTTGGGGATGACACACCTAGCGAAACTCGCCGCCACCTTGGAGAAGCAACTTGAGCAACAGACATACTTAGCCTCAACCACCAGTGAGCTAGTTGAAGAATTACAGACTATTCTAGAAGGGTTGGATACTTGGCAAGGCCGTCGCACGAATCACATCGTCGAACAACAGGTAGCGCCACTAAGTGCAACAGAAATACGTCAGCAGTTAACCACACTGCTAGAGTATCTTGAACAGAACTTATCAGAGGCAAGCGACATCGCAGAGCAGCTCGCACCTCATTTCCAAAACACCGAACAACAGGCGTTAATGAACGCTCTAAATACTGCCATTGGTTTGTACGATTATGATAGCGCAATTGAACATGCCAAGAGTTTGTTGGCTCGCATTACGGATTAAACGAGTGATATATGGTCGAACATGACGCAAGCGTAAATGCTGTTTTTGAAGATGAAGGCTATGACAAACCCACTCTACTCGTGGTGGACGACATTCCAGAAAATATCGACGTTTTAGTCGCGTCTCTACGCGCAGAATACCGTATTAAAGTTGCCTTGAACGGTCCTCGCGCTTTGTCTATTGCCAAACAAAGTCCTAAACCAGATCTTATTTTGTTGGATGTAATGATGCCGGATATGGACGGCTACGAAGTTTGTCGCAGACTCAAAGCCGATCCTGTCACGGCCAATATCCCAGTGATTTTTGTCACCGCCAAACACGATGTGCGTGATGAAGAGCGCGGCTTTGCCATTGGTGCGGCGGACTATATTGCCAAGCCAATTAGCCCGCCTTTGGTACGTGCGCGCGTGCGTAACCAGATTGCTTTGTACAATCAAAACCGTCAACTAATGCAGAAAGTCCGTGAACGTACTAAAGAACTGCATGACAGCAAGGTACGCATCATTCATCACCTAGGTCGCGCCGTCGAATACAAAGACAATGAAACCGGCGCTCATGTGGTGCGTATGAGCTACATTTCCAAGCTGATCGCCGAGCAGTGTGTCGACGACCCTGAATGGGTAGAACGTGTGTTTCTCGCCGCGCCCATGCACGACGTCGGCAAAATCGGCATCGCTGACGCCATTCTACTCAAGCCTGGCAAGCTCGACCCCGATGAGTGGGAAGAAATGAAAAAACATACGCTGTTTGGCGCAGAGATTTTGTCGGTTGACGGTGATCCTCTGCTCGAAATGGCACGTTCGATTGCCCTGACCCATCATGAGCGCTGGGACGGTAAAGGCTACCCTGCTGGATTAAAGGGAGAAGAAATCCCTCTTGAAGGGCGTATTGTTGCCTTGGCCGATGTGATTGACGCCTTGCTGTCTAAGCGCCCTTACAAAGAAGCTTGGACCACAGAGCAAGCCTTTAACTATGTTCAGGATCAAGCCGGTCAGCATTTCGATCCCAAACTTGCTGACATTGCGTTAGATTTAATCGTGCAAATTACGGATGTGCGTAATCAATACCCTGACGAATAGGCTTTTTCTATTCTTAATAGTTTTTTTTTATCTAAGTTTTAGTAAAACACAATTTCAATTCGTCATACGGACCCCATAATATAGTCACTGTTGGTAACGCAAACAGCGAAACACACACTTACTAAGGAGCAATACATGATTAACACTCAAATCAAGCCATTCAACGCAACAGCATTCAAAGGCGGCGAGTTCGTAGACATTTCTGAAAAAGACGTTCTAGGTAAATGGGCAGTATTTTTCTTCTACCCAGCTGACTTCACTTTCGTTTGCCCAACTGAGCTTGAAGACCTAGCGAGCAAGTACGACGAACTACAATCAATGGGTGTTGAAGTATTCTCTGTATCTACAGACACTCACTTCTGTCACAAAGCTTGGCACGACACTTCTGCAGCAATCGGCAAAATCAACTACTACATGGTAGGTGACCAAACTGCGACTATCACGAACAACTTCGGTGTTCTACGTGAAGGTCAAGGTCTTGCTGACCGTGCTACTTTCTTGATCGACCCACAAGGTACGATTCAAGCGATGGAAATCACTGCAGAAGGTATCGGCCGTGACGCTGACGACCTAATGCGTAAAGTGAAAGCAGCTCAATACGTAGCAGCACACCCAGGTGAAGTTTGCCCAGCTAAATGGAAAGAAGGTGAAGCGACTCTTGCTCCATCTCTAGACCTAGTAGGCAAAATCTAAGACGCCTCTTCCTTTGTTGGGCGCTTAGCGCCCAACATCGGGCTTTGCCTTCCAGTGCAAGGCGTTGAAAGCCCAAATTTGAATTTTTCGAGCCATGGTACCTCACACCTCCCTCTCCTACAGAAGACAGGTGCTGACCTCACTCGCCCGAAATTTATAGGCACTGTAATCAAACTCAACTAAATAACGGATTAAAAATTATGTTAGACGCAAATATGAAACAACAGTTGGGCACATACCTTCAAAACATCGTTAGTCCGATTGCGATTACTGTGTCCTCAAATGGCAATGCAAAATCAGAAGAACTATTGGAATTGGCTCGTGAAATCACTGAGCTAAACCAAGCCAAAATTTCCATGTCTGTGGACGAAGCACCGCAAGGCCGCGCCCCACAAATGTCGGTTGGCCCGAAAGACAGCCAAGCGCGCGTGCATTTCGCAGGCATCCCGATGGGACACGAATTCACCTCTCTTGTACTAGCCCTACTACAAGCGGGTGGTCACCCATCTAAAGCAGCACCAGAAGTGCTACAACAAATTAAAGACCTAGACACTGAGCTGAACTTTGAAGTCTACATCTCTTTGTCTTGTCACAACTGTCCAGACGTGGTTCAAGCCGTTAACTTGATGGCGATTTTGAACCCGAAAGTGACGGCGACTATGATTGACGGTGGTCTGTTCCCACAAGAAATCGAAGATCGCAAGATCATGGGCGTACCAGCGGTGTTCCTAAATGGTGAGCACTTCGGCCAAGGCCGTATGACGCTGGATGAAATCCTCAATAAAGTCGACACGGGCGCCGAAGCGAAACAAGCCGCAGCCCTTGCTGAGAAAGAAGCCTACGACGTGCTAGTGGTTGGCGGTGGCCCAGCTGGCGCCGCTGCAGCGATCTACGCCGCGCGTAAAGGTATCCGTACCGGTGTCGTAGCTGAGCGCTTCGGTGGTCAGGTATCTGACACCATGGCGATCGAGAACTTTATCTCTGTGAAAGCCACTGACGGTCCAAAACTGGTCGCAGGTCTTGAGCAACACGTTCTAGATTACGATGTGGACCTAATGAAAACGCAAAAAGCCGTTCGCGTTGAGAAGAAAGAACTGATCGAAGTCGAGCTGGAAAACGGCGCAGTACTAAAGAGCAAAACCGTTGTCCTAGCGACCGGTGCGCGCTGGAGAGAAATGAACGTTCCAGGTGAGCAAGAGTACAAAACCAAAGGCGTAGCGTACTGCCCACACTGTGACGGCCCATTGTTCAAAGGCAAGAAAACAGCCGTGATCGGTGGTGGTAACTCAGGTATCGAAGCTGCTATCGACCTAGCTGGCTTAGTAGAACACGTAACGGTACTAGAGTTCAGCGACAAGCTACGTGCCGACGATGTATTGGTTAAGAAAGCGAAATCTCTACCAAACGTAACCATTATTACCGAAGCGCAAACGACGGAAGTATTGGGTAACGGTGAGCACGTTACTGGCCTTGCGTACACGGACCGTAAAACTGGTGAAGCACACAAACTGGAACTAGCGGGTATCTTCGTACAGATCGGTCTAGTACCAAACAGTGAGTTCCTAAAAGGTTCTCTAGAATTAACGGAACGTGGCGAAGTCATCATCGACACTCACGGCCGTACCTCAATGGAAGGTGTGTTTGCTGCGGGTGATGTTACCAACGTGCCGTTCAAACAAATCATCATCTCCATGGGCGCAGGTGCAACCGCAGCCCTAGGCGCTTTCGACCACTTGATCCGCAACTAAGCGCATCAAAGAAACGCTGAAAAACCAACCGCCCTCAGGCCACTGAGGGCGGTTTTTTTATTCGTGGCTTTATTATTGTGACCATACACGACTTAATCTAAGCTTTAATGGTAGTTTAACCCGCCAATAAGGATGAGAGATAAGACTAGGAGAGTCGTATGAAGTTTATTTTTGTGGATGCGGAGAATACAGGCTCCGCTTTACTTGAAGTTATTCAAGCAAGCATTTCCGATAAGGTATTGGTGTATTCTAAAAGTGAAAATATAAAAACCATTTGCGAACGTAAACTTTTTATTTTCAATTCAAGCTACCCGCAAGGCTCTAATCAAGCAGACTTTTATATTATCGGAGACCTTGTGGGCATCATTATGTCACTCACTGAAGAACAAAGAAAAGTTTGCCAATTCATTCTTTTCAGCGAAGACAATGCTCTGAAAACAGCTTTTAACTTTCAATGTCAGCTGCATAAGGTTTCACACAACATCGCAGTATTTTCAAAGGCAAAAGAAGTAGAGAAGAAACCGAGCAAGCCTCTCCAGGAAAAAGAAACAGCCCCCAAAACACCGACACTTGAACAGCTGGAAGCGAAAATACTTAAAACATTTAGTAGTCCAAAAACAGCAGAGTCAGCAAGAACTTCTTTAAAACTCCCAAGCAATACTTTCAATCAAGCATTTCAATCATTAATCCGTAAAAACAAGATTCAGCGAGACAAAAATGCTAAGAAAAAGTGGGTCGCCTAAAGCAGCCTATCCTTTTATATCAACACAATAGGTAAATATGAAAACTATCTTAGCTCTACTTTTCACACTACTTTTAGCATTTCCAGCACTTAGTCTTGCCGATGATGTTCGCCTACAACAAGCCTTTGAAAGCCAACAAAGCGATCTGCAAATTCAAGGCAGCGGTACGGTTTTGAAGGTACTCAAGGACGATACCAAGGGCTCAAAACATCAGCGTTTTATCTTACAGCTGGGTAATGGTCAGACTTTATTGGTAGCGCATAATATTGACCTTGCACCACGCATCCCAAACCTTAAAGTGGGCGACGCGGTGGAGTTTTACGGTGAATACGAATGGAATAAAAAAGGCGGCGTGATGCACTGGACGCACCATGACCCACGTGGCCGCCACCCACATGGCTGGCTCAAACACGATGGTCAAATGTATCGGTAATCTCTAACAAGCCTAGCTGATGGAAACCAGATGCGATGATTATGACGGCAAATAGCTTATAGTAATTCCTGAGTTTCGGTTAGGTTGTTTATTACGCATTCGGCATAGGAAAGTTGTTATCGTGATTTCGCAATTACCAAAATGGGTTGAGCTTGGAGCATTTATCCTCGCGTTAATAGCCGGGTCAGTAAATGCTATTGGCTTGTTGGGGTTTGAGCATCAATCGGTATCTCACTTATCTGGTACGGCAACTCTCTTGGGAACAGGGCTGATTAATCACTCTTTTCACACCGCTCTGCATCTTGTCGGGGTAATGGTTTTCTTTGTTGTTGGTGCCGCTACGGCGGGGTTTCTGTTGCACGGTTCCACACTAAAACTTGGACGTCACTATGATACGGCGCTGTTCATCGAAGCAGGCTTATTGTTAACGGCTTTAGGGTTTCTTTCACAGAACTCATTTTATGGACACTTCTTTGCTTCCGCGGCTTGCGGCTTACAAAACGCACTGGCAACTACCTACAGCGGTGCCATCATTCGTACCACGCATTTAACAGGCATCTTTACGGATTTGGGGATTATGCTAGGGAGTTTGTTTAAAGGTAAGCCGCTCGATTCTCGAAAAGCAAAGCTGTTTACCCTGATTATTGTGGGATTTATTGTTGGTAGCAGCTTAGGCGCGCTGTTATTCATACAGCTCAAGTTTACCGCATTATTATTTCCCGCCGCCATTTGCTGTCTACTCGCACTGACGTACCGTATTTATTTACGAAAACTTCAGCCTACGGGCTAGCGGATACTTGAGCACGACTAAGATTCAGACACAAGTCCCAGCATATCTTGTTCAAAATAGGCCAAAGCACGGCGTTCTATTCGACGAATGCCCGCTTGCTGTGCTTCGCTTAAATGGCGGTATTTGGAGGCGGCACCAAAGTCGCCAAATAAGAGATGGCTCTCAGGATTAATCAGCACATTATGGGCGTAGAGATCCCCATGACTAACCTGTTTGCTTTCCAAATGCGCCACCAAGGATCGCATTTGCGCGATGATGAACTCCGCTTGCTCGACACTAAAAGATTGTCCTTGAGTAAAGGTATCGCGGGTACAGGACACTAGGCTCGGAGGCTGACCAAGGTTGTTATAGTTGCTGGGGATTAAATCCATCACCAACGCCGCACAGTCTGGTTCATGAATATGTGCTAGGGGTTTGACTAGGTTTTCATGAGCGCCAACGGTTAAGCAGGCATCGAGCTCGTCTTGTGGGTAACCATCACTGGTGACCTGTCCTTTAAAGACCTTTACCGCGACCGCATCAGCAAAGCCATTCAAATTCTGCAACCAGCTTGCTTTGGAAATCAGTCCTGATGCGCCCTGCCCTAGCACTTCGTGCAGCTGTAACTCTGTTGAGGCGACTTGAGTAAAATCTAAATGCTCATCGCGCGGCGCGCAAAATGGATTACCGGAGAACGCCAGCCAAGCAAGCTTAGGCAAATCCAGCAGCACATCAGGGAACGCAGTGAATTGATTGGCCGCGAGACGCAACAGTCGAAGATTGTTAAGACTGGCAAAAGAGTCCGGTAATTCACGAATCGCATTGCCCGCTAACATCAGCTTTTCCAGACACGCTAAGCGGCCGATGGCATCAGGCAGGGCCGTAATTTGATTATCGGTTAGGATTAACCAGCGCGTACGAACCGGCAGACAGTGTTCCGATACAGTTTTTATCTGACAAGACTTAAAACCAATCATCTCCAATTCGGGCATTTGTCCCAGCACATCGGGCACATGCTTAAAAGGGTTATTGGAGCCAAACAAGATTTTTAGTTTGCTTAAGCGAGTGAAGTCCGATGGTAAATCCGTCAGTTGATTGCCCGACAGATCAAGCACCTCAAGGGTATCCGACAGCGTGTAAATTTCCTTAGGAAATTCAGTCAGTTGCTCGCTTAGCTTAAGATAGGTTGCGCCGTGGCATTCACCACGACGCAATTGTTCCAAGGTCGATAGTGCCATTAAAATCTAGTCTTGAAACGCGATAGGCAAGAGGAAGAAAATTAAGTAAATAAACCACACCACCGCAAACACACCACCGACACCCATCATCCAGCGTAGACCTAGGGCCTTTTTCTGTTTTTGCTCTGGGTTTTCTGCACGAAAGTTAGCCACAGCTTGATCGGCATCAGCGGCGTCAATCGAGCCAACATTGGCGTAACCACAAAGGGTCAGTTGCTGAATCACCTCAGCGTCTTGCTCGGCGCGATACAGATGTTCTCGTTTTAAAACGGTATAAGTTGGCATTCGGTTATCTCTTGCTAATAGCGCTATTTTTCATGGGGCAAATGCTATCATTTCTCAACTATGATAGGGAGTCACTTTGCACCGATTAAGCCGTCTCACTGGCTAATCTTCGCCTATCAAAGACCACAGTAGCTGTTACAATGTTCCCCTTACTTCAATGCAAATGGACTTGAGATCATGCCGTTTTTATTTGTTTTGCTAATCGCCATTTGGTCGACCGGCTTTATCACTGGCAAGTTCATTGTCGGGCTGATCGACCCAAACGTGTATCTCGCCATTCGCTTTGCCCTCGCTGGTGCCATTTTTGTTGTGCTGGCACTGCTATTCAAACGTCCATTTCCTGCGCGCTCAGAGTGGCCTAAGCACGTTATCGCTGGGGTCTTGCTGAATGCGTTTTACCTGAGTTTTGCCTACATTGCCTTGGCACAAGGATTACCCGCAGGAGTGATGGCTTTAATTGGTTCAGTACAACCGATATTGGTCACCCTGCTAGCATTCGTGTTTATCAAAGAGAAAACCAGCCTATTGGGCGTTATCGGCATGCTGATTGCCATTGCGGGCTTATTACTGGTTATCAGCCCGTCACTGCTGCACACACAAGAAGTGGCAAGCTTCAGCATCTGGCTGGCCATGATGGGCTTGGCGGGGGTAATCAGCTTAGCGCTGGGCTCGATTTATCAAAAAATGTCGATTGCCGGCTCTGACATCATCGCCTCCATGGCAATTCAGAACCTTTCTGCCGCAGTGGTTTCGGGTGGTTTTATGCTGGCACTCGAGGAAACCTTGCTGGTGCCGAGCATGATGAGCTATGCCTTAATTGCTTGGGGTGTGATTGTCCTATCCTGCGGAGGCGTGTTCCTACTGGTGTGGATGCTGCGTAAGATCCCTGCCGCTCAAGTCTCCACCCTAATGCTATTGGTGCCCCCTTTGGCCGCCATCGAAGGCTACTTCTTATTTGGCGAAGCGCTATCAAGGCTACAATTGATTGGCGTGGTCACCACCTTGTGTGGTGTCTATCTTAGTCGTCTAAAATGGCCTTCAAAAAAGCAACCAGCCATGACCAGCGCCAAATAAAGCGTTACTCAGGCTCTTGTGCCGTTGGCTTGGCTTGGATAAAAAGCGTCCCCACTTGCACATCGATCACTTCTACCAAGGTGCCTTCAGCAATGGGTTGCTGGCTGGCCAGACGCCAGTCCACCCCTGAAAAACGATAGCTGCCAGACGGCTTAGCAGAGGTGTCCATCGGCAAATAAAAGCTGTGCCCGATCAAATCACTCTGTACGGCTTTGTGCTCTGTTGGCGTTTGCATGCGCTTAAAGATCGGCCAAAGTACAACCCCCAGCGCCACAGTAAATCCTGTCGTGGCCATCAGCGCCCACGGCCATGTACTGGGCACCCAACCTAGGTACATGGATAACGCCGTCAGTAGCAGGCCTAAGCCAGTCAACAACAGCACTATCGTGCTCATGCCCAGCACCAACACTTCAATGGCCAGCAGCACTAGCCCTAAAATGGCCAACACTTGGATGAGGTAAGACGACAAAAGCTCCATTACATACTCTTATTCAGTTGATTGATGATCGACGTAGCTTGGGCGACTAAGGCGTTAGCATCGGTGGCGCTGTCCGGCAATATCACCACCGAAGACTCTTTCGCGATCGCCTGTTTCGCTTCAATAGCTTTGCCTGCCAACTCCAGTTGGATGGCTTTTTGACCATCTTCTGTATTCGCTTGAGCACCAATGGTTTGCAGTGCTTGTGCCTTCGCATCCGCCACCGCAATAATGGCCTTGGCCTCACCTTCGGCACGCAGCACTTGCTCAGCCTTGTCGGCTTCTGCCGCCAAGACAATGGCTTGTTTTTCACCTTCGGCACGGTTAATGGCCGCCTGACGATCCCCTTCCGACTCTAGGATCTGCGCCCGCTTCACCCGCTCGGCTTTCATCTGCGCTTCCATGGCTTCCATCACCGACTGGGGCGGAATAATGTCTTTGATCTCGTAACGCAATACCTGAATGCCCCATGGGCCTGAGGCCTCATTAATCGACGAAACAATATTGGTATTGAGGGCATCACGCTCTTCAAAGGTCTTATCCAGCTCCATCTTACCCAGTTCAGAACGCATGGTGGTTTGTGACAATTGCGTCACCGCAAACACATAATCGTCGACCCCATAAGTTGCCTTGTAGGGATCCAGTACGCGAAAGTACAGCACTCCGTCCACATGCAGGGAGATATTGTCTTTGGTAATCGCGCTTTGCTGTGGCACATCCACCGCTTGCTCCTTCAAGGAACGGTCGGCGGCAATCCGATCAATCAATGGGATCAGGAAGTTCAAGCCCGCTTCTCGAGTACTTTGGTATTTACCAAATCGCTCAATGATGTAGGCGCGGTTTTGCGGTACGAAAATAACGGATGATTTTAGAAACAACAGCGCAAAAATCAGCAGCGCCACCGGTATGGTAATTAGGTAATCCAACACAAACTGCACGATATCCATGAAACGCTCCTTTTCAGATAGTTATACAAACATATACCATTTACAGCGAAACTGCCTGACCTAACAAAAACAAACGGAGCCCTATGGCTCCGTTCTCTCTTGTGCTTCTTTTAGCGCTTGCTGCGGTAAGTAATAACGTCGGTAGAAAGTCACCCCTAGAGCAAATGCCAGCAAGGCCGACAAACCACTGATACCAATCGACCAGCGGGCACCAAATGTATCCGCAATCCAACCCACTAACGGTGCGCCTAATGCGGTACTACCCAGCATGGTCGCCAGTGCAATGGCCATCACGCGGCCTCGATACATACGTACCGTCGACAGTTGAATAAAAGTAAACGAAGAAATCGTCAGTAGCTGTACGCTCAACCCCAGTACGGACATCATCACAGCAAAGGTTAGGAAGCTTGGCGCTAACGCCAGTAACGAGGCACTGACTGCCACACCGGCAGGAAGGCACACCAAAAAGCCCATGGTTGGCTGCTTGCGGCTCGCAGTAATCAAGGCCCCTGCGATCGAGCCAATTGCCATCATCGAAATTAACAAGCCGTACTGACCTGCATGGCCATCAAACACCTGTACCGTCATCGCTGATAAGTACACAGGGAAGTTCATCGCCAAGGCCGTGATCATGGCCACCATCACCAGCACAACAATCATTTCACGGTGCTGATTTAGGTAGCGAAAGCCATCCAAAAAGCCGGTATTTTGCGTTTTCTCGGTTTTGCCTTCTTTGCCGATCAGGGTGCGTTTACCCAACAAATACAAGACCACTAACAAGGGGCCAAAGGTCACTACGTTCAGCACAAACACCCAACCTGCGCCCACTGCGGCAATCAAGATGCCGGCAATTGCAGGACCAATCAAACGTGCCGAGTGGAACGACATGGAGTTCAGTGACACTGCGTTCGGCACTTCTTTTTCGGTGACCACATCCGAAACAAAAGCATGACGCGCTGGCGCATCAAAAGCCGCCACAACGCCCAACGCTAATGCACAGGCATACACGTGCCACAACACAATGACACCTGAAATCGCCAACACACCTAAAATAAGCGCTAACAGCGCCATGGCGATTTGCGTGCCCAGTAATAGTTTACGACGATCAATACGATCTGCGGCCCAACCGGTGACCGGCAACAAAATAATTTGCGGGATAAACTGCAGAAACACCACGATACCCACCGCCGCCGCATTGTGGTCGGACAGTTCGGAAATAACGATCCAATCCTGTGCGGTACGTTGTAGCCAAGTACCGATATTTGACACGAATGCCGCAAGCACCCAGAGACGGAAGTTTGTATTCGATAAAGCGCGGAAGGTGGCGGGTAATTGCATTTCGCGAGAGAGGTCCTGTTCCAATAGTTATAGCACTATTGAAACAGGTTCTGAGAAAGCTGCAATGGGTAGCACAATGTTTCCCCGAAAAGCAGCGAAAATACTTATTTAAGCGCGTTTTTCAGCTTAATCCGCTAGTTCAACCACCAAGTCACTGCTGATGGCTTCAACCGCTTTTTCTAAGGTCTCTAATGAACAGTCGCTTGGTAGTAGGACTTCGATCTCAGCTTTGAACAGCATTTCCGAGCTCATCGGTGCTGGTTCACAGTAGCTATTCAAATCCACTACGTTGGCACCCAACATACTCAGTGTTTTCGACACTTCACGGATAATGCCAGTACGATCATTGCCCATTACAGACAAGACCACCATTTCGCCTGTTGATACGTGTTTATTTGCTACTTCAACAGAGACTTTTAGGCCAACAGAAGAGAGATCCTGTAGCGCTTTGATCAACGATGCTTCGTTTTCTTTGGGGACTTCAACGGTGACAATGCCGGCAAACTTATCGGCCAAATGCGCCATGCGGCTCTCACTCCAGCTTGCCTGATGTTCGGCTACTACGTGAGACAAGGCTTCTACCAATCCTGGACGATCATCACCAATTACCGTCAACACTAAATGCTGTGTCATAAGGCCATCCTTATTGTTGTTACTGCATACGATAGATTCAGTATAAACCCGTCTTTTAGCTTACGTCAGCAAGAAAAACACTTTCCTCAGACTCACCTCATAGATATTTGATCTAACCATCTAGCGATGCATTTCTAGGGGAAGCAAACTTTGTAACAGGACTTTCGCTAAACAAAGTTCAAGATTCAGCCTTCTCTCCCGATAAATTAGATATAATTAATCGGTGCTTTTTAGCGTTATCATGACAACACTGTTTTTTATAACTGCATAATTGCTTGATACATGGACCGACGTCGATGCGACGCGTGGCGCATTTTTTAGAGAATAAATACGGACCCCTATGCTCCCAACAGAATTATCACAAGTGGAACAAAAAGACGCCGTGAACCTACTCTACAGCAATGTAGGCATGGGGTTACTGATTACATTTCTGACGTCTACCGTCTTAGTATTTACCTTCCCACACGAAGGCTCCCAGCGTATTGCACAATTGATTTGGTGGGGCGCCGTCAGTGCAGTAGTACTGTTTCGCTTTGTCGATCTGGGGTACTTCTTTTTAAAAGCACGTCACCGTGACAGCTTTACCTATGGCCGAGCCCTATCACGTTTTACCTTTAGTGCCTTGATTAGCGGTATCCTCTGGAGTGTGTATTCGGTCATTGTGGTGCAGAACAATAATTGGGCCGAGCTGGCCATTACCTGCATCGTCATTGCGGCCTTCTCTGGTGGCTCAGTGACCTTTCTCTCGGGTTCTCGTAAATTATCCATGTTCTATTGCGGCATGTTGTCCTTGCCGCTGGGTATTGCCTTGTTGCTATCCAGCCAAGAAGACTACGACACCCTTGGCTACTTAACGATCGCGTTCTTCTTTGTGATGGTGACCGGAGCCAGTAAAGCCGCGCGTTATACGGCCCGTTCGATCCATTTGAAGCATCAAAACGATCACCTGCTGTCCCATATGGAACAAGAGGTGGCTAAGCGTACCCAAGAGATTTATTCGCTCTCTAATATTGACCCACTGACTGGCCTATATAACCGCAAAGCCTTTTCCGAAAAACTCGAATACCGCTTACAAACTCAGCCAAACTCCAAGCTGGCGGTGCTGTTTATCGACTTAGATGGTTTTAAAACCATCAACGATTCCCTTGGCCATGAAACCGGTGATGCCGTGATTCGTGAAGTCAGTAAACGTATTCAACAAAATATCGAACCAACCGATCTACTGTGTCGTTGGGGTGGCGATGAGTTTTTATTAGCGGTTGAGCAACATGATGAATTGCTAGAAAATGCGCAGGAAATCATCGACCTAATTTCCATTCCATACATCATTGACGGCTCAAAATTGTCATTGGGCGCGACCATTGGTATCTCCTATTACCCACAGCATGGCAGCCAGCATGAGCGCTTGATTCAACGTGCAGACATGGCTATGTACAACCAGAAGCGTGCTAAAAAAGGCCGCGCTGGCGTGTTTGACGAATCCCTACGAGAGCAACTAATGCGCGAGATTCGTTTACGGGATCACTTGGAAAATGCCATCCATCGCCATGAGCTGTTCTTGGTGTATCAACCTATCATCGCCGCTGAAACGGGTCGTATCGATTCTGTCGAAGCACTACTGCGCTGGCGTTTAGACAATGAAATGATTCCGCCGGATGAGTTTATCGGCATCGCCGAGCAATATGGTTTTATCCGCGCCATTGGTCTATGGGTCTTAGGTGAAGCCTGCCTAGCCGGCAAACGCATGCAAGCTCATCACGAAGGTCTAGGGGTGAGCGTAAACGTCTCCATCCAACAGCTGTTGGATGACGATTTCCCGAACGAAGTGGCAGCCACCCTCAAACGCACCGACTTCCCCGCCGAGTGTTTGGATTTGGAAATCACGGAATCCTTGTTTGCTCATGATAAGCACCGTTTGATCGACAATATCAAACGCCTAAAAGACTTAGGCGTTCAGGTTTCCATTGATGACTTTGGTACCGGTTATTCTTCACTCTCTGTAATGCAAGAGTTTGACGTGGACTACGTTAAGATCGACCGTAGCTTTATCTGGACCATGGACACTGGCGGCCGCGCGATTGTTGAAGCCGTGTCTCAGATTGCCAGCGCCTTTGATTACAAAGTCGTGGCCGAAGGGGTCGAGACCGAGGACCAGCGTCGCTTGCTAACGAATATGGGCATTGAGTATTTGCAGGGCTACTTATTCCTACCGCCTGTGCCGGAAAATGAGCTGATCCAACACCTGGGTTGAATACGACACAGATTATGAATTAATTCTGAAACTCCTAAAAATGAGCGCCGTTGGCGCTCTTTTTTTGTCAAACTGAACAGATGACAAGGAGATGATCATGAAGAAAAGCCTAACTCTTATCGCCCTAGCGACGCTCGTTAGCGCCTGCTCTAATTCCGATTGGCGTACCGCTAGCCGCGAGCCAGCGGGGATTGCCCCAGATCCACAACAAGAGCCCGAAGCTGTGATTGAAGTCTACGGCGCCGATGCCTTCAGTTGGCGCGGTTGGTTTGCCATCCATACTTGGATTGCCACCAAGGAGGCCGGAGCAGATCAATATAAAGTACACGAAGTAGTAGGTTGGCGAGTGGATCGTGGTCAACCAGCGCTATACAGCTACAACACGGAAACACCTGATCGCTACTGGTTTGGCGCTAAGCCAGAGAAAATTTTATCGCTCAAAGGTGAAAAGGCCGCTGAACTGATCCCTAAAATCGATCAAGCAGTAAACGAGTATCCTTGGAAAAACGAATACACCGTCTTCCCAGGTCCCAACAGCAACACCTTTCCAGCATGGGTCGGCCAGCAAGTTCCAGAGTTAGGTTTGACTCTACCCTTTAGCGCCATCGGCAGTGGCTACGCCAAATAGCGTAGTCACCACTTGGGGAGCTTAATGTTTTGTTGAACTAGGATTCGGCACAAAGTTAATCACAGCCGCATCGCCTTCTGGAGCAGAGGAATGTGGCTGGTTCACACGTGTCGCGATCTCTTGTGGTTGTGCTTGCACCACTGTTGATTGCTCATCTTGATAACCGCAAGCCACACACTCACGGTACTGCTTCTCAGCTTCGTCATCGCGCCATGCACGAATCTTATCCATCTCACTACAACGTGGGCACACTGCCCCCGCGATAAAGCGTTTGGTTGTCATTATTTACCTCGGTTTATTGGTACTGGCTCGATGCTTTTGTACCTTAGCGACGCTCGCTTTTTAACTTGGCTTGCACTTGGTTCCTTTTCACTCGGGCGTGGCGCATCCCTGCGCCAGAGCCCTCGCGCCACCGTCCTTGGTGGCTGTTGAAAAGGAACACAAGTGACGCCTAATCAGGCCTTAGTATTCTCTGCGAACGCATTAGCGAGTTGATCCAGGTCCCTTTTGACCGCGTCCATGGATGGACGCACGAAACGTTAGGTGCAGGGATGCACCTTCGTTGAGGCAAAAGGGTCTGGAGCAATAAGCTTTTGCTGACCTGTTATTACTCAAAAGCAGACGCCATGGATGGCGTCGACCGACCGTCTGGGGCAGGGATGCCCCACGGTCGGCGTTGAGTAATAAGCGTTCAAGCACCCTCTGCCACTTTCGTCGCAGCAAAAAGTACTAAGCCGCAATGCCACTATGGCGCAGTAGCGCATCGACACTTGGCTCACGGCCACGGAAGGCTTCAAATAGCTCAGCCGCAGGGCGTGAACCGCCGTTTGCCAATATGGTATCACGGAAGTGGGCACCAGTTTCAGTGTTGAAAATGCCATCTTCCTCGAATTTTGAGAAGGCATCCGCAGACAGTACTTCGGCCCACTTATAGCTGTAGTAACCCGCCGCGTAGCCACCAGCAAAGATATGCGAGAAGCTATTTTGGAAGCGGTTAAACGCTGGTGGAACAGTTACCGCCACTTGGCTACGCACTTCGTCTAATACGTCTTGCGCCTTAAGGCCGTCTTTATATTCACGATGTAAGCGGAAGTCGAACAGAGAGAACTCCAACTGACGCACCATTTGCATGCCGGACTGGAAGTTTTTCGCTGCCAGCATCTTATCTAATAGATCTTGTGGCAGTGGCTCGTTGGTTTCGTAATGACCTGCAATGTGCGCTAGGGCTTCCGGCTCCCAACACCAGTTTTCCATAAACTGACTTGGTAACTCGACCGCATCCCAAGCCACACCGTTGATGCCTGACACAGAAGAAACCTCTACCTGCGTCAGCATCTGATGCAGACCATGGCCAAATTCGTGGAACAGCGTGGTGACTTCATCGTGTGTCAAAAGCGCTGGTTTATCACCAATTGGCTGGGTGAAGTTACACACTAGGTACGCCACTGGCAGCTGCAAACGGCCATCCTCTAAGCGGCGACGCACACGACATTCATCCATCCATGCACCACCACGTTTGCCTTCGCGGGCATAGGGATCTAGGTAAAAGCGCGCAACGTCTTCGCCATTTTTCGAGATGGTAAATAACTGCACATCTTTGTGGTAGTTGTCAAAACCGGACTCTTCGCGAATATCGATACCAAACAGTGTTTGCGCGGTGTAGAACAAGCCAGATAGAACTTTATTGATTGGGAAGTAAGGACGCAGTACTTCTTGCGAAATCGAGTATTTTTTCTCGCGCAGTTTCTCCGCGTAGTAACCCACATCCCAAGAATTCAGCTCTTCCACGCCATGCTCTGCTTTGGCGAAGGCTTTCAGATCAGCTAAGTCACTTTCTGCAGACGGCTTAGACTTGACTGCAAGATCGCTCAAGAAATCCACTACTTGCTGACCATTCTCGGCCATTTTGGTCGCCACAGACAGCTCTGCGTAGTTTTCAAAACCAAGGATCTGCGCCATTTCATGGCGAAGTGCTAGGATTTCGTCGATCAAAGGCGCGTTGTCGAACTTGCCTTCGCTGCTGAGTTCCGACGCGCGCGTAGCGTAGGCAGTGTACATCTCTTTACGCAGCTCTTGGCTGTCGGCGTAGTTCATCACTGGCAAGTAAGAAGGAATGTCCAAAGTGAACAACCAGCCCTGTTGCTCTTTCGCTTCGGCCATTTGCTTGGCTTGCGCTAGAGCCGACTCAGGCAGACCCGCAAGCTCTGCCTCGTCGGTGATCAGCTTGCTCCAAGCACGAGTCGAGTCCAATACGTTTTCGCCAAACTGACTGCTTAGCTCTGACAGACGCGAGCTGATTTCGCCATAGCGTTTTTTCGGTTCGCCTTCTAGACCGACACCCGATAGTTCAAAGTCACGGATGGTTTGCGTTAACGCTTCACTTTGCGCAGGCGTTAGAGACTTGGCTTCGTCACTTTCCGCTAGGGCTTTGTAGGCTTCATACAGGGCTTTGTTTTGGCCCAATTCAGTGTAGTAGTCACTCAGTTTTGGCAAACATCCATTGTAGGCTTCACGAATTTCAGGAGTGTTTTGCACTGAGTTTAGGTGACTGATTGGCGACCAAAAATGGCCTAGGCGATCGTGAATTTCATCCAAGGGTGTGGCTAGGCTCGCCCACGTTGGCTGGGTGTTCTTTTCTACTACCGCAGCGATGTCAGCGCGGTTCTTCTCCAATAAAGCTTCCAAGTCGGCAACGATGTTCTTGGGCTCGACCTTGGAAAATTCTGGCAATGTCGTAGCGTCCCATACGGATTGTGTCATATCGTGATATCCTTTTTGGCGTTCGCAGGATGCAATGGCACCCTTGCAGAAATAGGTTTAGTACTGCCCTATAAGATATGTGGTCTTGGCGCTTTTTCAATGGGTAAACGCTGATCACCTCCATAGCTTTCATTAATACTGCACCGTATGTGCTAAGGAAGAAACCATGGCAATTAAGACATTTCGTGGCCACACACCTAAGTTTGGCGCTCGTGTTTGGGTCGACGACAGCGCGGTCATCATCGGCGACGTGGAAATCGGTGACGACAGCTCGGTTTGGCCGCTAGTTGCCATTCGTGGTGATATGCACCGTATTCGTATCGGTCAGCGCACCAGCATCCAAGACAACTCTTGCCTGCACATTACTCATGCCAGCACCTACAAGCCAGAAGGCCACCCATTAGAAATCGGCGACGATGTCACCGTCGGTCATATGGCCATGCTACACGGCTGTAAGATCGGCAACAAAGTATTAGTTGGTATGGGCACCACCATCCTTGACGGCGCCGTGGTTGAAGATGAAGTCATTATCGGCGCAGGTTCTTTGGTACCACCAGGCAAACGCCTCGAGTCTGGTTACTTGTACATGGGCTCACCAGTGAAACAAGCCCGTGCCCTAAGCGAAAAAGAGATCGAATACTTCCAGTACGCTGGCTTGAATTACGTCAAACTAAAAGACGAATACCTTGCCGAAGCTGAGGCCGCAGGAGACGCTTAATGAGTCGTCTAACCGCACCCTTTATCGGCGTTGCGTTGGTGGCTGGGGCTTTCTGGGTCGCGACTCAGTCGTACCAGAAAAACTTCGCAGGTCCTGAGCTTGATGAAGCCAAGCAAGCTGAGCTGGGCATTCAACTGATTGAATTCCCGCGCCAAGTGCCGCCCATCGAACGCCTTGAACTAGGGCAATGGCAGTTGATCAGCCTGCAACCGAGTATTTGCGATGCCGTTTGCCAAGGCAGCATGGTGCAGCAAGCGGCGGCAGGGATTCATGTGGTGCCGCCAACCCAAGCGGCCTATATCGATCTTGAGCAGGTGACCAGTGCGGAAAACTATGCCGCCCACCAAGGTAAGGCGTTATTGCTTAACAAAGAAGGTCGCTTTGCCGGTTCTTTGCTGCCGCCATATAACAAAGAGCGCGTTGCAGCGGCGCTTGATGCGTTAAACCATTAACGACTTCAGAAAATATTTCTGCAAAGAAGTGTAAGAAATCCTCGGCTTGCTGCGTCTAGTTGGCTACATTGCTAATTAACCCTTTTTCGACAAGCCGAGATTTCACATGACACACGCCTTATCTCGCTCCACCGAACCTGCGTCAGGCCAGTTGTTCCATGACACAGCCTTTATGGCAGACTTACGTCGCCAGATGCTTAAGTTCGCCATCTTACAAGTTCGCAACGAAACCATCGCCGAAGACGCGGTGCAAGACGCCATGCTGTCTGCTTACCAAAACATCGAACGCTTTAATCGCCAAGCGGCGCTGAAGACCTGGGTGTTTGCCATTCTAAAAAACAAGCTGATCGATATTCTGCGTAAAGAAAAACGTTACACCAGCGCCAGTATTTTAGAAGAAGGTGCCAGCCGCAACGACGAAGCCCTGCTCGATGAGCTGTTCAACGACAATGGTCATTGGCAAAAAGACCAGCGTCCACAAAAATGGGACGAACCTGATCACAGCATCGAGAACAACCATTTTTGGAAGGTGTTCGATACCTGCTTGGACGCTCTACCCGCCAAATACAGCCGCTTGTTTATGATGCGCGAATTTCTCGAGCTCGATACCAATGAGATCTGTGATAACGAGGAAGTCAGCGTCAGCAATCTCAACACCACCCTGTTTCGGGCTCGTCTGCGCCTGCGCGAATGCCTTGAAGACAACTGGTTTCAAGGGGAGAAAACCACATGATGAAATGTACCGAAGCGACACAACTTCTTTCCGAAAAGCTGGATCGTTCGCTATCCAATAAAGAGAAAGTAAATTTGGGGATTCATACGGCCATGTGCCCTGCCTGCCGCCAGTTTGGCAAACAGATGCTAAGCTTAAGGGAAATTTGCCAACGCTACGTAAAGCAAAATGAGTCAAACCCGCAGGAACGTTAGTGGATACAACAAGGGGCAACATTTTTTAAACTTTTTTGCACTGGCACTGTAAGAAGTTTTCAACAGCCCCCGTCCAAAGGAGGTAATTAACACAAAATGTTCCTTTGGAGGATCCAAATTATGTCTACTAAACACACTTCTCTTGCCCTAGCTCTAGGTACTGCGGTTGCTCTGTCTGCGGTGGCGGTTCCAGCACAAGCTGCGGATAAAGAAAAATGCTACGGCGTGGCCATGGCTGGTCAAAACGATTGCGCTGCAGGCCCAGGGACGTCTTGTGCCGGTACATCCAAAATGGACTACCAAGGTAATGCTTGGAAACTGGTTCCAGCGGGCACTTGCATGGACATGGAATCGCCAACTTCACCAACCGGTCACGGCAAATTGGAAGCCTTCTAAGGATTGGTCATGGCGATCCCATTACAACAGCAAACCGAGGATAGTCACCTATCCTCGGGCTTTGCTCAGCGCACCGGCATCAGTTTAAAGCCAAGCTACTACGAGCAGATTCTGCGCGAGCTACCGGACGTGGGCTTCTTTGAAATCCATGCGGAGAATTACCTCAGTGCCGGTGGTCCAGCGCGTCATTATCTCGACCGTGTGCGCGAGCATTACGACATCACGGTACATGGCGTCGGGTTATCGTTAGGCGGAATGGAAGCCCTGAATCTTGAGCATTTAGAGCAAGTCGCTCTGTTAGTGGAACGCGTTGAGCCCAAGGTGTTTTCTGAACATTTGGCTTGGTCGACCCACCAACAAACCTTTCTCAATGATTTGTTTCCGGTGCCCTACACAGAGCAGCGTTTGACCCTGTTATGTGAACATGTGGATCAGGTGCAAAGTCGTTTGCAGCGGCAAATCTTAATTGAGAATCCATCGACCTATTTTGAATTTAACTCCAGTGCCATGAGCGAAACCGAGTTTATTGCCGAGCTGGTCAAGCGTACGGGCTGTGGTTTATTGCTGGATGTGAACAATGTCGAAGTGTCCTGCTTTAACCATCAACGCAGCACAGCCGAGTACTTACGCCAGTTTCCGATGCACGCGGTGGGGCAAATTCATTTAGCGGGTTACACCCTCGATGATAGCGCCCAGCCAAACCTCAAAATCGATTCTCACGATCAAGCGGTGGCCCACGAAGTCTGGCAACTGTATCAGCACACTTTGGAATTAATCGGCGATTGCCCGACCTTGATTGAGAGGGATGGCAATTTCCCCGCCCTCACTACCTTGCTACAAGAAGCCGAACAGGCCAATCAAATCCGCCACTTGGTACAGGAGCGTTAGGTCATGCAAACACACTTTAGCCAAGCACTGTTTTGCGCCAATACGGATGAGTCGATTGCTCTGTTGCAAGATATTCATGGTCGCGATACCTACGAGCGAACTCAGCGCTTAAATGTGTATCGCAACAATGTGTTTGTCTCGCTGATGGCAGCCCTCGGGGAGATTTTTCCGGTCTGTAAGCAGGTGGTTGGAGACGAGTTTTTTAATGCCATGGCACGCCAGTATGTCGAACGCCATCCACCGAGTTCGCCGATTTTAAGTCGTTATGGCGATCAGTTTAGCGAATTTGTGCGAAACTTCTTCCCCGCCCAATCACTGCTATACTTACCTTGCTTGTGCGATGTGGAGTATCGCTTGCTGCAACTGACGCATGCGGCCGAACTCCCAACATTGAGCTTAGCCACGGCGCAGCAGCGTTTGAGCCAAGTGCAAAACCCAGAGGCACTGGCTTTGCACCTAAGCGCCCAATGTGAACTAGTCAGCGTGCCGTTTGCGGTGGGCTCTTTGTATCTTGCCCACCAAACAGACACGCCGAATCTCAACCAGCTCAACATTGCCCAAGCTGAATATTTGCTACTCGCCAAGGCGGGCTTGTATGGCCGCATGTACTTGATCAGTGCCGCCGAGTTCGACTTCTTAAGTGCCCTACAACGCGACCCAAGTTTGAGCCAAGCACTGCCCGATGATGACCAGTTCGACCTCGGGCAAACCTTAGCGCGGCTGATGACATGGCAAGTCTTTCACGACATTCAAGAACCGTAGGAGCCCACTATGTTGATCTTGCCACACCGAACCACGGGACAGCTTATGCGAGCCATCCCCGAATCCCTCGTGTTGTTTATCGCGCGTTTCGCGCTGGCAGCGGTGTTTTGGTTATCTGGGCAAACCAAAATTGACGGTTTTGCTTTGAATCCCTTTGCGGGACAGTTTGAATTGGGCTGGCCGTCCCTTAAAGAAAGCACCTTTTATCTGTTTCAATACGAATACGATTTGCCCATCATTCCACCCGACATGGCCGCTTACATGGCAACTTTTGCCGAGCATCTGCTGCCCATTATGTTGCTATTCGGCATCTTCACCCGTCTCGGTGCCGCTGGCGTTTTATTGATGACCTTGGTGATTCAGATTTTTGTCTACCCAGAAGCTTACGCCACCCACGCGACTTGGGCCGCCTTAGCCATCTTGCTGATTAAAAGCGGTGGCGGTAAAGCATCCTTGGATGCCTTGGTCACTCGACCTTATTAAGTTCGATGACATATCAGACATAAAAAAACGGCGACCTATGAATTCATAGGCCGCCGTTTTCTATTCTTTATAATGGTCGGTCTAAGCCGCCATCTTACGTGCTGGTAAGGTATAAGCAATCAAGAACAGTAACGCCGCACACACCACCACACTTGGGCCGGTTGGCGTATCCCAATGATACGACGCCCACAGACCACCACAGACAGACAAACAACCTAATACGCCTGCAATGGACGCCATTTGCACCGGCGTTTGTGACAACTTACGAGAGGTCGCCGCAGGGATGATCATCAAGGAGGTAATCAGCAATACACCGACGATCTTCATCGCCACCGCGATCACCACCGCCACCAACAACATCAGTAGCAAGCGAATCGCTTCCACTGGGTAGCCTTCGACCTTGGCCAATTCTTCGTTCACAGTGAGCGCCAGCAAAGGACGCCAGAAGGACACCAGCAAGGTCATCACCACGATACCGCCACCATAGATCCAGTACAGATCGGTTTGGCTAATGGCCAGCAAATCGCCGAATAGATACGCCATCAAGTCGATGCGAATATTGTCTAAGAAACTTACTGCTACCAGACCCAGCGACAACGCCGAGTGCGCCAAAATCCCCAGTAAGGTATCGGTGGCGATAATTTGTTTCTTCTGCAGCGCCACCAATACCAAGGCCAGGCCGACACAGAGCACGACGATGGCAAAGTTCAAGTTGATGTCTAACAGGAAGCCAAGCGCCACACCCAATAACGCTGAGTGCGCTAAGGTATCGCCGAAGTAGGCCATACGACGCCACACCACAAAAGCGCCCAATGGACCGGCGACCGCCGCGACCCCAAGGCCGCCAATCAGCGCGCGCATTAACAGTTCTAACATGGTTCTAATCTCTCCGAGTTAATGAGCGTGATGATTGCAGTTCGGGCCATGCACATGGCCTTCTTCCACCACTTCACCGCTGTCATCATGGACATGATCGTGTTGGTGCGAGTAAATCGCCAAGGATTCATCCGCCCCAGGGATACCAAACAGTGCACGGTAAGCCGGATGACCTTTCACATGTTGTGGCGAACCCGAGCAGCACACATGCTGATTAATACAGACCACGGTATCGGTCTGCGCCATCACCAAGTGCAAATCGTGGGAGATCATCAACACGCCGCAGTTTAGCTCGTTGCGAATCACTTCGATCAGGTTGTAAATCTCCACCTGTCCACTGACATCAACGCCCTGCACCGGCTCATCAAGTACCAACAGATTAGGACGATTTAACAAAGCACGGGCCAATAGCAGACGCTGTGTTTCACCGCCAGATAGCACATGCACTTGAGAATTTTCCAAGTGTGGAATGCCGACCTTATTCAAGGTTGGGCGAATGTCTTTTTTATTCACACCACGCACCAAGCCCAAGAAGTGCTTTACCGTCAACGGCAAAGTGGGATCGATGTGCAGCTTCTGCGGCATATAACCAATACGCAAGGTATCGTGGCGCACCACCTTGCCCGAGGTCGGTTCTTGCAACCCCAACAAGGTACGAATCAGAGTACTTTTACCACTGCCATTGGGGCCGATCAGGGTCACGATCTCCCCTTGATGCAAGGTGATATTGATGTTGCTTAACAGCTGGCGATCGCCAAAGCGAATACCAATGTCTTGTAATTCGGCTAAACGAGTACTCATGACTGCGCTGCTTCCTTGGCTTTGCAATCGGCGCACAAGCCCGTCAATTCAATGGTCTCAGCGCGCAGCTCAAATCCTTGCTCCGCGGCCTTTTTGATCAAGGATTGGTGAATGTCTTGGTAATCAAATTCCATCACGTTTTGGCATTCATCGCAGATTAGGAAGTAACCCTTGTGCGGCTTGTCCGCGTGGGCACAGCCTAGGTAAGCGTTCATGGATTCCACTTTGTGAATCAGGCCGGCAGCCAATAGGAAATCTAGCGCGCGATAGACGGTTGGCGGTGCTGAGTTAAAGCCTTCTTCAGCCAGCTTAGCCAACAGTTGGTACGCGCCCAACGGACGGTGGCTTTGCCAAATAAGTTCTAGGGCACGGCGACGGATTTTGGTCAGACGCTGGCCTTGCTCAGAACACACGGTTTCTGCCGTTTCCAGCGCGTGCTCGATGCACACATCGTGGTTGTGCTGGTGTTCATGAGAATGATGATGTTCGGTCATTAGAATGCCCGCCCTGCTACTTGTAGGTCACTGTAAATCATGGTGACACTGATAAAAATTAAGGCACAGGCCGCGATCACCCCTAAGGCTTTTGTTACGCGGCTGCGCCATGCACTGGGGCTGAGGGCAAAACTACCGTCGCGCACCAAGACGCTGATCAGCGCCAAGGCCGACACGGTAATGCCAGTGCCAAGCGACATACACAAGGTCGCCAGCACACCCCATTGAAATATTCCGGTACTGGTGGCAAACAGCAGCACCAATACCGCCCCAGTACAGGGGCGAATGCCAATCGCAGACACCATCGCGAGGGTGCTGCGCTTAGCCGTTTTCACTTCATCCTGTGGCGCATCCAGCGCTTTGACATCATGGCTATGATGGTGGCCACAGTGGTGATGCTCATGGTCGTGATGAGCGCAAGCATGGTGATGATGCGCATGCTCATGCAAATGATCTTGGCTATGGTCATGGCCACAGCTCGATTGACCTCGCGCAATGCGCCACAGCATCCATACACCAATCAAGCCGATGGCGGCATAGGAGGCGCGCTCTAATACTTGTGTGGTTTCGGTAATCGCACCGGCCAAATCGAGGATTTGCGCCAATACCCAGACTAACGCAATCGCCACCACGCCTTGTGCCAAAGCCGATAGAAACGACAATTGCACACCTTTGCGTAACGGTGCTTTGGTGGCTAATAAATAGGAGCCAATCACGGCTTTACCGTGACCTGGCCCAGCGGCGTGAAACACACCATAAAGAAAACTCGCCACTAGCAAGCTGCCCAGTAGTGCTGGGCTTTCTTGCTTGGCGAGCAGTTGCACCAAGCGCGCCAGCTCACGGTGAAAATCCCGTTGCTGTTCCATGACCCAGCGGCTTATTTCAAAGACAATGGTTTGATCCGCTGCCCAAGCACTGCTGGACAGCAATAACCCTACAACGCCTAACCACTTTGCACTGCGCACACTTGGCTCCAATCTAGCTCAATTTGATTTGTTATATTATAACAAGGCAGCAAAATTAGATAGACAGTGGCAGCACAAGTTAGCCAGCCATCGGCTCGAAAAAACCCATCACACCGCCCATAAAGATTTGCGCCGCCATGGCCGCCAGAATCAAACCGGTGATCTTCGATAAGATATTCAAACCCGTGCGGCCCAATAGCTTTTCAATCAAAGAACTGGAGTACAGCAATACCGCTAAAGTCAGCAAGGCACCAACTAGACCCATCACACTGATGATGAATTCCCAACCTTGGAACTCCGCACCATAGACCAGAATGGTACCGATCGTGGCAGGGCCGATAATGGTCGGCACCGCCAACGGCACCACAGAAACATCGTCACGCTCTTCATTGGGCATGCCGGTAGCGTGGTTACGGGTACCGTCTTTGACCAAACTAATGGCCGACATAAACAGCAAAATCCCCGCGCCAATACGGAACGAATCCAAGGTAATGCCTAACACTTCAAACAGCGCGCCGCCAAAGAACATCAGCACTAGCGAGATCGCCAACGCGGCAATAATCGACTTGTTCGCCACATGACGACGAGCGGCGGGGGTTTCACCACGGGTCAATGCCAAGAACATCGACAGCACGAAGAAGGGCGCAAATAGGAAAAAGAACTTAATCCAAGTGGAAATCAATAAACTCATGATAGGAAATACCTAGAACGACGCCTGCCACACGATCAGCGTTGGGTCAGCGCCAGTTTGATGCCAAAGCCCACCAGCAATACGCCAGTTAAGCTATCCAAGACTTGCGCCACTTTTGGTCGCGCCAGCCATACTCTTGCACGATGAACCATCACCGCAAGAAACGTTTGCCACACCATCGCTATGATAAAGTGAAGTGCGGCCATAAATAGGGATTGTGCGATTGCCGAGTATTCAGGGTTAATAAACTGCGGCAAAAACGCCATGTAAAACACGATGGTTTTCGGGTTTAAAATATTCGATAAAATGCCCTGACGAAACGCTGATAGCGCCGTCATTTGACGACCTTCGGGCAGATTCAGGGTGAGGCCTTTGGGATGCCAAGCACTGCGCAGGGCTTGCACACCGAGGTACACCAGATACAAGGCACCGGCGATTTTAAAGGCGGTAAACAAGGTCGCCGAGCCCAGCAAAATCACCGATAGGCCAAGGGCAGACACGGTGGCATGGGCAAATAAACCCAAGCAAATGCCCAAGCTACAGATAAAACCGACACGCCAACCGGCCACCGCGGAACTGCGCAACACCAACAGGGTATCTACCCCAGGACTCATGGTCAGCACCGTGATGGCCAGCAAAAAGGGTAACCATTGAAAATGCTCTAACATAAGTCACCTCTAGCGGTCAGATGTTGGATGAAGTCGCTTGTTAGTCGCGGTTAGAAGAAGGCTTAAACGTCACAACGCAGATCGACCCAGCCTTCCATATAAATCTCTGCCGCGTCCGCTTCGGTGGGCGTACAGGTTTCCGCCAAGGTGCCAGTGAGCTTAATCAAACCCGCATCAGGAATCACCATGGCAAAGTAATTCTCAGGATCGCCAAAGCCTAAGCGTAGCGTGTTTTGCTGCAAATTAACTTCTTCACTCAGAGTAATGCCCAAACGTACCGTCATGGCTTGATCAATCACCCCCACATCCAACACATCAATGCGCGCTGGGGTGAGTTCACGGCCACCTGATTGAATCTTGAGGAAATAACCGTATTGCGCCAAGTTGGTCATGGCTTGGGCCGCATCGGCTTTCTCTGCGCCCTCCAACTTGCCGTCAGAGTTCTTATCAAACTCCATCAGCATATCAACGCTGGAAAACACATCAAACTGCCAATAAGCCTCTAGAGCAGAAACCTTAGGCGAGGCCACATTGACCTGATAATAGGACTCGATCCAAATATGTGGATGCGCCAACGCCTGCCCTGCCCCTAGGCAAAGTAAAGCGGCACTACACAACTGACGCCAGCGCAACATGACTTAGTTTTCCGTTAGGCTTGGTGCGTGACGCACGCGAGCTTCCAGAATACGCTGGAATTCTTTCGGATCGTGTTGCTGTGCCAAACGCTCTGGATCGTCTTTGGCACCGTGCCATGCTTCTAGGCGCGATAGCCAGAAACGTAGTGCTGCAATTTTTAGCATGTGTGGCCATGACATAATCTCTGCGGCACTTGGCTCACGTTCGTGAATGTAAGCGTTGACCATGGCATGGTATTTATCCATGTCCAATTCGCCGGTGCTGAAATCAGAACACCAGTCGTTGACCACGATCGCAAGGTCGTACATCAACCACGAGTAACAAGCGTTGTAGAAGTCGATGATGGCCGACAGCTCTTCGCCTTCAAATAGGGTGTTGTTGTAGAACAGATCCGCGTGTACCGTGCCTTTTGCCAATTGCTCGTCGTACTGCTCGATAAACTGATCGAACTCGCAGATTTGCTCTAGCAATAGATGCGCTTGGCCGCTTTCCAATTCTGGCGCCAATTCGCGAGAAGTCGCGCGCCACCAATCAATGCCACGGTGACTTGGACGGTGATCAGGAAAATCCATGCCCGCTGTATGCAGCTGAGCCAGCACCTTACCCATCAAGCGACAAGACTCTACCGTTGTGCCTTCTAATAGGCCACCAGGGAAACAATCGACGATGATTGCTGGGCGGTCTTGCACCACACGTAGACGCTCGCCTTCGGCATCCACTAGGGCCGCCGGTACGTTAAAGCCTTTTTGCTGTAAATGAGACACCACATCTAGAAAATATGGCACTTCGTCAAAATCGAACTCTTCAAACAGGGTCAGTACGTACTTACCCGTGGTGGTGGTGAGGAAATAGTTGGTGTTTTCAACACCTCCTGAAATGCCTTGAAAAGACACTAATTCACCTAAATTGTAATCGGCCACTAGGCCGCGCATGTCAGAGTCCGAGAGAGAAGTGTAAACAGCCAAAATCTGTACCTAATAGTATTAAATTCGCGCAACATCGCATTCAGCCGCTAATGCTCCACAATCAGAGCAAAAAGGTCAATTGGACGCCACGAAAAATGGGGCGATTATGTTAATCTTAGACGCAATTAACCAATGATTTGAATGTAAACTGCCGTCGCGGCCTCGGCTCGCGGCGCAAGAGGGAAATTATGTCGGCTCAAGACTCACTGACCAATGCATCACCCATGGTGCTGGTAGACGGTTCTTCTTACCTTTACCGCGCCTTTCACGCCATTCCACCACTGACAACCAGCGACGGCCAACCGACCAATGCTGCCCGTGGCGTGATCAGCATGATCCGTAGCTTAATCGGCCGCTACCCAAACTCCCCGATCGTGGTGGTATTTGATGCCAAAGGCAAAACCTTCCGCGACGATATGTACACCGAGTACAAAGCCAACCGCCCTTCTATGCCGGACGATCTGCGTCTGCAAATCGAACCGATCCACCGCATGATCGAAGCCATGGGCTTGCCATTAGTGGTGATCGAAGGCGTAGAAGCAGACGACGTGATCGGCACCATCGCCAAACAAATCGGCGGCGAAGGCCGTGAAGTGATCGTTTCCACCGGCGATAAAGATATGGCCCAGTTGGTGACAGACAAGGTCACCCTAGTGAACACCATGACCGATACCATCATGGACATCCAAGGGGTAAAAGATAAGTTCGGCATTCCACCGGAGCTGATCATCGATTTCCTCGCGTTGATGGGCGATAAGGTCGATAACATCCCTGGCGTACCGGGTGTCGGTGAGAAAACGGCTCTCGCCATGCTGCAAGGCATCGGTAGCCTAGAAGAAATCTACGCACGCCTAGACGACATCGCGCCGCTTGGCTTCCGTGGTTCAAAAACTATGGCCGCGAAAATGGAAGAACACCGCGAAATGGCCGAGCTAAGCTACAAGCTAGCGACCATTAAATGCGATGTGGAGCTGCCATTTGATCCGCATACCTTGAAAAACGAAGCCATCAACAAAGATGCCCTACGCGAATGGTTTACCAAACTGGAATTCAAAACTTGGTTGCGTGATATCGATAAAGCCCCAGCGGCTAGTAGCGCCGATGACACGGTTGATGTAGCAGACGATGAGCCTGCTCCTGCGGCGAATATTGAAGTCGAATACGACACCGTTTTGGACAAAGACAGCTTCAGCGCTTGGCTAAAGAAAATCCAAGACGCTGAGCTAGTGGCCTTTGATACTGAAACCACGTCTCTTAACTACATGGCCGCTGAGCTGGTGGGCGTGAGCGTTTCCGTGGAAATTGGTAAAGCGGCGTACATTCCCGTGGCGCACGATTACGAAGGCGCGCCAGAGCAGCTTGATCGTGATTGGGTACTAGAGCAACTTAAACCTTGGCTCGAAGACGACAACCAGAAGAAAGTCGGCCAGCACCTAAAATACGATGCCAACGTTTTGAACAACTACGGCATCACCCTGCGCGGTATCGAATTCGACACCATGTTGGAGTCTTATGTACTGAACTCCACGGCGACGCGTCACGATATGGACAGCCTAGCGTCCAAGTTCCTTGGTCACACTACGGTTAGCTTTGAGGAGATCGCAGGCAAAGGCGCGAAGCAGAAAACCTTTAACCAGATCGAGCTTGAGCAAGCGGCGTTTTACGCGGCAGAAGACGCAGACATTACCTTGCGTCTACACCATGCGATCCTGCCGAAGCTAGAAAAAGAGCCGTCTTTGGTTAGCGTCCTAAAAGACATCGAACTGCCATTGGTACCAGTGTTAGCGAAAATGGAACAAACCGGCGCCTTGATCGATCCAGACCTATTGCACGCACAAAGCACTGAGATCGCCGCTAAATTGCAGGAGATCGAGATCAAAGCTCATGAAGAAGCGGGCCAAGCCTTTAACCTAAGCTCACCAAAGCAGCTGCAAGAAATTCTGTTTGAAAAGCAAGGTTTGCCAGTGATTAAAAAGACGCCAAAAGGCCAACCTTCGACCGCTGAGCCGATCCTGCAAGAACTGGCAGAAGACTACGAACTGCCACGCTTGATTATGGAACACCGCAGCATGTCGAAGCTAAAATCGACTTACACTGACAAACTACCAGAGATGCTGCAAAAGACGGGGCGTATCCATACCTCTTACCATCAAGCGGTAACCGCAACGGGTCGTTTGTCATCGACCGATCCAAACTTGCAGAACATCCCGATCCGTACCACCGAAGGTCGTCGTATTCGCCAAGCGTTTATCGCCCCAGCAGGCTACAAACTGATCGCTGCCGACTACTCGCAAATCGAGCTACGCATCATGGCGCACCTATCACAAGATAAGGGCCTACTAGATGCCTTCGCCCACGATGTGGACGTGCACAAAGCGACTGCTGCAGAAGTCTTCGATACCACGGTAGACGAAGTCACTACTGAGCAGCGCCGCCGCGCCAAAGCCATCAACTTCGGCCTGATCTACGGCATGTCCGCCTTTGGTCTAGCGAAACAGCTAGGCATTGGCCGCCCAGAAGCACAGCAATACGTACAGCGCTACTTTGAACGCTACCCGGGCGTGCGCACTTACATGGACAACACCCGTGAAAGCGCCAAAGAAAAAGGCTACGTGGAAACCATCTTTGGTCGTCGTTTGTACCTACCAGAGATCAAAGCCCGTAACGCCATGATGCGCCAAGCCGCTGAACGCACCGCGATCAACGCCCCGATGCAAGGCTCCGCCGCCGACATCATCAAACGCGCCATGATCAACATGCACAACTGGCTCGCCGAAACCGACCTAGACGTGAAAATGATCATGCAAGTACACGATGAATTGATCTTCGAAGTGGCTGAGAAAGACCTAGATGCCGCGCAAGAGAAAATCGTCGAGATCATGCAGACAAGTAGCGAGATAGATGTGCCATTGTTGGTTGAGGCAGGGGTTGGGAACAACTGGGACGAGGCGCACTAGGCGCCTCTTTACTGAGTTACTCTC